>NZ_BAAAJK010000077.1:0-2261 GCF_039526905.1 Pseudonocardia kongjuensis | reverse complement strand
GGTTCACCTCGGAGACGGCGAATTTCGGCAACGACCTGTCCACGTTGCCGAACTTCCCGGCCGAGATCCGGGCGCCTGCCGGGACGCTGCCCGGGGTCAGCTCGTTCCAGCTGCACTTCGCCAACTACGACATCCTGACCCCTGGTGACCGCCCGGATGTGCTGGTCGCGATGAACCCGGCCGCGTTGAAGGCCAACATCGCCGATCTGCCCCCGGGCGGGGTGCTGATCGTCAACACCGACGAGTTCACCAAGCGGAACCTGACCAAGGTCGGCTACGACGCGAACCCGCTGGAGGACGACTCGCTGGCCGCCTACGCGGTGCACGGCGTGGCGATGGCCACCCTGACCCGGGGAGCGCTGGCCGAGACCGGGCTGTCGAAGAAGGACGCCGAGCGGGCGAAGAACATGTTCGCGCTCGGGCTGCTGTCGTGGATGTATCACCGGCCCAGTGAGTCGACCGAGCGGTTCCTGCGCGAGAAGTTCGCCAAGCGCCCCGACATCGCCGAGGCCAACGTGCTGGCCTTCCGCGCCGGGCACGCCTACGGCGAGACCACCGAGGCGTTCGCGGTCACCTACGAGGTCGCCCCCGCCCGGCTGGCCCCGGGCACCTACCGCCAGATCACCGGCAACGTCGCACTGGCCTACGGCATCGTCGCGGCCGGGCGCACCACCGGGCTGCCGGTGTTCCTGGGCACCTACCCGATCACCCCGGCCTCCGACGTGCTGCACGAGCTGTCCAAGCACAAGGCGTTCGGTGTGACCACCTTCCAGGCCGAGGACGAGATCTCCGGTGTCGGCGCCGCGCTGGGTGCCAGCTTCGGTGGCGCGCTGGGGGTCACCACCACCTCCGGGCCGGGGATCGCGCTCAAGGCCGAGACCGTCGGCCTGGCCGTGGCCCTGGAACTGCCGCTGCTGGTGATCGACGTCCAGCGCGGCGGGCCCTCGACCGGGCTGCCCACCAAGACCGAGCAGGCCGACCTGCTCCAGGCCCTGCACGGCCGCAACGGCGAGGCCCCGCTACCGGTGATCGCCCCCGCCACCCCCGGCGACTGCTTCTCCGCCGCGGTCGAGGCCGCCGCGATCGCGGTCCGCTACCGCACCCCGGTGATGCTGCTCTCCGACGGTGCGCTGGCCAACGGCTCCGAGCCGTGGCGCATCCCCGACGCCGACTCGCTGCCCACCCTCGACCCCGGCTTCGCCACCGAACCCAACGCCCCCGACGGGTCCGGCGAGTTCTGGCCCTACCTGCGCGATCCCGAGACCCTCGCCCGGCCCTGGGCGATCCCGGGCACCCCCGGCCTCGAGCACCGCGTCGGCGGCCTGGAGAAGGCCGACGGGCGCGGCTCGATCTCCTACGACCCCGACAACCACGACCGGATGGTCCGGCTGCGCCAGGCCAAGATCGACGGCATCGAGGTCCCCGATCTCACCGTCGACGACCCCGACGGCACCGCCGAGGTGCTGGTGATCGGCTGGGGCTCCACCTACGGCCCGATCAACGCCGCCGCCCGGCGCGTGCGCAAGCTCGGCCACCCCGTCGCCACCACACACCTGCGCCACCTCAACCCGATGCCGGCCAACCTCGGCGAGGTCCTGTCCGGCTACCGCACCGTGCTCTGCCCCGAGATGAACCTCGGCCAGCTCGCGATGCTGCTGCGCGCCCGGCACCTGGTCGACGTCAAGTCCTACACCAAGGTCGCCGGGCTGCCCTTCGGCGCCGAGGAACTCCAGGACGTGTTCCTCGACCACCTCACCGGGCTGGAGGCCCACGCATGAGCACCGATCTCGGTCTGCCCACGATCGGCGGCCTCGACGGCGTCCCCACCACCGACGCCACCCAGACCGCCAAGGACTACACCTCCGACCAGGAGGTCCGCTGGTGCCCCGGCTGCGGCGACTACGCCGTGCTCGCCGCCGTCCGCCAGTTCCTGCCCACCCTGGGCATCCGCCGCGAGAACACCGTGTTCGTCTCCGGCATCGGCTGCTCGAGCCGCTTCCCCTACTACCTCAACACCTACGGGATGCACTCCATCCACGGCCGCGCCCCCACCATCGCCACCGGCCTGGCCACCTCCCGACCCGACCTGAGCGTCTGGGTCGTCACCGGCGACGGCGACGCCCTGTCGATCGGCGGCAACCACCTCATCCACGCCCTGCGCCGCAACGTCAACATCAAGATCCTGCTGTTCAACAACCGGATCTACGGCCTGACCAAGGGCCAGTACTCGCCCACCAGCGAGGTCGGCAAGGTCACCAAAT
>NZ_BAAAJK010000076.1:0-1902 GCF_039526905.1 Pseudonocardia kongjuensis | reverse complement strand
GTGCGGGTGGCTGTCGAACCGAGAAACGCCTAGAGAAACGCCTGGCTGGTTAGCTGCTGCTGGGCGAGCCGTGATGGTCTAAGGTCTAGAGCGATGTACGTGAAGACGACGGCACGGAAGACCAAGAGCGGCACGGTCCGCTACCTGCACCTGGCGCACAACGAGTGGGATCCGGTCGCCGGCCGGTCGGTCCCGAAGATCCTCTACGGGTTCGGGCGGGCTGATCAGCTCGACCGGGACGCGGTCAAGCGGCTGGTCGGGTCGTTGTCCCGGCTGCTGGACCCGGCCGAGGCGCTGGCCGCGACCGCGGGCTCGGAGCTGGTGTTCTGCGAGTCCCGCCCGTGGGGCGGAACGTTCGTCCTCGACGCGCTGTGGCAGCGGTTGGGCATCGACACCGTGCTGCGCGGCCTTCACGCAGGTCCGGGTGGCAAGCCGCGCCGCGGCCGGCCCCGCGACACTGCGGCCACCGAGCGGGTGTTGTTCGGGCTGGTCGCCAACCGGGCGCTCGCCCCGTCGTCGAAGCTGGCCGCCGCGGACTGGATCAACCACGACGTGCACATCGACGGGCTCCCCACGACCTCCGACGACGCCTGCTACCGGGCGATGGACTGGCTCCACGATGTCCGCGAGCAACTCGAGGCCGGGGTGTTCGGGCAGGTGGCGAACCTGCTCAACCTCGAGGTCGACCTGCTGTTCTTCGACACCACCTCCACCTACTTCGAACTCGACGACCCCGACGAACCCGACGAACCCGTGACCCGCGACGAACACGGCCACCCCCTCCCCGACCAGGACGGCAAGGACGGCAAGGACGGCAAGGACGGCACAGAGGACAGCGTCGGGTTCCGGGCCTACGGCAAGTCCAAGGACTCCCGCGACGACCTCCCGCAGATCGTGATCGGGATGGCCGTGACCCGCGACGGGATCCCGGTGCGGGTGTGGTGCTGGCCCGGGAACACCGCGGACTCCAAGCTGATCCGGCAGGTCAAGGACGACATGCGGGACTGGACCCTGTCGAAGATCGTGTGGGTCGCCGACCGCGGGTTCTCCTCGGAACGCAATCGCCGCTACCTGCGCCAGGGCGATCACGCCTACATCATCGGGGAGAAGCTCCGCTCGGACTCGGTGGAGATCAAGGCCGCGCTGTCGCGCCAGGGCCGCTACACCGAGATCGCGGAGAACATGCGGATCAAGGAGGTGAAGGTGTCGGAGACTGAGCGGTTCGTCATCTGCCACAACCCCGACGCCGCGCAGCGCGACGCCCATATCCGTGAACAGCTCCTCGCCCAGCTCGACGAGCTGATCGCCGGGTCGGACAAGCTCCCGGTGATGAAGCGCGGCGAGCTACGCGGACGGATCTCGACCAAGCCCGGTCTCAACCGCTACCTGCGTGTCACTCCTGGCGGGCTGCTGCGCATCGACAAGGCCAAGATCAAGGCCGAGGCGAACCTCGACGGGAAGTACCTGCTGCGCTGCTCGGACCCCCACCTGCCGGCCGCGGACATCGCGCGCGGTTACAAGCAGCTCCTGGAAGTCGAACGCGGCTGGCGCGACATGAAGCAGATCATCGACCTGCGCCCGGTCTATCACCGCCTCGAAGAACGTATCCGCGCCCACGTGGTGCTGTGCTGGCTCGCGCTCCTGCTGATCAGGATCATCGAGACCACCACCGACCACACCTGGCATCACGTGCGCCGCCACCTCGACCGGCTCCACGCCGGGACCTTCACCGGACCGGCCGGGGTGTTCCGCCAGCGCACCGAGCTGTCCAAGCCCCAGCAAGATCTGCTCGCCCGCCTCGACATCCCCGCTCCGAAGCAGATCATCGAACTCGCCGCCGCAAGCCGCTGACCAGCAGCGATCTCACCGTCTAGAGACACGCCCCTCCGGGGCGTCTCGACG
>NZ_BAAAJK010000075.1:0-686 GCF_039526905.1 Pseudonocardia kongjuensis | reverse complement strand
GGCGGCCCGGGTCGGGCAGGATCTGATCTTGCGCAGAACCTTCCAGTTCTTCAGCTCGGCGTTGACCCGCTCACCCGGCCCGCGTCGGCGGGCGTGTGCGGCGTTGACCTCCCTCTGGTTGCGCGACAGGCGCCGGTAGCGCCCGGTGTCCGGGTCGATGCGCCGACGCCGCTGCGGCACGGCCACCATCGGACCGGCGCCTTGGTAGGCGGTGTCGGCGACCGCGGGGATCTCATGCGCGGTCAGCGCCTCGATGATCCCGTGGTCGCGGGCGGCTCCCATGTCGTGCCGCGCGCCAGGCAGCGGTGGGGAGATCCACACCAGCCTGCCGACCGGGTCGGCGATGACCTGCACGTTCAGCCCGTGGGCCTTGTGCTTGCCGCTGTAGTAGGGGCGGTCTCGGCCGGACGCCATGCCGACCCGGTCGATCCGCAGCAGGCTGCCGTCGACGATCACGAACGCCTTGCGTGAGGCGACCTCGATCGCCTGCTCCAGCGTCGGGGCCATCGCCGCGAGCAGGGCGAGCGCTTCGCGCACGTAGCGGTAGACCGTTGACGTGCCGATCTCGAACCCGCAGGCCAGGTCGGCATAGGTCTCGCCCTTGCGCAGATAGGCCACCACCAGCAGGGCCTGGCGGCCGGCGGAGAGCTTGCGCCAGCGTGTAGCCCGCTGGTTGCGGTGCGCGC
>NZ_BAAAJK010000074.1:0-1148 GCF_039526905.1 Pseudonocardia kongjuensis | reverse complement strand
ATGGGGCGTCGAAGCAAGTACCCCGAGGAGTTCCGGCGCAACGCCGCGAAGCTCGCACTCGACGGTGGCCGCTCGATCCGAGAGGTCGCCCGCGAGCTCGGGGTGAACCACGAGACCCTGCGGAACTGGGTCGAGGCGTTGCGCCGGGAACGCCGCGACGGACCCGCCGCTGTCGGCGGGGAGGAACGCGCCGAACTGGCCCGGCTGCGTCGCCGGGTCGCGGAGTTGGAGCTGGAGAAAGAGGTGCTGCGAAAAGCCGCGGTCTTCTTCGCCCGGGAGACAGACCGGTGACCCGAGAAGCGATCTACGGGTTCATCGCCGCGGAGAAGACCACCTACCCCGTCCGTCTCCTGTGCCGGGTCCTGCAGGTCAGCACCTCAGCGTTCTATGACTGGATCGGTCGCGGCCGGCCGGTGATCTCCGAGGACGACCTCGCTGACGCGCACGCCGCGAACGAACTCCACGATGCCTGGGCCGAGCACCGCCGCACCTACGGCGCCCGCCGTCTGACTGCCGAGATCCGCGATCGTGACCAACAGGGCCGGGCCTGGAACCACAAGAAGGTCGCCCGGCTCATGACCGTCGCGGGTATCGAGGGCATCCATCGGCGCCGCCACGGCAAGAAACGCAGCCGTGTCGGCGCCGGATCGGTCGCGCCGGACCTGGTCAAGCGGCAGTTCGTCGCCGAGGGCCCGGACCAGCTATGGGTCGCCGACATCTCCTACCTGCGCACCTGGGAGGGATTCCTCTACCTCGCGGTGGTCCTGGACGCCTGCACCCGCTGTGTCGTCGGGTGGGCGATGGCCGACCACTTGCGCCGCGAGCTCGTCCTCGACGCCCTGGGTATGGCCCTGCACCAGCGCAAACCGGTTGCCGGGTTGATCCACCACAGCGACCACGGCGTCCAATACACCTCGATCGACTTCGGCCGCACCCTGCGCACCAGCGGCGTGGTCGCCTCGATGGGCAGCATCGGCGACGCCTTCGACAACGCCATGGCCGAGAGCTTCTTCGCCACCCTCAAAGAAGAGATGATCTACCGAAGGGCTTGGCCGAGCCGGCATGAGCTCGAGATGGAGGTGTTCTCCTTCATCGAGGGCTTCTACAACCCCTTGCGGCGGCACTCCCGGCTGGGCAACCTCAGCCCC
>NZ_BAAAJK010000073.1:0-7558 GCF_039526905.1 Pseudonocardia kongjuensis | reverse complement strand
GCGAGGATGGGGCTCCCGCAGCCGCAGACCCCGGGGGACCCGAAGCGCCTGCCGCACCCGCGAATGCAGGAACTTGGGACAAACTCGCAGAATGCGAGTCGAGTGGCGACTGGTCGATCAATACGGGTAACGGCTACCACGGTGGATTGCAATTCGATAAATCCACTTGGGCTGCTTATGGCGGGGAACAGTATGCCCCCACCGCTGATCAGGCCACCCGCGAACAACAGATCGAGATTGCCGAGAAGGTGCGTTCCGACCGAGGCGGCTATAGCGCTTGGCCATCATGCTCCGAGCAGCTCGGACTCCCGAAATAGACAGTCCAGCTCGTTGCTAAACAGTATTCCATCAAGGGGGCTGACGATTCAGATGGGTGGTAACAGCATGTTCCAGCAAGGATGGGACGAGGAAGGCGCGCCGCCAGCACCTCGCGTAGAGCCGCGGCCAAGGCCGCAAGAGCCAAGCGAGATGAACGGTCAGAGTCGCGGTGCCACTACCGCTACTGCGCTCAAATGGACCCCAGATATGGATCCAAACGCAACCAGCCCATCGACTACAGATATCCCGAGAAGGCAACCCGCTACGGCCGACTCCCCAGTCGAGGACGATAGGGCGAATGAGCCCAGTCCCGGACCCGAAGCACGCCAGGACTCATTGCCCCCCATCACAGAGAGCGCAGGCGAGCGTTCACACGGGCCGCGCTACCTGAGCGGGCAGACCCTAAATCACGACTCACTCACCAAACACCGGGCAGACATCCCGCAGTACGGGTGGCGGCGCGCCGTCTATTGGATGAGCGGGGGGCTGTTCAACCCGGGCATCGGTGAGGCGGAGAAGGCCCGTCAGCAGCTTCGTGAGCGCGTCCGGCGGCGCCTCCACGCACCTCATCGTGTGGCCGTTCTGAGCGTTAAAGGCGGCATCGGAAAGACAACTCTTACCGCGTGCATCGGATTCTCGATGGCCGAAACGCGCGGGGATCAGGTGAGCGTCATTGATGCGAATCCCGACGCCGGCACGCTCGCTGATAGGCTCACCGGGGATTCGAGCGTGAACATTCGTCACCTGTTGCGAGATCTCGACAAACTCGATGCCCTAACAGATGTTACGAGCTACATGACACTTGCTGGGCGACTGAAAGTGCTCGCCTCGGATCAGGACCCGGCGGTCAGTGAAGCACTCACTGCTCAGGAGTACCGGCGAGTCGCACAACTACTATCCAAGTACTTCAATCTGGTATTCACTGACTGCGGCACGGGAATCTCTCACGACACAATGACGCCAACCTTAGAGATGGCCCATTCGGTGGTCGTCGTTGGCAGCCCCACGGTCGACGGCGCAAGTCGGGCCGGTCACACTCTCGACTGGCTCGAAAGCCACGGTTACGCAGAACAAGCCAGGAATTCCATCGTCGTCCTGAACTGCAAGGACACCTCAGAGGACGTCGATGCCGCCCGCATCACCGAGCATTTCCGCCCCCGGGTGCGGGCGGTCGTGAGCTTGCCCCATGATCCGCACTTGGCCTCTGGTGGTCGGATCGACTTCCGACGGCTTCGCCTGAGCACCAGGGACGTGCTGACCGAGATCAGTGCACACATCGCTGACGGGTTCCCTGAGCCCTACAGCGAGCGCAAGTAACTGAGCCACGGCTGGGGCCGGGTGGCGGCGCCCGAGCCCAGCCCATCCCCGAGGGCCGGTCCCGAGACCTTGGCGGGAATCCGGGACCGGTCCTCAACTCGACCGGATCGCTGTCTGACCACCACGTGTTTTCACACTAAGACACTAGCGCTACGATGCGCGCATGACGCGATCCGACAGCGACGCCGCGAAGCGCCCGAAGGTCCTCGGCGTCGGCTCTCCGAAGGGCGGTGTCGGCAAGACCCAGAGCGCCGTAACCCTCGCTGTTCTCGCAGCACACGAGCACTACAAGGTCCTCCTGATCGACGCCGACGAGAACCGCAGCGCCTACAACTGGTCGGTCCGGGCCGGGGATCACATGCCGTTCGACGTTGACGTGGTCGGGGACTCTGCACACGCACTGTCTCGTCTTCGCGAGATTGACGAGTACGACCTGATCATCATCGACCTTCCGGGCGCCCGGACCTCGGATGCGTGGAACGCCCTCCTGCATGGCTCCGACGGGTCGCCGGTCGTGGACGCGCTGCTCGTACCAAGCGCAGTCCGGGTTATGGATCTACGCCCGGTCGTAGAGGTGATCAACTCCGTGATCATCCCGGCGAAGATCCCGTACCTGCTGGTCGGGACCTTCGTGAGGACCGAGGCGATGCACCTGGCGTTGAACGACCTAACGGAGATCGCCACGAGCGGGATTGCTGTAGCCCGCAGCATCATCCGTGACCTCGTTGTGCACGCCCAGGCTGTCGCTGCCGACCGTCCGGTGAGTGCAATGCCGGGAGGCCGTCGGTCCACCGCCCGTGCTGCAGAGCGGGAGTACCGCCTTCTCGCTCACGAGCTGTTCAAGGGGCTACTTGGGATGAAGTGGCCCGACGTCTCCGAGCCCGCCAGCCCGAAAGGTACTACCGCATGATGGCGAAACGTCGCTCCATCCTCGGCAGTCTCACCGACGTCGACCAGCAGCCGCAGGAATCCAAGCAGCAGCCTGAGCAGACCTCCTCCGCGCCGGTCGAGACCGACTCGCACGCGGTCACGGACACCAACCCTTCTACCAAGGCGCCGCCGCGACGACGCAGCTCCACTAAGACCGCCCGCGGGGCGTCAAGCAGCGGGAGCGCCGGCCCACGACGGAGCGTCCCCACCAGGGCCCAGGAAGCCGCGCAGCCCGCCGAGTCCACACCCCCCCAGCCCAACCGCTCTCGGGGCGGAGGATCCGGCCGTACGACCTCCGCGCGCTCTAGTCAGCGCAGCGCCAGGGATCAGCGCATGGCTGAGCTGATCCCGTATCCCGAGGGGGAAGAGGCCGAGCGGATCAAGCGCGATCCCGCCGCGGCGGTCCGGGTGCCAACCACGGAGGCAGCCAAGCGGACAGGCTTCTACCTGCACGAGGACGACCATCGCGACCTCACCTTCGCGAAGACCATCGACGGTGCGGACGCCAACACCCGAGTACGGGCGATGATCGCCTACTGGCGAACCAACAAGCAGTTCCGCGAGGCCGTGAACCGAGTAGCGAGTGGAATGCCGCGGGGACCACGTAAGAACCAGGCCGGGCAGCCCTGAGTGCCTGACCAACTGGCTCGTGCGACCACGCAACGAACGGGGCCCTCGCCTAAGCCGCGTCCTCACGGAACGGCATAGACGAGGGCCCGTCGTTCGCTGCTCGGCTATCCGCTGAACTGGACAGATCCCGTTGGCGTTGGTTGCGTCGTCGCCATCGGCTGAGACTCGGTTGCACCGGCATCCGAGCGCCCGGAGTAAGCGGTCAGCACCTCGGTCGGGATCCTGCCCCGCTCAGAGACCGTGAACCCGTTGTTCCGCGCCCATTCCCGTACCTGTCGGTTCTGCTCTCGCGACTCTGCCAGCGAGCCCGACGTGCGACTGGACCGGTGCAACCGACTCGTGTACCCGGCTCGTCGCTCGCCACCTACGGCCCGGCGCGCTGCCGTGACGTAGGTGGCAAGCGCATCCCGCAGCGCCCGTGCGTTCCCGGCCGTGAGGTCGATCTCGTAGTTCCGACCGTCAACTCCGAACTCCACCGTCTCGGCGGCCTCCTCACCAGTCAAGTCGTCAACGAGCCGCACAGTTTCGATCCTGGCCACGTGCTAATTCCCTCCCCGCCGTATCCCCGTACAGCTCTAGACTATCTATTCTGACTGATGTTCGAGACGCTCCCGACGCTGTTGAGTGTTCTGCTTCTCTGTCACTCGCCGAAGAATCGACGTAGCGGTGTTCGGAGCCACACCAAGCGCCCGCGCCAACTCCCGCACACCCATCGAACGTCCCTCATCAGCCACCCGCGCCATCAGCTCGGCTGCCTGCTCGTCGACCTGCTCGACCGTCAACCCGTTCCTCAGCGGCCGGCCTCCACCCGCACCGCTGCCCGGCCGTGTTGGTAACCAGTGCTGCACACTGTCTCGCCGCCAGTGCGGTTGCCCATAGACCTCGCGCGCGACCTCAGGCAACGCGCCAGGGATCCCGGCGTACCGCACCCAGCTCGCGGGCTTGATACCGGCGAGCGAGGCGGCCTCGGATGCGTCAAGCAGGTCGGCCGGGTCGTCCACAGTCGGCAGCGGTGGGACAGGGTCGCCACGGACATAGGCTCGCACCTGCGCTAGGTCCCATAGTGGACCCTTCCGCCCGCCCGGCCGATTGATCGGGGGTGGGTGGCCCGGGTCGGCCCACGGCTTCCGTCTGGCGGCCTGCGAGACGGTCAGGCCGTGCAGAGCCCCAACCTCCGCCCGGTCGATCGCCTCTCGGCCTGCCCTGATCATGTGCGACCTCCCGGGCCCCTAACGCTTCGGCTTACCGGTCGTTGGGTCGATTCCGTGCTTCTCACACCACTGCTCATGAGTCGTGGGCTTTCCTTCTTCGTCTACGGGGCCCCGGTAACCACTGTCACGGAGAGCCTTCAACTCCTCGAAACTCGCATCCGCGCGGGGTGTGCGCATCGCATGACCTCCTGTCTGTTCACCATCTCTGCTGGCTGTCCTTGGCACGACCTGATCACGGTGCCGGGGGGCGAGAGAACGTTCGCCGCGCCTCACCCCCGGCTGCCGAGCGCGACGTACTCGGCGCGGGCCTCCGCCGCCTCCACCGCCACCATCGCGGCCAGGTACTCGGGATCGCGACGCATCCTGCCTACGGCACGCCAGGCACTCACAGCCGACACCACGCACCCGCCCGCCTCGTTGCCCACGGCGCCGATGACGAGCCAAGCCAGCGCCACCTGCCCGAAGTCGGTCGCGGGTTCCATCACGACCAGCGCCATCGCTGCGAGTGCGATGAACACGACTACTCCTGCGCTCCCTTTCCAAGTCTCGCTCAGCGCCTCCCGACGGCACTGCCCCAGGACTCGTTCCTGTTCCTGGCTGGGTGTCTGCATCTGGCAACTCCTTCCGTCTCTCTCGCCACTCTCGGCCGCGGTGTGGAAACGGCCGGGGGGCCCGCGGGGGAAGGAGGCCCGCCCCCGCGGGACCGCTCTGTCAGGTCGTCTCGGTCAGGTTCAGCCCCTCGAAAGAGCAACCGGGGCCCATCCCGAGCTCGTCCGGGCAGTGCCGCCCTCCGCACTCGCGGCTGTGGGTCACCAGTCCGATCTCGTAGACCTCGGGCGTGACGGCGACGCCGTGAGCTGCGGCGAGGCGGGCGACCTCCTCACGGGTCTCGGCCAGACGAGCCAGGCCCGCCGACCGGGTCGCCACCCGCCAGCCGGTGACCGCTCCGTTGTCGTCCAGGATCATCATCTCCATCATGTCTGTAACACTATCGGGTTTCAGTAGCACCGGCAAGTGTTTCCGTGTTTTTTTACTAACTACCCCCCGTCAGTGCAGGTCAGGTGCTATCACTGGCGGATGGCTAGCCCATCACATCCCCTGCCGGATCATGAACGTGCGATGACAGGCGGCCCGGCTGCACACCTCACCGAAGCCTGAACGAACACGGCGGCCACATGCTCGGCAGTACACCCGCCCATCGGGACGCTCGGTGCTCACGCCACGCCGGTCGTGCCGAGCCGCGGCTACCTCTCGGGCGACCGCACGGCCCGCCCGAGCCCCGCCCTTGGCCGTGCTGCTTAGGAATCCCATCCTGACCACTCCTCCTTAGAGTCCGATCCGTGCCGCCGTCTTGGCATCGAGGCACCACGCAGGTGCCGCGGCCGGAGCCTCGACAACCACCGGCCGTCCCTTCCTGTCGATCAGGTCCAGTCGAATCACCTGACCGCCCGAGCCGTCCTCCCTTCTCATCGCTGCCCTCACTCGCGCCCAGCTCTCCGACCCGGAACCGCCGAGGGAGTACACCCAGAACCCGGGTGTCACCGTTCGAAGCGGTCGCTCGCGGCCGGCTCGGTTCGCCCGCTTGACGAGGGCTCTTTCATCGCTCATCCCCCAGCTCTCCTCTCTTCGTCGTCGGCCATGCGTGCCTCCAACAGATCTGCCGCGAGACGCAGGCATGTCGACGTCTCGTCAATCCAGTTCCGCGCCAGAGCCCGCAAGCTCGCTGGCGATTCGCCCCGCCCCGGAGCGCGGGCCGCCATCCGGGCTGCACGGACGGTGAGTCGGCTGCCGTACTCCCGGACCAGGCGGTCGCGCACTGCCCGGGTCTCTCTTCCCTCTGTCATGTCTGTAACCATATCGGCTTTCACTGGCACCGTCTATAACCATCTCGGTTTTTCTTGGCATTCGGCCGCAAGGTCCGGGCCTCAAACTCGCTCCGACGGCACCTCGCGCGGCTCCCCCGAGACCTGGCCAGCACCCTTCGCGGACAGCCCGTACCACGCTGTATTACAAACGAGTACACTGCGGTCGTGTGGCGAGAAATCCAGTGGACCGAGCAGAGCGAGGAGCACATCGCTCGCCACTCCGTGACCCCAGGCGAGGTGGACGAGCTGGTCAACACCCGGCCGCGCTACCTCGTCGACGGCCGCGAGAACACCACGCTCATCTACGGCACGACCGACAACGGCAGACACCTCCTGGTAGTCACAGCCCCTTCCGAGGACGGCCGGTACTACGTGGTGACCGCCCGCGACATGGACGACGCCGAGAGACGCGCGTTCGCCCGCAAGGCTCGATGACCACCACTGACCCGGCGACTCCCGCCCGAACCGGAGGGCACCACACCATGACCATGAATCAGGACCAGCTTCAGCGGTTGCGCGACCACTACGACAACCACTCCACCGCCCACGAGATGGAAGACGGGCACTGGGAGACCGACACTCACCCCAACCCGATGGTCGGGACGTCGCTGCGCTTGCCTCAGGACCTCCTCAACTGGGTTCGAACTCGCGCCCAGGACGAAGGAGTTAAGCCGGGCCTGCTCATGCGACGGTGGATCGAGGAACGCCGCGCCGCCGAGCAGACCGCCGCCGATGGCGTGGAGCAGCGAATCCAGACGCTAGAGGAGGCTGTGCTCGCTGTCGGTGCGGCTGTCCCGGCTCCGAGCGACACCCTCCGCCGAGCACTACACCGACTCTCTACCTCCTCACTTCCGGTCCAGAAGGACGTGCGGCAGCAGGACGCACAGCCTGACTCGCCCGCTACACGCTGACCCCCTCATCCCATCCCGGGGGACCCCGCGGCCTGATCCAGCCAGGGTGGCGCGGGCTCCCCTGGTCTGGGCCTACTCCCGCCCTCCGCAGTGGGACACGAGCAGGTACTCCGCGTCAGCCCAGGACCGACAGGCGGTCAATGCCTCAGCCACCGCAGCTCGATCGAACAGGCCAGCGCTGACCCCGTCCAGCACCGCCGTCGTGCGCCCCCAGCGCTCCCGCAGGTCCCGCGCGTTGTCCGCCCCGGCGTCGGCGAGGGCCTGCTCCAAGACGTCGATGATGGACCGCTCGCCGACCAGCATCTGGGCGTACTCGAGCAGCGCCGACCACGACATGTCGCAGTACTCGTCTCCGCTGTCATCTCCATCCGCGTGT
>NZ_BAAAJK010000072.1:0-1352 GCF_039526905.1 Pseudonocardia kongjuensis | reverse complement strand
AGGGTGTGGGAGTGAGAATGCAGGCATGAGTAGCGAATGCAGAGTGAGAATCTCTGCCGCCGGATGACCAAGGGTTCCTGGGCCAGGTTGTTCCGCCCAGGGTGAGCCGGGACCTAAGGCGAGGCCGTCAGGCGTAGTCGATGGACAACGGGTTGATATTCCCGTGCTCGTGATAGTGCGTCCATGCCGAGGCTGGTGATGCTAACCATCCGAACCCACCTTCGCTCCTTCGGGAGTGTTGTTTGTGGGGGAGCGTGGGATCCGATCTGGTAGTAGGCAAGTGATGGGGTGACGCAGGAGGGTAGCTCCGCCACGCGGTGGTTGTCGTGGTGTAAGCCTGTAGCCTGATCTCCTAGGTAAATCCGGGGGGTCGTGAAGGGTGAGAGGTGATGCGTAGCCGATTGAGGCGAAGAGGGTGATCCCATGCTGTCGAGAAAAGCCTCTAGCGAGTGCTGTTGCGGCCCGTACCCCAAACCGACACAGGTGGTCAGGTAGAGAATACCGAGGCGATCGAGAGAACTGTG
Organism: Pseudonocardia kongjuensis; assembly: GCF_039526905.1. NCBI lineage: Bacteria > Bacillati > Actinomycetota > Actinomycetes > Pseudonocardiales > Pseudonocardiaceae > Pseudonocardia > Pseudonocardia kongjuensis. Next base: position 828 of record NZ_BAAAJK010000072.1, on the reverse strand, counting down.
GTTAAGGAATTCGGCAAAATGCCTCCGTAACTTCGGGAGAAGGAGGGCCATCTGCCTTGAAGCCCCTTTGCGGGCTAGGGGTGGGTGGTCGCAGAGACCAGGCCCAAGCGACTGTTTACTAAAAACACAGGTCCGTGCGAAGTCGCAAGACGATGTATACGGACTGACGCCTGCCCGGTGCTGGAACGTTAAGAGGACCTGTTAGCTCCTTTCGGGGGGCGAAGCGGAGAATTTAAGCGCCAGTAAACGGCGGTGGTAACTATAACCATCCTAAGGTAGCGAAATTCCTTGTCGGGTAAGTTCCGACCTGCACGAATGGCGTAACGACTTGGGCGCTGTCTCGACCACAGACTCGGCGAAATTGCATTACGAGTAAAGATGCTCGTTACGCGCGGCAGGACGGAAAGACCCCGGGACCTTTACTATAGCTTGGTATTGGTGCTCGGTTCGGCTTGTGTAGGATAGGTGGGAGACTGTGAAGCTGTCACGCCAGTGATGGTGGAGTCGTTGTTGAAATACCACTCTGGTCGAACTGGGTGTCTCAACCTCGGGCCATGATCTGGTTCAGGGACAGTGCCTGGTGGGTAGTTTAACTGGGGCGGTTGCCTCCCAAAGAGTAACGGAGGCGCCCAAAGGTTCCCTCAGCCTGGTTGGCAATCAGGTGTTGAGTGTAAGTGCACAAGGGAGCTTGACTGTGAGACTGACGGGTCGAGCAGGGACGAAAGTCGGGACTAGTGATCCGGCACCACCTTGTGGAAGGGGTGTCGCTCAACGGATAAAAGGTACCCCGGGGATAACAGGCTGATCTTGCCCAAGAGTCCATATCGA
>NZ_BAAAJK010000071.1:0-684 GCF_039526905.1 Pseudonocardia kongjuensis | reverse complement strand
TGGCGCGCGCAACTCGTGCATGCGAGGTGTGTCGCAGACGGCGGTCACATCGGGCACAGCGGTCACAGGGCGGCAAGGGGTGCCTCTGACCTGTGGGTTTGCCGTCTGTGGGCTGTGACCGATCGGCCGGTCGGGCTGTGACCGATGCCGTCGAGCGGTCACAGCACTCGTGCAGTGCGATCGTTTTCAGATTCAGATCTAGACATCGCTCATGAAACCAGATAAGGTTTGAGACACCACTGAGAGGGAGGGGGCGAGATGGGGTACGTGCACGAACGGCTCGGACAGCGGATCACCTGGGACGATGCGGGCCGGTCGCGGTCGGGCACGGTCTGGTCGGCCGGGCCGAAGAACTACACGGCGTGGGTCATTCCAGACGAGCACGAGGACGGCGAGGGTCACGCCGTCTGCGTCGTCGTCCGGCCGGGCAAGCCCTTTGCGGCGACGGCGGCGGACCGGCGGCGGTCGACCGCCGAGATTCAGGCCGAAGGGTTGCGCTGTCTGCGCGACCGCCGGGTTCTGCCGCGGGAGTTGCTGCTCCTCGATCGGCAGACGACCTACGGCTACCAGATGACACGCGGAGCGTGAACGTGCTGGGAGGAAGAGTGCGTCGGATGAGGGAGAGGGCGGCATGACTGATCGGGGGGAGAAGCTGCTTAGGGATGTGGTGAGCCTGGCGAGCAT
>NZ_BAAAJK010000070.1:0-9900 GCF_039526905.1 Pseudonocardia kongjuensis | reverse complement strand
TCTGGCCGCGCCAGGGTGGTCACTTCCACCGATCAGAACTGGTCATTTTCGCTGAGCGCCAGCAGACCCGGCGGTACGCCAGCCACGCGGCCAGGTGCATGAGCGGTAAGGACAGCTGCTCGTCGAGTCCCCAGTCCTGTTCGTCAACCCCTTCGCGGGGCAGGGTGAGGCCCTTCGTCGACAGAACGAGCAGTTGATCGGTGTCACTGGCCCACCGCTCGTACCCGGGGGCCCCGAGCAGGAGCCGGGCCGGGCCCGAGGGGGACAGGATCGGACCAAGTGATTCCGCCAGTCGCTCGCCCTCGCTGCCCGTGTAGCGCAGCGCGTCCATCACTTCGCCAAGGTCGTGCTCGGCCCCGAGCCCGACCCGATGAACCGCTCCCAGCAGGAGTTGTTGGACTCCGGACTCTCGGCGGATTGCAGCAGGGAGCAGCTGCGTGAGAACACTGATCACCAGGTTCGAGCGTTGGGCCTGCGCTGCGTCCCGGTCCCGTAGGAACTCGTCGTCCCCCCGCAGTCCTTCCTCGTAGTCGCGCCGGTCGGGGTCGGCGATCATGGAGTACGGGTTCAGCGTTCCGGGTGGCGCGTCCATCAGCGACAGGCCGCGGGCGTAACCACGTAGTTCCGGCATCTCTGTCAACTGTGTGAGCGGGCCGGAAGGATCGAGCAGCGTCACGTAGGCGCTGTGAGATCGCACCACTTGCGCCGCGAGGGTGCCCATCAGGAACGTCTTGCCAGAGCCGAGGCCACCGATCACGGGCGTCAGCCCGGAGACCTGCTGAGTGTCCATGTCGTACCAGGGGTCCCAGGGGATCGGCCGGCCGGACGTGCTGGCGCTGAACATCATCGGCCCGTGGTCGTCGCCGATGATCTCCGTGGCCGTCGGTACCGCCATCGACAGGTGCCGCAGACTCATCCGGCGGCGATAGGCGGTCGTTGCCAGCGGCTCACCGGGGATGAACTCGCGGGCGAGTGCGTACTGACCTTCACTGCGCTCGACCGCCACTTGCGGGTGGAACAGGTGGCGGATCTGATCGAACGTCTCCAGGGCCTCGCGCTCGGTCCGCCCGGGTATCGCCATACGCCACCAGCCCTCACAGCGCGCCGAGAGCCCCGTCTGATCTGTGTCCAGCTCGTCGCGCACCGCCGAGGCAAGTTCGATCTGCCGAGCCAGCGCGGGGGGTGCCTCTACCCCGTGGTCGATCTCGTAGTGCCGGTGTTGGGAGTCCACACGATCCGCGACGAAGCGCAGGCTGCGAGCAGCCTGTTCCTGCGGTAGCACCCGCATCCGGGCTGACCACTCGACCGGCACAGCAACGTTGTCGACCACCGTCATCCAGGGCAGGTCTGCCGCGGGGACATTCAGCTCCCCCATACGCCCCAGTGACGCGATGAGGACGTGCCGATCGTGGCGCTCCCCGCTCGCTACGCCGCTTACCCTCAGCGTCGGGGCGTAGGGCTCGGCGGTCCACCGGGCCAGTCCGTCGACCGCGGCCATGTCCTCGGTGGCCCAACTCGAGTTCGGTGCCGCCGGCATAACAGCTTCCGGGGGCAGCCCGAGGGCGCACGATCGGTACAGCAAGTGCAACATCTCCCCCGCGGTGACCGGCTCGCCACCGAGAGCTGAGGTCGCCATCAGCGAGTCGATGCGGGTGACTTCTTCATCCAGCGCCGACAGCTCCGCTTCGATCCACCGACCGGCCAGCCGTCCGACTGTTGCGCTTCGGCTGGCGACGAGCTGGTCGCCAAGGCTCCCTAGCTTGCTTCGCCCGCCTCGGATCTCGACGCCGAGATAGACCTCCTTCACCGCCTTCGGTACCGCCAGCGCGCGTTCCTGTTCGGCGATCAGGTGTTCTTCCCAGCTCACCCCGTCCGGCTGGTCCGGGAGGGGGCGTGCCCATTCGTCGTGAGCGCGTGCCCACTGCGCCGCCGGATAGGGCCTCCATGTGACGCGCCAGTGCAACCAGCGGCCCGGCAGCGCGGCCAAGGCCAGACCCACCGCAGACATCAGCGCTTCGCGCTCATGATCTGCGCGCATAGCCCACGGCCTCGGGGCGAGCGAGTACCAGGCCATCGTGCCGGACTCGGTACGCGTCAGATGACCTGTGATGCCGCGGAGAGCCAGCCTCGGGCGGTACTCCTTCACCCGCGGTTCGGCGCCCGTCGCTCCCTTGGCTCGCCGGGCCGGGCGCGCCGTCTGGCGACGCTCGCTGCGCGAGCCGCTTGGCGGGATTGTGTCCCGACGGTAGTCAAACCCCCAGCCCGCGGGGGTGGGAGAGGGCGGCGGGGCGGGTTCGGTAGCGAGCCAGGTCATCGGCGGTCCTCCCAGGGACGGGGGCGGGTGGGAGACACGAGCACGTGACGGGGGTCGGAGACCGCGACGACGGTGGTCGTCTCCGGGCGTGGGGCCCGAAGCTCGGCGGCGAACAGAGCCAGCACGGCGGCGGCGGGCCGGTCCGGCGTAATCACACGCATCGTGTACTGAGTGGCGAGCACGGCGGCGATCGCGACGACTCCGTAGCCGAGGAAGCCGTCGAAGATCCCAAGCTGCGCGCGGATGATCAGGAACAGGAACGCGTACCCGAGCCACAGCCCATAGGCCGCATAGCGGGCCTGCCACAGCAGGGTTCGACCGGGCGGGCCGAGGTAGCGGTTCTGCAGCGCGTACAGCTCGTCATCGGAGCGCGAGCGCATGACGACTCAGCCGCCGCCAGTGAGGAGTCCTCCGGCCCACTCGGCCACTCCCTGCGGTGCTCCGGGGATCAGTCCGATGCCGACGACGACCAGCGCGACCAGCACGCAGACGATCATCGAAACGATCTTGGCGATGTCCGACTTCGCGGCGGCGGCTACCGCGACCAGACCGATGCCGATCACGGCGACGGGAACGAGGTTCTGGGCGATCCAGTCCATCAGCCCGTCGGTGTTGAGCCCTTGCGCCAGATAGTGGGTGATCATCGAGGTGCCCCCTTAGCAGCGGTTGTATCGACCCGTGGCGGCCCGAGTGGTCCCGTGCGTCGTCGGGGGTGCTGTCCGGGCTAGCGAGGGGGCTCACTCGGTCCCGGACAGCACCCCCCTGGTCGCGATGAGCGCCGCCAACAGGTCTCACCGCGGGTCGGTAGGCGTTCGGCACCCGTAGCCCCCTACGACGCCGATCGCTGTGCCAGCAAAACTAAGCGGTTGAACGATGCTGGCAAGGTACTGATCTGTCAACCTCGCTACTGGCACAGCCGTTGAAAGACAGAGGCTCGTGGCAGGTCAAGGTATGGGATGGGGGATCATGAACGGCACCGGGCTTACATTCTGTGATCAGACGTGCGGCAACTTCACTCCGTCGGACCAGTGCGACCCGCCGGTACCGAGTTGGAGAACTCTGCTGCGGGCAGGTTCACTAGGCGGCGACGTTGCCAGCACATCACCACCCGGGGGGGCCAAGTTGAGCGAAGCCGAGGACGAGGCCGACCTTGGGCCAGTAGCCAGGTACTTCCGCCACCTGGTCAAGCACGTGCATCCGGCCGACCGGGGCCCGTACACCCTTGAAGAGATCTCCGAGGGGATCCGCCGTCAGGGAGGGCCCAGTCTGTCGGTGCCCTACCTGAGCCAGCTGCGCAGTGGGGCTCGCCCTAACCCCACCCATCATGTACTTGAGGCACTAGCTGAGTTTTTCAACCAGCCTGTTTCCCCGTTCTTCAACGCCACCGAAGCACAACACGCCGGTGAAGATCTCGCTTTGATGCAGGCACTCCGCGATAGCGGTGTCAAGGATATTGCACTTCGAGCGATGGACCTCAGTCCGGAGACTCGACAGTCGATCTCGCGACTAATTCAGGATATGAGCGATCTCGATCAGCGCGCTCAAGCGAATCCGCGCCGCCGCCGCAAAGGATCGTCCAGCAGTGACCAGGGCAGCGACTGACGATCCTCCCGGTGCCTCTATCCGGCCGCAAGTCCCGGTGAGCCGAGCTGAGAACCGCTCGTCCCACCCGATGAATCAGCTCGCCCAAGCTTCCGAAGTTCTCGCGACAGCTTTAGAAGCTCAGTAACGTCCTCCTGCACGCTTTCCCCTGTCGGTTCCGCTAACACCGCACGAGGAAGCGAGGGGCGCCCTCTACTTTCGTTATTGACGAGCGCAAGAATTCCTACGGCAAGATCTCGGGCATTATCAAAATTGACATGCAGATGCGGACTCATGCAAACAAGGCCATCTCTGCACTCGATCACTCGCCGGTAGTAGCGGAGCCGCATATTCCTAACCTGCAACAGCTCTCGCCACCAAGACACTGCCGGGAACAATGCGATATTTGGGTACGCATGATAAACGACCAGCCAGAGCGGCCGGAGCTGGAAATAGCGCCAGCGTGCTTCGAGCCAGAAATGAGCCTTGACCATACCGGTGCGCGCGCCCGGGTATCCGATCCCCAAGAAGAACACCGCGATACCCACGGCCAGTAACGGCGTCGTCCATAGCTCTGTCCGCAAGACCTCCGCCGGAAGTCCCAGCAAATACCCACCGGTCGCGATGACCCGAGGAACGTGCGTACCCAGGCAGCAAATCCCGAGCCCGATCCCAGCAACTCGGAGACTCAGCCGGGCCCGAGACCGAGTCTGTCCGGCAGCCTGCCAAGACAGGTTTGCCCCGCGGGCTGTCGCGTACGCCATGTACGCGTTGCCCAGGAGGAAGAACACCACGACGTGGGCGCTACCAGCGGCCTCCTCATAGCTCGCACCTCGATCCGACGGAGCAGTCGCTACGAACGTCGCGATCAGGCCGGCCGCGACCATCCCCGCTAGTACCACCTCGAATCGCGCTCGCCGAGTAGCCGCCAGCGAGGACACCGAGGCTTGCAGCACAATGAGCAGTAGCGAGAAGAAGAATGTAAGTACGACGTTCTGCACCAGCTTGGGCAGGTGCGGGCCCAGGATTCCATCCGGTGTCGCAGCCAGCAATTGAGCCGACAGCGCCACAAAGACGGCAAAGGTGCACGCTGCCACCGCACGCAGGTACCGATCATCCGGGACACGAGCCACTTGCGACAGTTTCCATACAGCGGCAACTGTCGCTGCTAGCCACATAATGAAGTTTGGCACCGTCACTGCCATCTACAGCCACCCCTGATGATCGTCGAACGCTCCGTCCACTCGCCGCGTGTGCACGGACCGTCGTTCGGACCGCTGATATTCGAGACGATCCAAAAGAGTGGACCACTCCTTGATTACCGTCGCGACCATCTCAGCCTCTTGCTCGATTACATGGTCGTACCCCTCACGGCGCATTCCGGAATGCAATGTGTCAGGCGGTAGAATGTTCAGTAATCCAGCCATGTTGGGAATGTCATCACTATTGCCACCGTGACCGCTGATGATGTGCCCGACTTCATGCAAAATAATGTGATCCTGGTGTACGAGCGTCGTGTCTCGCTGATAGATGATGTAGTCCGCCTTACCCCCTTCAAGCCAGAACCCGAATACTCCGGGCGCGGGCAGCGGGTAGTCAACGAGCCTGATCGGTCTCCCGCGAAACTCACCAAGCCGGTCACAGAGGTCGAATACGTCTAGAGGGGGTTGGATATCCAGCTCTCGGAGGATCTTCCGGGTGCCACGACGCAGAGCCAGATCGTTCCGCCAACCACGCTGAGTCGATCGAGCGGCGCGGCCCCACATCAGAGGGCCCCTTCGTCGATCCACTCAGCAATCCGCTCGCCGCTAGTCCGCGGATGACTCGACAGCCCGTTGTGACCACCCGGCAGCTCGCGCAGCGGCACGTCCAGCACGGTGCTGAGGACTCGCGCACACTCGTACTCCCACCTACCTCGGGTGCGTTCTCCGCCTGAGACCGCCACCAGCGGCCCGCCGACCTCTCGCAGCTCTCGCAGTGCGACAAGCGCCTGGGCCGGCAACTCCTCGGTCCGGACCGCGGTGAAGTCGTGAGCGAAGAAGTAGCGCAGATCGCTCATCAGATCAGGTGAAGGGGCGGCCACAGCCGCACCGGGCTCGGTCATCGGGTCCGGCTCTGTGAGTGCAGCCATCTGCTGAACCGCGGGCACCAGATCTCCCCGAGCCGCCCTCGCCGCGACGTCGTCTAACCCCTGCTCCCGCTCCGGGTCACTGACCAAGCTCGGCAGGGGAGGTTCATGGGCGAGTAGACCGCTAACAGCGCTCGGCCAGCGCACCGTCAAGTGCAGCCCGATGACCGCGCCGACACTGGCTCCGATCACTCGCGCTGGCTCACCGGCCGCGGCCATCAGGACCGACGCCGCATCGTCGGCGTGCTGTGCCAGGACCGCACCCGCGGGCGCGGGCTCTACGCCAGCACTACGGGCGATGCCCCTGCGGTCGTACGTGATCACCGCGTGCCGTCGGGACAGATGCTCGACAAGGCCGGGGGTGCCACCAGCGTTGCTGACACCACCTTGGACGATCAACACTGGTGGGCCCGAGCCCGTCCGCTCGTAGTAGAGCGCGGCAGATCCCGCCTCCGCCCAACCTGTCACGACCTTCACGTAGCCCCCTTGACGTGCATCGCTAGCCCATTTGGCCTGCGGACCGTACCGCCCAGTGCAGTCCTCTGTGGCGCTTCCCATCCGATCACCGGCTCAGAGCGACCGCTGATCACTCGTGCCTCAACCCACTTGCAACGTGCCTTCCAGGCCGCGCCTGTCGACAGCTAGTCGATCTAGCTTCGCTGGCAGCAGCAGAGCGCTTAACTGTGCCAGCTAATCGACACGCACCCAAGTTTGCTGCTATAACCCTGTCGCTGGTCGATCGCCGGACAACAGGGCTCGCCGTCGCCCTCCGACGCCTCGTGCCAGCCCCTGCACGCGCAGCAACCGCCGAGGGGATCACCCGCCGATGCACACACAACAGCCGCCGCCGCAGTACGTATCCCGGGTCACCTGATGCCGATACGTCGCACTCGTCGCCGACCTCCCGAGCTATCCCCTCAGCAGGTCGCAGAACACGCGCACGTCCTGGCCGAAGCCACCTCTATCTACCGGCCAGCACGGCGTCGAGCACCTGCTCTGCCCAGCCCGCCGCCACACGAACCCGCCAGCGGGCACAGCGCCGAGCTCGCACCCTGGGCGCCGCCTCACCGTGCCGCAACGGCCTCCCCGGACGCCCCCCCGGCCTACACCCAGAGACCAGACCCGCTTCCGCTTCCACCCGAGACAGCGACCGAGATCACCGGTCCACTCCCTCCCGTTCCCGATGGCCCCACTCACGACTACCCGCGGGGAGGTGGGTGGCAGCAAGCGGACTCCACGGGCCCCGTCCACCGAGACGAGGCACCTCAGAGCCAGATTCATGAGACATGGACTCCACGACCTCGCCGCGCGATCGGCGGTGGTCGTCATGCCAAGCCCGAGCCGGAACCAGCCCCGCATGAACGCCCCATCGAGGACCCCGAGGCCGCGGCGCTTGCATGGGCGTTCGCGCTCGATCTTGAAAGCTGGGACGAGGAACACCCGCAGCGGCGGGCAGCCGTGCTGGCCCGCTACCTGCCCGACGTTCAGACTGATCAACTCGGCTGGGACGGCACTGGCCGACAGCGCGCGGAGACCGCCACCGCCGGGCCCGTCCAGAGAACGGACCCCACACACGTAACCGTGGACCTCAGGGTGCGCGTCACCCCGTACGTGCGCGTCGAACAGGTCGTCTGGCCGCTACACGCTCCCCCCGACCATGAGCCGGTCGGGGAAGCCGTCCCTGCCGCAGCACCGAGTCCGGTCGCACCCGGTTGGGCTGCGTGCGACTCAGAGTGGAAACGCCTGCGGATCCCAATCACCCGCAACCAGACGGGCGGGCTGGTCATCGATCTCACCGGCCCTAGAGCCAGCGGCCACAGACGCACTCACCGCGGAGCCTGCTAACGCCATTTCAATGCCGACCCGTGAAAGGGAGACCCGATGTTGCCACCGCTCGACGCCGATACGGAGTAATCATGGCGCTGAACCGCCTATCACTCGCGGCGACCACCGCATTTTCCATCGCGGTATCGCTTCCCGGGGCGGCCGCACCTGCGGCCACAGCACCGGAGTCCTGTTCTTGGCGGATCGCAGCCCGGGTTCTGTACCAGGAGGTCAGCGTGGAGACCGATCATCGCGCCGCTTCCCTACGCCGAACACTAGAAAACCGCGGCGTCGATCAGCCTTCCTTTGTCCCTGACGATTGCACAACATCGGTCGACGACAGTGCTTCCGCATCCGACGACACATCCAGCGGGGCCACCACGGGCGAGCAGGGAACTACCGCAGGTGACGTTTTCAACTGGGGCGAACCAGACCTGATTGACGACTTCGACGGTGACCTGTCCGGATGGAACATCTACGACGGCCCAGGGCATGCCGGAAACGGCACCCGCTCTCCCGACGCGGCATCGACCGCCGACGGGATCTTGACTATCAACGGTACCGGTGACGGGACCACCGCAGGCATGGCTTGGACCGAGGGCAGCCAGCAGTACGGCCGATGGGAAGTACGGATGCGCGCCCCGAAGGGATCACCTTCGTACAACGCCCTGGCCTTGCTGTGGCCGACCGCCGAGAATTTCCCAGTGGGCGGCGAAGTCGATTTCGCCGAAATTATGGACCCAGACAGAGAGAAGGTTGAGCTTTTCCTGCACTATGGCGCAGATAATTCGCAAGTGCACGGCGAAGTAGAAGTCGACGCCACCGAGTGGCACAACTACGCAGTCGAGTGGACGCCCGACTCCATTACCGCCTTTCTAGATGGAGACGAATGGTGGAAGACCACGGACACCGGGATTCTACCTCCTGGTCCCATGCACCTGTGCTTGCAGCTCGATTGGTTTCCCAAGGGCGACAGTGAATCCGGCCAAGTCCAATATGACTGGGTTAAACAATGGTCGCTTGACGACGGTGAGTCTGCCTCCACTCAGTCCAGCGGAAGCGAAGGCTCGACCGACGCCGACTCCTCGACCACTGCGACAGATGAGGAAAACAATTGGAACGGCCACGGCGATTCTGACTCCGACGAATAACCCGATGCCTGACCTACTTTGGAGAGATCCCGGATGCCAGCACTGAGCACCGTGGCAGCAGCCACACTCGCAGCAACTCTGACCATCAGTCCCGCCATAGCGCCACCGCCGAGCGAGGACGGCACCGGCAATCGTTCGTCAACTTGCACCCAGACGAACACCGCAGGGACCACAGCCACCACGGGGCAGCTCTCGCCCCAGCAGCTCGACCAAGCCACCGAGATCATCCGCGAAGCACGCGAGCTACTGACGCTGGTGACTACAGCAGAAGGCAACGACCCTCGGGCTTCCTCCGTCGCGGCCACCCTGCGTGCCGCAGGCTTCACACCCGCAGTGCAGACCGGGTGGCGACAGCTCGCCGTCGACACCTCCGACGCCCTGCTCACAACAGAAGACCCCGAGATGCAGCGTGTCGCCCGGATCCTCGCCCGCAACGGGCACGGGCCCACCGCCGCTGATGTCCAAAGGCCGGCCCCCTCGCTTGGCCGCGCTCCTACCCGCACCGCTCCTGCTCCTGGCAGCCCGTTCCGCGCACACCCTGGCGACGAAGCCGGACCACAGATGATGACCGCCGAGGCCCCAGAGCAATCCGCCCGGCCAAGCGCCCTTCGCACCGCGCTCGGATCCGGAGCGGGCGGCCGAGCCATGCTCCACGCAGCGGACTCAACCAACCACTGCACAAGCTCCCCCGAAGACGCTGCTGCGCAGCTCGACAAGCTCGTCGAAGCTCTTGAACTCCTCACGGGGGCCGACCGAGACGCCCAAGCTCTGCTCGACCAGCTCGCCGATCTGAACGACGACGGACGCCCGCGGGGAGAGGAAGCACGGCCGCCGAGCACCGGCAGCAGCGACGAACCCAGCACCGGCAGCAGCGACGAACCCAGCACCGGCAGCAGCGACGA
>NZ_BAAAJK010000068.1:0-2721 GCF_039526905.1 Pseudonocardia kongjuensis | reverse complement strand
GACTGAGATCCACCACCAGTAGGCGGGCCCCCTCGACGCTCCGGTTGAACCGGCCGGAAGTCGTCGAGGGAGCCCACTCGGGATGCTCGCATGGGAGTCGTACGTGGAAGCACAAGCACTACGCGCGCAGGGATGGACGATCTCCGCGATCGCCCGGCATCTGGGCGTCACACGGGTGACCGTGCGCCGCTATCTGAGCGGCGAACACACGCCGGGGCAGCGGGCCCGCAGCGTGCCGGATCCGTTCGAGGGGTTCGCCGAGTACTGCCGGCTGCGGCTCGGTGCGGACCCGCATCTGTGGGCGACCACGTTGTTCGACGAGGTCACCGCGCTGGGCTATGCGGGCTCGTATCCCTCGTTCACGCGCGCGCTGCGCGCCCGGGAGCTGCGCCCGGCCTGCGAGCCGTGTCGGTCGGGCAAGACCAGCCAGCGGGCGGTGATCGCCCATCCGCCGGGCGCCGAGACCCAGTGGGACTACCTGGAGCTGACCGACCCGCCCGCGCACTGGGGGTTCGCCGGCAGCGCGTTCGTGCTGCTCGGGGTGCTGGCGCACTCGAGCCGGTGGCGGGGCTGGATCACCGAGTCGCTCGATCAGCCGCACCTGATCGAAGGCCTCGACCAGGTCGTCGGCCGTCTCGGCGGGGTGACGCGGCGGTGGCGGTTCGACCGGATGTCCACGGTGTGTCATCCCGGCTCGGGCCGGCTCACGGTCAGCTTCGGACCGGTGGCGGTGCACTACCGGGTCGGGATCGACATCTGCCCGCCGCGGCACGCCTGGCGCAAGGGCGCGGTGGAGAAGAGCGCGCACGTGATCGCCCAACGCTGGTGGCGCACCCTGGCCGACGACACCACCCTCGCGGGGGCCCAGGCCGGGCTGGACCGGATCTGCGCCCGCCTCGACGGACGCCGCCGCGCCGACGCCGACGGGGGCAAGACGACCGTGGGCGCGCTGGCCGAGGCCGAGCCGTTGCGGGCGGCACCGGCGCCGCTGCCGGCGGTGCTGAGCGTCGAGCGCACCGTGTCCGAGCAGGCCCTGGTCGCGTTCCGCGGCAACCGCTACTCGATCCCACCCGGGCACACCGGCGAGATCGTGACCGTTCGCCACCAACTCGGCACCCCGGCACTGGACATCGCCACCGCACGCGGTGTCGCGCTGGCGCATCACCTGCGGTCCCCGGACGGAGCCGGCGCACTGGTGCGCCTCGACGAACACGTCGACGCCATGACCCGGGTGGTGCTCGCCGAGTTCACCGACCGCGCGCCCTGCCCGCGCAAGCACCGCCGCCCACCCACCGCCGACGCCCTGGCCGAAGCGGATCGGATCCGCCACGCCCAGGCCGGCCCGGCCAGCGGCGAGCAGGTCGTCATCGACTTCGACGCCTACGCCTCCGGCACCCGCCCGCTGCGCGGACGCGCCCACACCGGCGAGACCAGCGGACAGGATGGGCGGGAGAGCTCATGAACACCCACCGGCCCGACCATGCGGTCAACCAGGCTGAACCCGACGGCTCGAGCGAGGCGGCGACCTATCAGCGGCTGCGCGCTCACCTGGAGGTCCTCAAGCTGGGCACGGCCGCCGAGGCGTTGACCGGGGTGCTCGACGCCGCCCGCGCCGAGCAGCTCTCGCCCACCGCGGTGATGGAACGGCTGCTCGGGCTCGAGGTCTCCCACGCCGAGGCCCGTCGGTTGGCCGGCAGGTTGCGGTTCGCCTGCCTGCCGCACTCCTGGACCCTGGACGAGTTCGACTTCGCCGCCCAACCCGGGGTCGACGAGAAACTCGTGCGTGAGCTCGCGGCGCTGCGCTTCCTCGACGACGCCGGCAACGTCCTGTTCGTCGGTCCACCCGGCACCGGCAAGACGATGCTCGCGGTCGCACTCGCCCGGGCCGCGGTCGATGCCGGGCACCGGGTCTACTTCACCACCGCCGCCGAACTGGCCAAACGCTGCCGCAAGGCCGCCTTGGAAGGACGCTGGGCCACCGCGATGCGGTTCTACTGCGGCCCCCGGCTGCTGGTGATCGACGAGTTCGCCTACTCCCGCACCGCGCCGGACCCGGACGCGAACGCCGCCCTGTTCGAGGTGATCAACCGCCGCTATCTGAAGTCGTCGACGATCGTGACCAGCCACGCCGGAGTGGCCAGCTGGGGTGACCGGCTGGCCGACCCGATGCTGGCCGCCGCGCTGCTCGACCGGCTGCTGCACCGGGGCATCGTCGTCGCCATCGACGGGCCCTCCTACCGGATGCGGGCCCACCAGCAACGCAGTAACCAACTCCGGCTGGCGCTCGGCGAGCACGACCCGACCGGGCAGGGCCGATCATGACCATCCTGGGCGAGCACCCCTGCCCGGCCTGCGGCCGGCAGGTCACCGTGACCCGACGCAACCCCAACCGCCGGTTCTGCTCCTCGCGCTGTCGAGCCGCGCATCACCGCGACCACCCGCACACCGCCCCGGACGTCGTCCCGGACGCCGTTCCCGGCTCGTTCAACACCGCGAACGCCGTCACGCGCGATGCCCTCACCAGCCCGAACGGCGACCACGCCGTTCCCGACGCCGTCCCGAACGCCGTCCCACCCGGGCACGCCGTTCCCGCCGCGAACGGCGTCCAACGCTGCCCGCACTGCCGCACCGAGCTGGCCGTCATCACCGTCGTCGTCCCCGCCGGCGCCGCCCACATCCGCACCCCGGAGGTGACCCACATGACCCCGACCTGACCACTAC
>NZ_BAAAJK010000067.1:0-1354 GCF_039526905.1 Pseudonocardia kongjuensis | reverse complement strand
GTTCGGGGTAGGTCAGGGCGAGGGAGCCCAGGGCCTGTTTCCATCCCTGGACGACGGCTCCTTCGACGAGCCGGCCGGAGGCTCGGCGCGCGTGGGCGGGCAGCCCCTTCTCCTTCGCGCGGGCTCGGGCTCGTTTGTCCTCGATGTCGCGGATGGCGAGCCAGAGCAGCTTGATCGCGGCGTCATCGTTCGGGAAGTGACCACGGTTTTTGATGATCTTCCGGAGCTGGTAGTTCAACGACTCGATCGCGTTCGTCGTGTAGATGATCCGCCGGAGCTCGGGTGGGAACGCCAGGAACGGGATGAACCGCTCCCACGCATTCGTCCAGGTCATCACCGCCGCCGGGTAGCGGCGGCCCAGCTCGGAGGCGGCGAACGTGTCCAGTTCGATGCGGGCGACCTCGTCGGTCGGGGCGGTGTAGATCGGTTTGAGCGCCGCGGCCACCTTCTTGCGGTCGGAGTACGACACGAACCTCATCGCTGCCCGCAGCAGGTGCACTGTGCAGGTCTGCACGATCGACTGCGGCCAGGTCGCCTCGATGGCCTCCGGGAACCCGGACAGTCCGTCGCAGCAGACGATCAGCACGTCGCGCACGCCCCGGTTGCGCAGCTCGGCGCACACCCCGGCCCAGAACTTCGCCCCCTCGGCGGCCTGGACCCAGATCCCCAGGACGTGCTTGACGCCGTCGAGGTCGACCCCGACGGCGATGTGCGCGGCCCGGTTACGGACCTGGTGCCCGTCCCGGACCTTGATCATCAGGGCGTCGAGGTAGACGATCGGGTAGATCTCCTCCAGCGGCCGGGACTGCCACAGCTTCACCTCTTCGAGCACGCCATCGGTGATCGTGGAGATGGTGTCGTGGGACAGCTCGGTGCCCAGCGTGCGGGCCAGGTGGTGGCTGATATCGCGCACGGTCATCCCACCCGCGTAGAGCGAGACGATCATCTCGTCGAGCCCGCCGGTGCGCCGTGAGCCCTTCGGGACCAGCCGTGGTTCGAACGTCCCGGCCCGGTCCCGTGGTACGTCCAGCGCCACGTCCCCGACCTCGGTGGTGAGGGTCTTCGGGGTGGACCCGTTGCGGGAGTTCGGGGTCCCGCGCCCGGCCGGGTCGCCACGCTCGTAGCCCAGGTGCGCGGTCTGCTCGGCGGACAGACCTCGCTCGAGGACAGCTTTGATCATCTCGGGCAGGAACCCGCCGTCCCCGGTCAGCGCGAGCTCACCCGCGTCCACCTGGGACATGAGCCCGTCGAGTAGCCCGGCCTCGACCATGCGGTTCACGGCGTCACGGGCAGTCTCGGGCTCACCGCCGGCCCGAGGGCCGGCACCGAGCGGATTCGCGTCCTGATCATCGAC
>NZ_BAAAJK010000066.1:0-17645 GCF_039526905.1 Pseudonocardia kongjuensis | reverse complement strand
CCGGCCGCCTGGGGAGTGAGGCGCTGCGCGCCTCACCGGCCGGAACCCTACGCGCGCTAAAGCGCGCTGTTTATGCAGGTCAGCTGCCTGTACTAGTGTTAAAACAGTTAACACTAAAACGCACGCGTTTTAGTGTTAATTTTCTTCATTGCTGCGCAATGAAGGCCATTTAGTGTCATAACACTTGCTATTTAACACTAAAACATCTTAATGGGGACTGCGTTTTAGTGTTAAACCACTTAATGTCCCGGTCCATCTGTCAAAGCGCTCCGGTTGCCACGCGGATCACGACGGCCCGACGGCCCGTGCAGATGCAGCCGAGCAGCCGCCAACGCATCGGTCACGACCGCGCGCGGCAGATCCCGTAGGTGCATGCCGAGCGACATGAACACAGCCCCGATGGCCTCTGCTACGTACTCTCCCTGCTCGATGCCGGCGTACTGACCTTGACGGGCCTTGCGCGGCAGATCATGCCCGAACGCCTGCAACAGCTCCCGCTCCACTGCACGCTGCTGTGCCGCGCGGTCCTCGGCTGGTGATGGCATCGGCGGGTCCCCCTCCCCCTACAGCGCTACGGCGCTCTCAGCGGCTTCTACGGCCGAGTTGGACGGGGGAAGCGCCCTACTCAGACGAGGAGGCTACTCCACGAGCCCGCGGGGGCGGGGATCAGCCGACAGGCCGATCGGTCACAGCCGGGGAGCCGCGCGGCCGTCGATCGGTCACAGCGGGAGCCGCGGCCGTCGATCGGTCACACAGCGGGGCAAGCTCGATCCGAGTGGGAGATTATCCTCGGGTTAGGGTGCACCAGCTAGGGCGACTGCGCGCATTTCCGGGGTCCGCTATTGAGTTCAGACTCAATCGATTCTCGGTCAGTTCGAATGTTCCCGCGAGCACGTCACCATCACTATCAGTGAGCGTTAGCGAGTTGTCGTCGCCGACCCAAAATGCCCCCTCATCGGGACGGCTCTGACGGTACTGCAACGTTGTGTAGCGGCTACCGTCCTTAAATTCGATAGTAAACGGCTTTCCGTAGTGGCCGGACGCGGGACTGTCCGTACAGGTCCCCGTCCATCGCCCCGTCAACTCCTCGGCCGGGTCAGATCCACATCCTGCCAGCGCGAGAACAGCGGTGGTAGTCAGGACCACTGCTGCCTTGCTCCTCAGTCTGTACGGCCCGCTGGTCGCCACCCCTGTTCAGCCTACTTCCTCAAACTCTTGGCAGTCTGTTTGCAGTGAGTGGTTGACCCACTCCACCTCTCCCGCCCCGGTAGCTCCGCAATCTACGCATACCCATTCTGGATACGAATACGGCATTACTTCAGCATCCTTTCTACTTGCGGCGGAATTGCCAAACACCAGCACTACCGGCACTCAACGCAACGCTCGCCACCACCACTACGGCCAGCCACATCGGTGGGGGTCGATCAACGATCATGGACACGGCCAGTTCTGGGCTGATAGCCCAGATTATTAGGACTATCCCGAACGCAATTAGAATCCCAATAAAGATGCCAGCAACCGCGCCCAAATAGGCGACCACGCCCACAGGCAGACGGCGGGGCTTCACATCGGTAATGCCGAGCTGCGCGTCCCGCCGTGCCGCTGCCCGGCGCTCAACCCAGCTCACGATTCCGCTAAGCGTCGCCCCCACCGCGCACGCCAGCATCGCGTACCCCAAACCCATTACAAGTGACCGTGGAGGATCCACACCGAACAGGCGGGCACCGGGTACCAGCACGAGTGCCACAGTTGTCGTCACGATGAACAGCAGTCCGCAGAGACGGTTCAGGTACTCGCCGCGGAGACTGTCTCCGGCCCCTCGTGTGGTGTCCCGCCACCGGCGCACCATGAACGCCCCTCCGGCCAGTACGACCGCGATCACAGCCACCAAGCCGACCGGCCCGTACTCATCAAGGCCCGACGAGCTCACCAGTCGTCCCCATCTCCGTGCAGCTCCGAGTCGTCGAATCGGAACTCCTGCGGATCGCTGAACTGCCAGTCAGCGTCGTGGTAATGCTCGCGCATCGCCTCGCGGAACGCCGCCTCAGCTCCGGCCGGGCCGTCCTCGACATACGCGTGCATGATCGCTTCGGCAGCGTCCGGGGGAAGGTCCGCCGTGATCTTGCGCAATCGGCGGTAGTCCTTCCCCATCGGGGCCGGACCAGCCTGACCGGTGAAGTTGACCTTGATTCCCTTCTGCCCCAACCGGTTCAGTCTGCGCCGGGGCGCGGTCGCCCGCCGCACCTCCCGCGTGTTGTGCTCCGCCCCGATCTTGCCGCGGTTGGCTCTACTCGGTGCGCGCCGCTTGGCTCGGTCGGGATGGACCCAGGCACGCAACGTACGAGGCGAGACTCCGAGCCGGTCGGCAGCGTCCCGATCACCATAGGTCTTGATCAAATCCTTGATCTGGCGGTACGTCGTCGTCGTACGAGGGGTGCGCTGGCCTCTCACCGCTTTGGTGATGGCCTCCTCCATCGTCATGTTTCGGTTGCGACGGCGGGCCATCAGCGTGCTCCTCCCGCGAGCTTGAACCGGTCCATCAACCCGGCTTCAACGAGCGTCGAGCCGTCGTAGGTACTCGACTTCGGCGTAGCCCCATCTGCAAGCAGCGCAGCAACTTCGGCGCTCGGCAGGCGACCGACGTGCTTGACCTGGCCGAGCTGATCGCCTTCAACCCAGCCCGCGGGAGGGGTAGGCGTCGGGTCGTCAGAGGCGTAGAGCACCGCGTCGGTTGCGATCGCCAGCGGGTACCGCTGAGCAGACTTCGCCGCGGTGACGACCTTGCGGGTGAGGGCGTAGCGGCCCTGAGCGACGACGTGGTGTCGCCAGTCGGGACGGTGCAGCGGGTAGTCCGAGCCTCGCCAGGTCGCAGCGTCGAGACGACCGATACCACCGCGATACGTCGCTTTGACCGCGGCGAGCAGGGCGCGATCGTCTTCGGAGGTCTCGCCGAGCAGGGCGTTTCGGGCGTTCTTCAGCTCTCGGGCCCACTTGTCGAGCACTCGAACGGCCCGGCCGTCCCACGAGTCACCCTTCTTCGGAGCGCCGTGCGGCCAGACGTACGCCTTGCTGATCTCGGGTTCCAGCTCGTACAGCTCGGTCAAGATCTTCATCGTCGGGGTGGTGACCCACAGATAGTCGCCTCCGCGCTGACGGCCAGCGACCTGCAGCGGGTCAGGAAGGCGTGCGTCTTCCCAGTTCACCGCGTTGATCCGCCAGTAGCCGGGCACGTTCGGATCGAACCGCGGCGCCTCGGTGATCTCCTCCGGCGCGCCGAGGCCGAGCGGCAGCGACGTCGCGGCACCGAGGAAGAGTCCGTTGACGTCCCAGGCGTCGACATAGGGCATCGCCGCCTCATCCGGCTGCATCGGGCGCTGCCAGATGTAGTCCCCTTCCAGGGTCGGCCTGGCAGCCACCTTGGGCAGCTCGGGCCGGGCGGCCTTCATCAGCTCCGGCCGTGTCGTGCTGATCAGCGAGACGCCCGTGACCGCTGCGGAGTACCGGTAGGCGACGCCAGTCGTTCGGGCGTAGGCCCCGAGGCGGCGAGCGAGCACCTGCGCCGGTTCGGACAGCTCACCGAACGGGGAGGGCTCGATCTGCCAGTCGGGGACCACCAGGTGGAACCGGCGGCCGTCCCGCAGATAGATCACGTTCCATCCGGAAAGCGTCGCCGACTCGCTCATGCCCCACCCCGCCGCGTCCAGCTCCGCGCGGATCTTGCGCAACACGCTGGTCGGGTCCTCGGGAAGCTCAGCCGGTAGACCCAGCTTCTCCCGAGCGCCCGGGAGAACCCAGATCTGGCCGTACGCCCACTTGGCTCCGCGATACTGCCCGTGGCCGTCGCGGTGCCCCAGGCCCAGCGAGGCGGCGTGGTTCAGTAGTTCGCCCAAGGTCGCGGATCGCTCCGACAGGTCGACCGGGACCGGGGCGCCGTCGGGCCGAGCCAGCCAGCCGATCGCCGCGGCCGCCACCAGTGCGAGGCCGGCGTAGCCGGGTCGGCTGCCCTCCTGCCCTTCACGTTCGCTCTGGCGTGCCGCCGGGGCTGCGGCCGGGCCTTCTGGCGCTCCTGGACCGTTCGCGGGCTCAGTGGACACCTCAGGCTCCGTATCGGGTGCTGAGGTCTCGTCGAGCGCGTCGAGCTGCGTCGGTGCTACGGGCGCGGCGGGGATGTGCGCGGGAGCGGGCGCGCTCGACTGCGGAGCCGGAACCGCACCGGCGGGACCCTGGTCCTCTCCGAGCGGAAGCGTCCAGTCGTCACCAGTGTCGTCGTCTCCGTCGTCGGTGGGCCAGAGCCAGGACCAGGGAGCATCCCAGACCGTGACCTGTGGGTTCGGTCCGCCGCCGGGGCGGCCGACGCGGATCTTGCGGGTCGTCCGGCGCCCCTTGGCGGTCTCCCGCGTGCGCAGGATCCCGGCATCGGCCAGGGCCGAGCCGAGCCCGTCTCGGGTCAGGTTGAGCGGGATGCCCGCTGCACGGGACTGGCGAGTGATCTCCTCCGTGGTGGCCGCAGGGTCGAGCCACACCCGCTCGCCGTCGGTCCATCCGATCGGCGAGCCAACCCGCCGCCACGTCGTTTCCATCACCCCGCCCAAGCACTCCCATCCGCACAGTTCGGGGTGGACCGGCTGCTCTCCGGTCCGGGGGTCCCGGAGCGCGGCCGTCTGCCGGATGAAAGCCGATCGGAGCGACGACGCTGCGATCTCTGTGGGACGGCGTTCGACCGAGCCAGCCATCATGCGATCCCTTGCCTCGATCAGGGCCGCCCAGACGCGCGACCAGCGTTCAGCGGCGTGCTCCTCGGTGAGCGCTCCGCGGGCCACGGCCATGTCGAGCAGGGCTCGCCAGCCCACGGCCAGGTCGGCGACCGCCTCTGAGCGGCGAGCCTCTACACCCGGGTCCGGGGAATCGCTGCGGACCATCGCGTCGGTGAACTCCGCCCGGGTGCTACGTAGCCAGCTCGTCATCGGCATCCGGTCCGCGTAGTGCTGAACGAGAGTGGCCGTCAGCCGGGCACGCAGCTCCGGCCCGTCCCCGGAGTCGAGCGGGCCGAACGCCTCCCTTGGGTTCAGCTCGCCGCGGCGCATGTCTAGGGCGACAACGCGGGTCTCTGCCGACTCGATGCCGACCCACTGCTCAGCAGTCACACCGAGCAGACCTCGCGGCTTGTGTTCGGGGCGGATGCCGCCGGTGCGGGCTCCCCGGTCCTTTCCCCGCTGCTCGGCCTGCGAGCGGGCGAGCACATTCAGGCGACGCCCCAGCGCCTCGGTGCCACGGTCGGGGGCGCCGTCGTCGACGATCGTGAGCATGTCGCCGACGGTGAAGCGGTGTTCTTCAAGGCTGGTCAGCGTGGCGGCATCCTCACCCGCTCCAAACGGAAGATGGTCGTATCGAGCGTCCGGGCAGTAGTGCTGCTGACCCACCGCTGCTAGAGCGGTCTTGCCAGAGCTCGGGCCGCCGACGGGCAGGATCGTGACCCTGCTGTAGCCCAGACATGCCCGGTAGGCCGCGCCGAGCATCGGCACAGCGAGACGGTCCGGAATTGCCTCCATCAAGGCGAACGACGCCGTCAGCGCCTCGCTCAGAGCCCCTGTGTCACCCGCGGGGAGGGGCGTCGGGAGGGCGAAATCGCGGTACTTCGCGGACGCCTCAATGCGGATATCAGGGCGGGCGCCGCCCGCGTCGATGGCGCCACCGGCGTGCAGGTACACCCAGCGCCCGCCGATCTCGCGCCAGCCGAACGTGCCGTAGAGCGTTTCGACCGGGGTCGGGCCGGAGACCGCGACGATGCCTGCCCGGACCTTCGAGCGGCCGGACTGCGTGTCGTCGATCGGGCAGGGCCAGGGCAGGTCAGCGACCCAGGTCAGCTTCTGCCAGTCCTCTTCTGCGATGGCGGGGAGATCGACGGTCTCACCGTCGCGAGAGACCGCCAGGTCGTAGTGCGTGACACGCGGTGGTGCCCCGTCGCCAAGGTCATAGCGCAACCTGCGGAGCAGCTGCGGCACCGCCGGGAGCAGTACCCGGGCCACGGTCTGGCGGTCTTCCCCTCGTCCCTTTGTTTCGATCTTGCACAGCTCGTCGTCGACTACCTCGTACTCGTCGCGGATCTTTGGGATTCGGCGACGTGGGGGCGGGGCTCCCCCGTCGTTAGTCCCACGACGACGCTGTCGCTCTCGGCCCAGATCGACCGTGGGCGCTGCGCTCTCGTCGGGGGTGACGCCGGGTTCCGACGGTGGCTCAGCGGGCACAGGGACGGCCGCTCCGGCGTCAGGGGCATGAGGCTCCGGCTCCGGGGCGACGGGCTCCGCTGTGTTCAGCTCAACCCGCTCGAACTCCTCGATCGAGCGGCCCGCGGCGAGGTGGTCGGCAGCGTCCTTTCCCTCGGCAGCCTGGACAACCGAGACCGAGGCCGCGACCGGGGCGAGCTGGTTGAAAAGGTGGGTGGCGTGCTGGCGGCCGGGCTGCTCGGGATCGTCGTCGCGGTCCATGACGATCACCACGTGGGCGCCGCGCAGGGACTCCGTGTACTGCGGCAGCCAGCGATCCTGCTCCGCCCCGTTCGCCGCTGCACCGCCTGCGTTGCACGTCGCGGTCACCCCGGCTTCGGCCAACGCGTCGGCATCCTTCTCGCCCTCGACGAGCCAGACCGGGCGCCCGGCAGCGACCGCGGCGAGAACCGACGGCAGCCGGTACAGAACACGTCGGGCCTTGACCGGCCAGCGCGGCTGCCGCCGGCCCGCCGAGTCGACGACCCGGACCGTGAACTCCTTGGGCACCCACCGGGATACCTCGTAGATCAGCCGCCCGTGCTCATCGCAGTAGCCATAGGTCTCGACGAGCTGGCGGCGGGCCTTGCCACGCCTCGTCCTCGGCTTGGTCGCCGCCGACCGGGGTTTCCGAGTCCGGCGCTCGGGCTCCCAGCGAGACCGGTTCGGGTTCGCCGGACGCGCCGGGGGCTCGTCGTAGAGGTCCGAAAGGTTCGGGTTGAGCCCCAGGGCCTCGACGACAGCCCGGGTGTCGCAACCGGTGTGGCAGCGCACGAAGGTCCGGCCAGCTCCGGTCCGGCTGTCCGGGCGCCACGTCACCGACAACGAGGCGTTGTGGTCGTCGTGAGCAGGGCAACGGGCATACAGCTGGTCACCGCGGCTGGTGTCGACCAGGCCCCGGTCAGCCAGCGCGTCAGCGACGCGGACGAGGGAACTGCGGTCCGCGTTGTTCGCGGGGTGGGTCACAGGGACCACCCACCACCGAGGGGCAAGCGCGTGTTGTGGATTCCCGAACCGGGAACCCGCCGGTACCATCGCACTCGCAACCTCCCTTCGAGGTCACGTAAACGCGAGCCCCCCGACAGCACGCCGCCAAGCAGACTTCGGGGGGTTTTCGCGTGTTTGGAGTCAGCAACCCAGGTCAGGCACCCAAGGGCAGCTGCTCCTGTTCCGATGAGGTGTCGTCCGTCATCGGCGGCACCGTGAGCCCGTGCAGCTTCGCCATCTCCCGGATGACGTACTCGTTCAGGCTCAGGCCGGACTTGCTGGCCTCGCGCTCGTAGCGGCGCCGGTGCTCCTTCGGCCACCCCACCGAGACGTAGGATCTTTCGCCCCAGCGAGGCGTCGGACCAGGCTTGGCGCTCCGGGTCGGTCGCGCGGACGACTTTGACATGCGGCGTTCCTACCGTCTCCCAATCTCCATTGGGAATCGACACGCCGTGAGCGCCCCGGATCTTCACCGGGCATCACCCCTTCGAGACCCGGCGGGCCGGGCGGGCGGCGACGGTCCGAGTCACAGCAGGCTCCCCGTGGACCACGCCCGCGGGGAGGAGAGCGGCGAGCGGGGCGCCCGGGCAGGTATCGAGCAGACGGGCCAGTGCGTCGCGCTCGGCGGGCTTCACCCACAGCCGGTACCGGGTTTTTATCTCGACCTGCCGAGTGCCGTACTCGCACCAGAACTCCCGTCGCGGTGGGAGCCAAGTCGCGGCGTCGCCATCGCCCTTCCGGGCGTTGGTCGGGCCGTCGACCGCACGCAGATTGTCCGGGTCGTTCGCGAACCGCTCGCGCGTTACTGCGTCGAGCTGCTGTGCTCCGCTTTGCCAGGCGTCCGACACCGCAACGATGTGGTCGATCTGAACAGCAGAACTGCTTCCTGCGCCCCGCTCGAACTGGATAACAGCTCCGGTGTACGGGTCGGGATCCAGAACTCCGGACAGAACCACGCAGTCGTCGGTACCGGGCTTATAGGTCACCGAGTCGAGATCGCGGGCCAGAACGTCGTTCCGCTGATCGCAACCGTTCCGGTCGATATCGGCCCAACGCTGTCCGAACTTCTCCCGACTGTAGCCCGTTTTTGGAGCCCGCCCCTTTACCGGCAGACGCGCGAGCTTTTCGGTAGCCGGACCGCTGGCCACCGCTACAAAGGTTGACTTCGACCGCCACTCGTCAGAGTTGTGGGGCGCCTCCATCCCGCCACCCGCCACCGCCACCCCGAGGGCAATGAGGCCCGTTCCGACAGCCGCCGTTGTTCGTAGTGCCCATTTGCTTCGGAACCCCTTTGTCTCCTTCACCGACCTCGCTCCTCTCCGCCCTCGACCTCCGGACCCTTATTCTCCGCGCCCTCCTTTTCGCTCTCACCCGTCGCCATGCGCCGGTTTAGCGCCCACTTGCGCAATTCCTCGGCCGGGTACAGCCGCTCCGACCCGCGATACCCCTTGGCCTCTGGGAACTGCACGTCCCGCTGTGTTGCCTTTCGCAGGTTTGCCAAAGTCATGCCACCCACAAGATCCTGGTCGACCGCTTCTCTCAGGCCGACCAGAACACTCCGCTCTGGGACAGCGCGGTTTTCATGAGAATCCGCAGGTCCAGGGTCGACAACCTTCGAATCGTGCACTGTCCCTGGGACAGTCTCAGCCTCCTGTCCCAGGTCATCGCGATCATGAGACGGTTGAGACGCCGGGACGTCTGTGTCGCGGAACGTCTCTCGACTGCTCGCCGGAATACCGCTCTGCGCCAGATCACGTGCTTGTCGCGGCGTGAAGAACGCGACCTGCGTTTCGGTCGCCACACCGTTTGTCACGATCTGCCAACGGCCGCGCTGCTTCGGCTTTCTCGGCATGGGCCAGACTTCGGGGCACAGCATCTTCCATGCATTCATGGTGTATCGCGACAGGCATCGAGTCGCGTAGTTTTCCCGAGCCTCCGGCCCTCCCATAGTGCGGGCCGACGCCATCTGTGCGACCGAAATGACGTGAATCTTGATCTGACGCCCCATGAACAACAGATCGAGCAGCGCCTCAACGGCGGGTGAGGTGTTCGGCTCGCCCTTCTCCTTGATTTCGCGCCAGTACTTGTTCAGACGGCTAATGGTGACATTCATTTCTTCCGCCATAACCCAAATTCTCGGGCCTACGTCGACATGGTCAGTGTTCCCATCAATGTCGGCATACTTCTCGACCAGATTATTTCGACGATCTACCTCCCGTCGTAGCGACAGCAGTCGGTCGTGAATCAACTCCGGCAGCCGGTGATACTCGCAGTTGCGTAGATTGTCCGCCCACAGATGCGACACCCGCTTGACATCGAAAATGATTCCGTAACCGCCCTTGGCCAAACCCTGGGACAGAATCGCTCGGAGCAGAACTGATTTACCAGCCCCGGACGCGGCCGAGACGAGAACATGCGGTGACTCGGCCTCCAAGTCGACCGTGACCGCCTTATGCCCCGCCGCGAGACCGATGATCGGAGCTGTTTCTTTTGCTCTGGTCATCAGCGGAAGAATGTCCTCGTAGGTGACCTTCGCGGGCGGCCGTACTGGCTCCCGGAACGTCACATACGGCTTATTGCCTTCGGTGTGGAACGCAAAGACCGTGTCCCCTTCCAGGCCGAGCTTGTTTCGCACGACCGTCTTGACGTGGTTCTGCACGCCATCAGAGCCGTCATAGGCCGGTGGCAGGTCTATTCGCAGCTCAGCGCCGGGGTTGCTCTTGAAATCCGGTGGGATGTGGAGCCACTGCTCCGGTCGGGTCGCGGTCTGGCGGACAGCACCCCTCAGGGCCTCGTGCAACGGCCAGAGATAGCGGGTCCGGTGCCCCCGGGTCTCGACGCTGCGCTTGGCTCCGTAGGTGCCCCACACCAGTGCGAGCGCAGCGAGACCGAGCCCGAGAGCCAGAACGAGATCGGGGCGAACCAGCAACCCGACCCCGACCGCGATCAGCAGTGCCCCGATTCGCGCAGCACTGCGCTGCCAGCCCGCCAGGTAGGACCACTTGCCGGTCTCCCCTGCGACCTCTATCGGCTGGCGGCGAGCAGAGCGCCAGAACGTCGCGTCGGTACGGGAGTCTCCTAGTAGCGGCCGCCCGCTGATGAATCGGCACAGCGCACGCCCGACGACCGGGGCCGGGGCCCGGACCGTTGCGATGTAGGTGACCCGGCCGGTGCGGCGCGCTCCGTCGAGCGCAGCCGCACCGGCTGTGCGCGCCGCCGCAAGTGTTCGGACAGCGGTCGGAGTGGCGGCCAATCGTGCCAGCGCGCTCTCGGGACGGACGACCAGCTCCGTCCCGCTGCCTCGCAGCGGCACGATCTCTGTCGACGGCGCCGCAGGTCCGGGCTGCGGATCGGCCGCACCGGGACGCTCCATCTCCATCGTCATTGGCCTTCACACCTCCATCCGTGTTTTGTTGATTTCGTGTTAAACCGCAATCTGCGGTGTCCCCTGAGGCCCCTCACGCCACCTGCGGTGCGTGGTGTGCGCCGGAAGCCACATCGCCCACGACGGGAGGCACGAGTGCGCTCAGCCGGGCGCGCACGGTCCGGTAGCGCAGTCCTGTCACCTCACTGATCGCCGAGGGCGACAACCCCTCCGAGTTCATCCGTCGGATGACCTCGTCCTGTTCGTTCTCCCCGAGCGGCAGCACCTCTCCGTTGAGCGCTCGGTGCACCGCGACTTCGTCGACGTAGCTCGGGTCCGGCTCCTCATCCCGGGCAGTGAGGCCAAACTCGATGACAACCCGCTCGTCGTTGCGGATGGCGTGCTCCCAGCAGCGGCCACACGCGATGCCGCCATGTGGCGCGTCGTGGCCGAACTCGCGACACATGGTCCGTGCCACTGAGGCGACCGCATGACCCGCGGGGAGGAGGGCCAGGGCCGCGCGCACCGTCAGCTGGTCAGCGCTCGGCATGGGCAGCCCACGGCGGGCGGTGGTCGCAATGCGGGCGGCCTCGTCGCGCCGAATCCGGGTCTCGGCCTGCGCCGCCGTCAGACGCTCCGTGTTCTGAGACTGGGCGTTCATCAGATCTTCCCCTCGCGCAGCGCGTTCTGAACGCGCTCGATGTGCTTGCGGCACTCGGCGACGACATCGGCCGCCGATCCGTAGGTGGCGGCGCTGTACTCGGCGTCGGGCAGCTCGCCTGTGTTTCGGTGCTTTCGTGTCTTAGCCGCAAAACGCGGTTCGTTCTTGTCACCCATGCCGCACCTCTGTGCCGACCGTGGTGGAGTCGTCCTCCTCCTGCTCGGCCAGTGCGGAGAGCAGAGCGGTGCGCTCCCGTTCGTGTCGGCGCTCTTGCTGGTCCCAGCGAGCGCGGAAGTTGGTGCGTCCGTTGGCCTTCTCCGCGAAGATCCAGCCCGCCACGAACCCGATCTGCCAGGTCAGCCCTGCGGTGATCACGATTTCCAACATCAGGCGTTCACCGCCTTGACCAGTGCGACCGGCCGCGGTGCGGGGGTCTGCGTCGGCTTCATCCGCCGACGGATCTCGCGGGCGTACTTCTCGGTGACGCTGATGTTCTGCCGGGCGAACAGCTCGACGACCTGGGCGATGTGGTCACGGGTGGGCTGCTCGTCCGGACCGACGCCCATCATTCGCCACGCCTCGCGCACCGCAGCGGCCTTGCCGCTGGTCTCGACCAGCTCGGCGAGCGAGGTCCGGCGCTGCTCGGTGACCACGACCGGGATGCCGTGCGGGTCGGTCGCGGTCTCGTCAGGAGTCGTCTGCCGATCGGCGGGCTCGACGGACGGGGTGGTTCCACCCTCGATCGCTGCGCCGGTGTGACCACCGAGTGCCTGTGCGGCATCGGCGGGCGCCTCGGCGGTGGACGGCCCGACCTGCGAGCCCTTGGCAGTGCCCTTGCTCTCCGCCGCGGCGACGGCCAGGGCCTCGGCCGGGGTGGTCAGTCCGTGCAGGACTGCCGCACGGAAGGCGCGGAACGTCGACGGCATCGCCAGCAACCACCGCAGGGCCCGGAACCGGGGGAGCGGCTGTTCGAGTGCGCCGATCTCCCGGAGCTGGTCGCGACGCCACGCCCGCAACGTGCGGTCCCAGAGCAGGGCTGCCGACAGAGAGGCTCCGCCGAAGAAGATTGCCGCCGCGGTCTCGTTGAGCACCGTGCTCGCGTGCCAGAAGTTGAACGCCGCACCGGCGGTCGCGTAGAGCCAGGTCAGTGCTCGCTCGGTCATCGCCGAGTCACCGCGCAGGACATACCGCTGGGCGAGCAGAGCGACGTAGAAGGCCGCGGCGCCGAACAGCAGCGGGACCAGGTACTCCCAGCCGCCGGTCATCCGGAAGGTGTCCCTAGCCAGTGCGAGAAGGCCCTGCCATGCGGCGGCCTCAGGCGCCAGCACGACCAGCCCGAGCAGCAGAGCGCGGGTCCCGGCCAGGGTCTTCGCGCCAATCCGGGACCAATCCCGGCCGGGGCGCGGCTCCTGCGGTCCGTAGGTGGCGGGTGACTGCGGGTCGCTCGCCGCAGGGGTGTGCGGCGGCGCCGCACGGTATCGCTTGAACAGCTTGCTCATGTGGTCCTCCCGACCTCAGTGGGCCTCATCGGCACACGTCGGACGGTACAGAGTGAGTCTGTAGTTGTACAGACTGAGTCTGTATTGCGGTGTGAGCGATGCCGCGCGGCGCGACTGCGGCGGACACCACCTAGGCCCGGCTTGACCTGCTGTTTTGGTACTCTTCGGGACCGCTGACAACGGAGGGTGTACGCGCAGATGACCGACCGGCCCAGTCCCGATCCGGATGCCGAGTGGTGGACGTCGACCGACGTCGCCGACTACCTCGGTGTCCAGGTGAAGACGGTCTCCGCGTACCGCCATCGCAAGCAGATGCCTGAACCCGATCGCCGGATCGGACGGTCCTGGATCTGGAAGCCCGAGCGGATCATCGAGTGGCACAACGAGCCCGGCCGGCGCCGCAAGTCCCGCGAGGCAGGACAGGATGCGGCCGGCGGCGGCGAGAGCCGGCCTCCTGCCTAGCGGCACTTCCGCATGCGGCTTCATGTGGAAGCACCAGGCCTGATGACGAACGGCAGGACCCGGGTCTCGTCGTAGGAACCCGGTTGCCAGTTCAGGGCTCGGTCGCGGACCGGCACCCCCGTCGTTGGCGCCTCCCGGATCTGGTCGTTCCCCAGATAGAGCGCGACGTGGTGGACCCCGGACACGCTGCCGTTGGACGACCAGAACACCAGGTCGCCCGGCTGTGCTTGTCCGCGCGGGATCTGCTGGCCCGCTGTTGCCTGATCACGAGAGACACGCGGGATCTGCACGCCCGCGGCCTGCCATGCGCGCATCGTCAACCCGGAGCAGTCGTAGGTATCCGGTCCCGTTGCGCCCCAGACGTAGGGCTTGCCGAGCTGCTCAGCCGCGAACGCCAGGGCCGCTCCCGCGGCGCCCGGCGCGCTGGGCACTTCTCCTCCTGCCCCGGCCGGAGCGCAGACCAGCGACTCGACGGAGTCTCCCGGAGCGGTCGATCCGAGCTCGGCGAGCAGGTCTGCCGCCGCTTGTTCCCACTTCGCGTAGGCGTCAGGGAACGCCGACCGCTGCACTGCCTGGGCCGCCTCGGTCAGCGGCATGGATTCCCAACCGGGCAGTGCGAGCAGGTGTGCGTAGAACTGCTCGGCGGCGTACTCGGGATCGGTGATCTGCTCTCGCGTGCCCCATCCCTGTGACGGTCGCTGCTGAAACAGGCCCCCGGAGTCCCGATCGCCACCGCTGAGGTTGTTGAGCGTCGCTTCCTGCATCGCAGTCGCCAGCGCGATCCACTGCGCACGGGCCGGGGCTCCCATCCGTCGGCCGGTATCGACGATGGCCTGGGCGTTCGCCCGCTGCGTCGGTGACCACACAGCTCCGGCACCTGGCTCACCGGATCCAGGTGGTTCCGGGGCTGCGAGCGTCGCCACACAACCGGGGCGGCGGGTGACATCGAATGCCGGTTCGGTCGCAATGATCATGGCGCTGAACACCGCCACGACGCCGAAGCCCGCCAACAGCACAACTCCGGCGACCCCGCCGACCACACGGCGGCCCGCCGGAGGGCGCGGCCTCAACAGCAGCGCCACCGCTCAGGCCCCCGCGAGAGGTTCGACGTCGGCGACCAGCCAGACACCATCGGATTCGACAAGCTCGATCTGAATACTGAGAGCATCGAGCGGAACCGTGACCTGGACCACGCCGTCGTCCTCGGCTGTCACCCAGCCCGCCCCGGTGACCTCACGCGCCGGGACGTTCACCGGGTCCACCTGTGACAGCACCACCGCGCCGTACTCGTCCGTCGCCAGCGGTTGCAGGCGTTGCAACCACTCACGCTGCGGAGTGTCCGGTGAGGCCCACAGCGTCGCGAACTCCTCCGCTACCTCCCGCGGGGAGGCAGGCCCGGGTGACTCCGTCAACGACGGCGGGGGCGGTGGTGGTGGCGGTGCCGGGGCAGCCACAGCCGGGGGAGGTGACGGTGGCGGCGGGGCCGGGGCGCTCATCTCTACCGAGCTGAGCCGGGCACCGATCGAGACGAGCACGATGGCACCGATGGTGACCCCGTAGAACCTGCGGCGGCTGTGGAGCAGCCAGGTAGTGAACGCCCGCCCCCCGGTCACCACGGTCTCACCCGCCCGAACTCAGGTCGCGGTCCCACCGCTGTGCCGGTGTGAGGTCGATCCGCAGTACGGGTTCGGGAAGGCCGGTAGAACCCCGGGCCGCGCCGCCGGGTGGTCGATGTTCTCGCCAGGCGCGCAGCGGCTGGGCCACCCACCGCACCGGCGTGAGCACGGGAAGTGTTGCCGTCCCGCGGCCCACCGCCGACCGGCGCGCTGCCGACCGGGTCCTGGCCGATCTGCCCGGAGCGGGGGACACGACGCCCGTCAGGTCTCGTGGCGAAAGTGGACGGCTCAGGCCCGCGGTCGGGGGCCTCTCCTCCTCGCACATCCGGACGGCGGCGGGAAACATCAACCGTCCCGTGCCGCGGCCGGCCCACGCTTCCGACGGCCTCGGGGACGGGCTCCCGCCCCCCTGCTCCTCCCCTGATGATCGGGCCCGATGGGCCAGGTCGCGGACCGACGCCGATCGGACCGGTAGGCGCGTCCCCCCCGTCCGAACCGCCCCCGCGCGGACCGCTCCCGCCTGGGCCGCTCCGTGGGCCGCCCCCTGGACCGCGCGGACCGGGCGGACGTGGGTCGGGGGGGCGCGGTCCGGACCCCGGCGGACCGGGTGGCCGACGACCCGGGCCCGGGTCGTCTGGACCGTCAGCCTCCTGTCCGCCGGTGACTCCACCTCTTGCCCTGCTGCCACGCAGCGCTCCGATCAACTGCTGGTGACGGCGCGAGGTGGCCCGGTTCGTCTCGTGGTGTCGAACCTCTGTCTTGACCCACTGGTGGGCTCGCGCAGCGCGACGGCTGAACTGTCCGGCCATTGCCCGTGTGGACGAGAAGATCCCGGTCAGACTGACGATCGGGCGCAGCAGCTTCAACAGGATGAGTGTGGTCGCCCACGACGCGACGATCATGCTGCCGTCGGTGAGATCCCCGTTGCCAGCCATTGTGAGGATGACAATCGAGTGCGCAATCCCGCAAACACTCGCCACAAGGCCGCCGAAGATGACGGCCCCGACCACCTTGATAGACTTTTCCAAAGTCCCCGGTCTGACGATCGCAAGTAGGGCGACAAGGGGCGCGCCGATCGGAAGGAACGCAAGGAACAGCACTAGCATGTACTGAATCATCAGTGCGAATATTTGAACTATGGCAATCGGCGCCATGATGAGCACGGCACCTAGCCCTGTCGCGGTACGCCCATCCCCCTTTCCTTGCAGGTTCGTATACTCAGCCGGGGTCGCCTCTTGATCGGCCACCTCCATCCAGCGTTCGCCCTTCTCGCGGTACGCGTCTTCCTGGTCGACTTGGCCGTCGAGGATCGCCCACCACTCGTTGTAATCCAGGGCCTGATTCTGAAAGAGCTGCCAAGCGATGTCATCTCTGCCATAGGCGCCCACCTGTCCGTCTTTCCAAGACCGGTAGATAATCTGCTGATAGACAGCGTCTCGCATGGCCTGACCAGCGCTCTCTCCCTGTTCTGGAAAAGCCTGTTGGGCCACCGACTGTCGCGCGTCTTGCAGGACTTGGCGGACTGCACCGCTGAGATCCTCCGACAGTTGCGCTCCGGAGCCAAACGACAGGGCCGAGACTGCGATTGCTGCGAGGATCAGGCATACACGGGTGAGAACTTCGCCGACGTCACCACGCCGGCCCGCCACGATGACAATGCTCCCAGCCAGGACCAACGCGGCACCGGCCCACGGAGAGAACACCGCATCGAACAAGGCCCGCGCCGTGGTGTCCGACGCGTCGGTGACGTCGCCCCCGGTCGGGTCCATCACCACCAGTTCTTGCAATCCCTGCTGAGCGGCGAACAGTGCTCGCGCTATCCAGAGAAAAAAGTTCCCGAACATGGTGTCCACCGATGCGCCGGGGTCCCGTACTCCTCCGCCACAACCAAGGTCATAGTTGGACCATTGCATTCCGGCGTAACCGTAGTAAGTGATGAGCTTCCCCTGCGCCTCTGCGGCATCGCTGGGAACCTCACCTGCAATCGGCTCGTGCACAACGAGCTGGTCGAGAGTGCTCAGAAAACCGGCCGCCGGATCGGTCGGCATTGGAGGGCTTTTGCAGTCATCAAACGGTGGGATGGCCGATGCCGCGCCCGTTCCGGCGAGTGTGAGCCCGGTTGTAAGTGCCAGGACCAGCACTGCCGCGCGCACCCGCCGGAGCCAGACCGCGCCTGGACGGCGTTTCCGCTGCCGATACCATTGCGCCATCAGGCCCCGGACGGTGGGGATCCGAAAACCAGTCATCGCCCGATCCCGGAGCGTGCCGCGTTCGTGTCCAGCACCTTGCGCAAGCTCGCGTAGTGGTCGCCGGAAACGTCCAGCCGGACGTCTTCGCAGAAGTCACCCGACCGCCATATGAATTCGCGCGGGGCGTCGGCGGCCAGGCCGGTTCCGAGCATTCCGACACCGCTGCTCAGGTCGCCCAGGCGTGGCTCGTATCCGACCCCGGTCGGCACCCGGAGCAGGCGCAACGCATCACTCTGGGCCGCGCTGTCAGTGGTGCGGCCGACGAAGACGTCGTGGCAGAGGCTCGCCAGGCCAGAGTCACCGCCACCGAGCTGGAGGACATCCGAGGCGAGCTGCCCGGCGACCAGGACGCGGGCGCGATACTTGCGGTTGTCGCGGCTGAACTGTGCGATCAGCGTGCGGCCGGTGCTGGTCATCGAGAGCCAACGCAGCTCATCGAGACCGACCATCTTGGGTGCAGCACGCGGCAGCTCGTAGACCTGCCGCCGCTCATCTGAAAGTGACCACTGCTGATCAGTGGAAGTGACCACCCTTGCGACCCGCC
>NZ_BAAAJK010000065.1:0-4628 GCF_039526905.1 Pseudonocardia kongjuensis | reverse complement strand
CATCCCCCCAGGTCAAGACCCACATCGCGGCTCTAGGCCTTCCGAATTACGCGGAACGCGGGCCTGGTCAGGCGGATTGATCTAGGCAATCGCCCGTCTACCAGGAGCTTCACCCTTTCGAGGTCACGCCACGCCGCACGCCAGCTGACCTGCTCGTCCATCAGGTTGGCAAAGGCTCACTGTACGGAAATACTGTCGTTGGCTGGATTCGAGTACGCGTGTCCTCGCGGCCGATAACGATCCGCGAAGCAGGCGGACCGGCAAGTGCTAGAAGCTCCCTAAGCTCTGGGGTCATCCCGGGCCTACTTTGTCCGGGTACCCTTGGTATGGCGCGCCGAATTTGCGCGAGTGATTCGCCCTCTAGGACGACGCGGTATTCCAGTTTCGTCGTGAAGTCGACAACGCGGAGCGCCTGTGTTCCTGGCAGCCTGCCTGACTCGATCGGACCCTTGAGACTCTGTGGCGGTCTGTTTGTCTGCTGGGGCGTGTAACCGGCATCGTCGTGGAGGCGGGAGTGTTCGATGTTGGCATTCCCTATCGATCGTACTGGTGGCGGGGCCAACCCTAGCCGGTGACCAATCCACGAGGGCGGTACGATCGTTTGTTCGGTCACCTCTGGCTCCCTATATACATTAGCGTTTGCTCTCTAGACTCGAAACTACTTCTCGAACCCCGGAACTTCTTCGCATGCGTGGATACTGTTGGGTAGCGATGACGCCGTACATCCTCATACCCGCTGGATGGGCTGTACTCCAGCCGTAGATCATTATGGGCACTCGGGTGCCAGTTGGCGCTGCTAGTGAGTAGCTCGAGCCCCCGGTTAAGCCCTCCGAATCCGCCTTGGCATCCCAGTACATCCGGACACGGCCCACCACCACACGACCACCTTTCGTGCAGGTTAGCCTTAGAGGCCAGCGTGACTGACGAACTGCCAGGACTGCAAGCACAATCCCTAATCTTGAGCACCGGGGCGTTTATTGATGCAACGTTCGCTCACTATTCTCGACCTCGCACTGGCCTGGCTTCCGCAGCTCGTGACGGTTCTGGGCACGTGCGCGCGACGATGATGCCGGTCATCCCTGAAGGAGCCAGGGTCCCGGCAAAGTTGTCAGGTGATCTTGAATGTGCTCAGCGGGCGGAGGGTGTCGCGGGCGTGGTGGCGTAGCGCGGCGGCGATGTTGGTCGCGCCCGATAGCCGCAGGGTGGTGATCGCCAGGTTGCGGAAGGCGGCCATGACCTGTGGGGCGTCGCCGGTGCGGACCGTGGAGCGGTCCTCGTCGTAGGTGACGTCGCGGACCCAGTGCAGCCGGTTCTCGATGCCCCAGTGGCCCCGGATCCAGCGCGCGAGCAGGCCCGGGTCGGCGTCGAAGCCGGTCAGGCTGGTGATCGCGTAGACGGTGACGGTCCTCCACCGTCCGCCCGGTCGCAGTGGTCGGCGCCGGCGCACGAGCTTGATCGCCGTGTCGATAGAGCCCAGAAAGTGCTCGAAGCCGCCAGTGCTGTCGCAGGGGTGGGCGCCGATCCCCAGGTCATCACCGGGTGCGTCGTCCGGTGCTGGAACGTGCAGAGCCTGGAGGAACGCGGCGAGGGTGTCGGCGGCGTGCTCGGGCCGGGCGATCACCCCCTGGTCCAGCGGGCAGCCTGGCACCCAGGTCATGACGGTCCAGAGCTTGCCGAAGCGCTCGCATGGTGTGCCGGTGCGGACCGGGACGGGGATCGGCAACGGCAGATGCGGGGCGAGCTGCGGTAGCCATCGCTGTTCCTTGAGCTGGGGCTCCGGGGTGGTGTCCATGCGTTGGATCCGCACCGCGAGGTCGTCCCCGAGGCGCCACATCTGGTTACCCCAGCCGCCCTCGACCTCACCGAGGAGCAGGCCTGCCAGATCGGGGCGCTGATCCTGCAGCAGCTCGCGGACGAGTCCCGCGGTGATCTCCGGCTCGGTCTGAGACACGCGTCAAACCGTAGCGGGGCTTGCCGACACCGAGACCAGACCAGCCCGCGCACTCGTCGGAGACCACCCGCACTCTCGCTCTGCACGCCTCGTGAAGAGCCTCCGTGAAGCGATGGTGTCGACGGTGCCGGTAGCCGACCTCTACGGTCGTCGTCGTGGATCTTCGGCGGCGCATCTCGGAACGTCACGGCGAGTTCCTGCTCTTCGCGGTGACCCCGCCCCGGCGGTCTAACTCGCCGCAGCGGGCCCAGGAGATCGCCGAGGCCACGGTGGCTCGGCTGCGCCCGCTGGGGCTCGATGGTCTCGTGCTCTACGACATCGACGACGAGAGCGACCGCAACGCCGACCAGCGGCCGTTTCCGTTCGTCTCGACGTTGGACCCGGCCGACTACCTCGCGCGGTACCTCACCACCTGGACCGCACCGGCCGTGATCTACCGGGTGGTGGGGAAGTATCCCGAAGCCGATCTGCGGCCCTGGCTTGACGCCCAGGATCCCGAGCAGGTGTTGTCGGTGTTCGTCGGTGCCTCCTCGCGGGACAAGGAGGTCGCGATGTCGCTGAAGCAAGCCCACGCACTGCGTGCCCAGGCAAGCCCGGAGCTCGCGGTCGGTGGCGTCGCCATCCCGGAACGACACACCCGCAGCGGCGACGAGCACCTGCGGCTGCTCGCGAAGCAGGACGCCGGGTGCAGGTTCTTCATCACCCAGGTCGTCTACGACGTGAACGCGGCGAAGAACGTCGTCTCCGACTACCGCTTCGAGTGCGACGCCCGCGGCGTCGCCCCGGCGCCGATCGCGTTCACCTTCACCGTCGTGGGCTCGACGAAGACTCTGGAGTTCCTGAGTTGGCTCGGAGTCGAGGTGCCGCGCTGGATCCAGAACGATCTGCTGCACTCCGACGACGTGCTCACCACCTCCTACGACCAGTCCCTGTCCTGCGCGCTCGATCTCATCGCCTACTGCCGGCGGCTCGGTGTCCCGTTCGGGCTCAACATCGAGAGTGTGTCCAGCCGCCGCGCCGAGATCGAGCAGGCCGTACAGCTTGCCGCGCGGCTGGGGCAGGAACTACACCGACCGCACCGCTGACTCACAGTGCCCCACCTGGGGGGGAGGGCGGACGCCGCTACAGCCCCATGTTGGTCGCGGCGTTCGCTAGCCAGGCGGTCTCGACGCGCACGTAGGTACCGACCGAAGCCAGGGAGCGGTGCCGGGTCTGGGCGGCGATCTCGCGGTCGGAGGCGCCGCGTAGGTGGGCCCAGGTGACGAATCCGGCGCGCAGGGAGTGTGGTGAGTAGCCGTGCTCGCCGTGCCCGGCGCGGGCGGCGAGGTCGGTGATCCGGCGGTTCACTGAGCCCCGGTGCAGCGGGGCGGCCGCGACCCGGTTGCCGGTGGAGACCCGGCGCAGCACGGGGCCCTCGGTGATCCCGGACAGTTCCAGCCAGGTGTCGAGGGCCCGGACCGGGCAGGCGTCGG
This sequence comes from Pseudonocardia kongjuensis, assembly GCF_039526905.1. Classification (NCBI taxonomy): domain Bacteria; kingdom Bacillati; phylum Actinomycetota; class Actinomycetes; order Pseudonocardiales; family Pseudonocardiaceae; genus Pseudonocardia; species Pseudonocardia kongjuensis. The sequence continues at coordinate 1,205 of NZ_BAAAJK010000065.1, read as the reverse complement.
GATGCGAGGCGAAGGGGAGCACGACGAGTTCGGTCTGCTCGCCGCGCTGGTTGGTCTTCGACGAAGCGATGACCAGGGTGCGGCCGCGTTCGTGGGGCAGGACGTTGTCGACGGTCAGCGCGCACAGTTCCGAGCAACGCAGCGCGGAGAAGAACCCGACCAACAGCATCGCCCGGTCGCGGGCACCTGCCAGGTCCGGCTCCGGCGGGCGGCTCCGGAACGCCCGGACGGTGGCGGTCGCGGCGACCAGGTCGAACAGCTGCGGCGGCATCAGCGGGCGAGCCTGCTCGGGCGGGGCGCCGTGGGTGCGGCGGATCCCCTCCCAGACCGTGGTGACCCGGGCAGGGCTGGTCGGGTCGGGCAGGTCCTGCACGGAGTGGAAGAACCGGATCGCCGCCATCCGCCGGCTCATCGTCGACACCTTCGCACCGGCGCGGGCGAGGGTGGCGAGGTAGCCGCTGACCGCGGCCGGCGGTGCGGGGGCGGGGGAGTGGCCCTCGCGGGTGCACCAGTCGCAGAATTCGCGCCAGTCCGCCCGGTAGGCGGCCACGGTCGCGTCGGCCTTCGACGCGCGCGCGTAGGCGGCCTCCTCGGGCGAGAGTTGCTCACCGGCGAGGCCAAGGGTGCTGGGTGGCGGCGCCTGGTCGGCGGTGCCCGTCACCGCGGCGGTGAGCTCGTGGGACAGGGCATCGGACACGGTCAGCGACCGTAGCCGATCCAGGCAGGCCCCGATGCCACCTCGGAGCTTGTCAATCCTGATGATCCACGGCTGGGTGGTGTGGACGCGCCGAGTCGAACACCCGATATGGGGGTGCCGGACCTTTTCGCCGATCGGCCCGCCGCCCTGCCACCCCGGCATCCCCGACCACCACATCGGTCGTGCTCGCCTGGCCGGGCGAGGATCACACCCCCAGGAGGACCCGATCGTTAGCCCCCGTCGCTGCGGTATCTGCTGGCGCCCCGATTCTTGAAGGTCGACTCGAAACTCGACGACAACGGGCCAGTCGCGAAAGGCGCACTGGCCGTCGTGGCGGCCCCGGTGCTGGTCGGGATCGTGGGCGTCGCCGCCGTCGATGACGAGGACGACGAGGGCGCCACCCGCGCGGCAGCGTCCACCACGGCCACGTCGACCACCTACTCGTGCTGGCGCTCAGCGAAAATGACCAGTTCTGATCGGTGGAAGTGACCACCCTGGCGCGGCCAGA
>NZ_BAAAJK010000063.1:0-52919 GCF_039526905.1 Pseudonocardia kongjuensis | reverse complement strand
GCGGCGCCGGGCCGGACCGGTGGCCCGCCCGGGCCGCCCGGCCGCACCGACGGCCGCCGCCCCGGCGGTGACGGCGGCGACGGGCGCAGGCCGAGCCGCAGGCGCCGGATCCGGAACTGGCTCATCGCCGCGGCCGGGGTCTCGGTGCTCGGCCCGCTGGTCGCCTTCGCGATCGGCTGGCTGGTCTTCCCGGTGCCGGCCGCCGACGACATCGCGGTCACCCAGGTGGCGACGTTCACCTACGCCGACGGCGCGCCGCTGGCGACCGTGCGGCCCGGCAACGTGAACCGCACCAGCGTCACGCTGGACCGGATCCCGGTGCCCGTGCAGCAGGCCGTGCTGTCCGCCGAGGACCGCAGCTTCTTCTCCAATCCCGGCTTCGACATCTCCGGCATCGGCCGGGCGGTGATCAACCAGCTGACCGGCGGCATCGGCGGCGGCTCGACGATCACCCAGCAGTACATCAAGGTGACCACCGGGGACGACCAGAACTCGCTGTTCCGCAAGTTCCGCGAGGTGGTGCTGGCGGCGAAGATCTCCAAGGAGATGACGAAGGAACAGATCCTGGAGAACTACCTGAACGCGATCTACCTGGGCCGCGGGGCCTACGGCGTGCAGGCGGCCAGCCAGGCGTACTTCGGCAAGGACGTGTCGGAGCTGAGCGTCTCCGAGGGGGCGATGCTGGCCGGCGTGATCCAGTCGCCGTCGCGCTGGGACCCGGCGAAGAACCTGGACATGTCGCAGCAGCGCTGGAACTTCGTGCTCGACGGCATGGTGGGGCAGAACTGGCTCAGCCAGGCCGAGCGGGACCAGCAGCAGTTCCCCCGCTGGAACGAGTCGTCCGCCGCCGAGGGCGGCGGCATCCCCGGCGACGACCGGGGACACATCTACAACGCCGCCCGCGGCGAGCTGGAGGGGCTCGGCATCTCCGAGACCGAGCTCAACACCCAGGGGCTCACGATCACCACCACGATCGACCCGGCCGCCCAGGAGCAGGCCGCCGAGGCCGTCGCGCAGAGCCTGGACGGGCAGCCGGAGAACCTGCGCTCGTCGCTGGTGTCGGTCGATCCGCGGACCGGTGCCGTGATCGCCTACTACGGCGGCGAGAACGGCGTCGGGCTGGACTACGCGTCCGTGCTGAAGCAGCCCGGGTCGTCGTTCAAGCCGTTCGTGGTCGCCGCGGCGCTGCAGGCGCCCGACCCGATCGGCCTGGGCACCACCTACGACGGGTCGTCGCCGCAGACGCTGGCCGGCACCCGGGTCACCAACTCCGAGGGAGTGAGCTGCGCGAACTGCTCGGTCAAGGAGGCGATGACCAAGTCGATCAACACCGTCTTCTACCGGATGGGCCTCGACGTCGGCCCGGCGCGGGTCGCCGATGCCGCGCACCAGGCCGGCATCCCCGCCGACCTGCTGCCGGACCCGACCGGCGGCATCTCGCTCGGCGACCGTGAGGTGCACCCGAAGGACATGGCGGCGGCCTACGCGACGTTCGCCGCGGACGGCGTGAAGCGCGCGCCGTACATGGTCAGCAAGGTCACCGCCAACGACGGCCGGGTGATCTACGACCGCGGCGGGACCGACGACGGCGAGCAGGTCATGCCCCAGGAGGTCGCGCGCAACGTCACCGAGTCGATGACCGACGTCGCGAGCTCGTCCCGGATCGGGCTCAACGGCGGGCGCCCGGTCGCGGTCAAGACCGGCACCGTGCAGAGCTCGGTCGAGGGCCAGAACAACGACGCGTGGACCGTCGGCTACACGCCGTCGGTCTCCACCGCCGTCTGGGTCGGCACCGACGACAACTCGCCGATCCGCAACGCCTCCGGCAACGCGATCTTCGGCCGGATGCTGCCCGGCCAGATCTGGCAGTCGTTCATGGACGACGTGCTGCGCGGTACCCCGCCCGAGCAGTTCTCCAGCTTCCGGCCGATCGGCGAGGCCCCGCCGGCCCGCAACGTCTCCGCCGACACCGGCTCCGGCGACGACTCGTCGTCGGCCGGGGAGAGCACGGAGCCGAGCCGGGAGCCCGAGGAGGGCCGGGACCGCAACGGCGACGAGGGCGGCGGGCGCGACGGCTCCGGCGGCGACGGCGACTCCTCGGACGACGGCTCCGGTGGCGACGGGGGCGGCGACCGCAACCCGTTCGAGAACGGCGACCCGTTCTCCGACGGCGGCGGCCCGGACTCCGGTGGCGGCCAGGACGGCTCCGACGACCCGAACGGCGGTGGGGGCTGAGCGACCCCGGCCGCCCCGGCGCCGATCCCCCCGGGGAACCGCACACCGGGGACGGCCCGACCGTCCGCGAGGTCCCGAGCTGGACCGAGCCGCTCGCCCGCTCGGCCAGCCGGCTGGTCGGCGGCCCGCTCGGCAGGCACGCGCTGATCGGCCGGGCCCGCTACTGGACGCCGCTGCGGGCCGTGCTGCTGCTCGCCGTCGTCGTGCTGGCGATGAGCTGGCTCGGCAAGGCGGCCTGCCTGCAGGAGTACCGCACCGCGGACGGCGTGCTGGCGCTCGACTGGCGCAACGACCGCCAGTACGTGGCGATGTGCTACTCCGACACGGTCCCGCTCTACGGCCTGGAGGGGCTCGCCGACGACGGCGTCCCCTACCGCGACGCCTGGTTCGAGACCCGCTCCGACGGCACCCGGGTCGAGCGCTGGATGGAGTACCCGGTGCTCACCGGGTTCTTCCAGTACCTCAACGCGCAGCTCACCGACGGCTGGCAGTGGCTGGCGGAGCGGCTGCCGCTGCCGACCGCGCTCGACGTCGTCGTCTACTTCAACATGACGGCCTTCTGGCTGTCGGCCGCCTGGCTCACGGTGGTCTGGGCGGTGCTGCGGCTGCGGCCGGACCGGCCGTGGGACGCCGCGCTGGTCGCGCTGTCCCCGCTGGCCCTGGTGCACGTGTTCACCAACTTCGACGCGCTCACCGTCGCCCTCGCCACCGGCGCCCTGCTGGCGCTGCGCCGGGACCGGCCCGGCTGGGCCGGCGTCCTGATCGGGCTCGGCGCCGCCGCGAAGCTCTACCCGCTGCTGCTCCTGGTGCCGATCCTGCTCGTCGGGTGGCGGCGCCGCTCCGACGGCGGCCTGGTGCGGGCCGGCTGGGCGACCGGCGCCGCGGTCGCCGCCTGGACCGCGGTCAACCTGCCGGTCGCGCTCGCCTGGCCGCGCGGCTGGGCCGAGTTCTTCCTGCTCAACCGCACCCGTCCGGCCGATCCGGACTCGATCTGGTACTCGCTGAGCTGGTTCACCGGCTGGGCCGGGTTCGACGGCCCACTCGTCGACGGGGCCCCGCCGACCATCCTGAACGCGATCACCGCGGTGCTGATGGTGCTCGCCGTCGCCGCCGTCGCCTGGCTCGCGCTGCGCGCCCCGCAGCCGCCGGCCGTCGCGGAGCTCGCCTTCCTGTGCGTCGCCGCTTTCCTGCTGGTCAACAAGGTGTGGAGCCCGCAGTACTCGCTCTGGCTGGTGCCGCTCGCGGTGCTGGCGATCCCGCGCTGGCGGCTTCTGCTCGGCTGGATGGTGATCGACGCCCTGGTCTGGGTGCCGCGGATGTACCAGTACCTCGGCGTGGCCGACAAGGGCCTGCCGATGGAGCCGTTCCTGGTCACCGTCCTGGTCCGGGACGCCGTCGTGGTGGCGCTGTGCGTGCTGGTGGTGCGGCAGATCCTGCGGCGCGGGCGGGACACCGCGCCCGACCCGGTCTGGCCGCCCGCGACCCGGGTGGCGGCCCGCACCTGACCCGCCGCGCCCCGCCCCGCACCCCGCCGTGCGCCGAGATGCAGCTCAGCGGGCGTTCCGGTGTGCGATGCGCCCGCTGAGCTGCATCTCGGTGACGGGTGACGGTGGTCTCGCCGCGCAGGCCACCGCGCACGGGTGCGGAAGTATCGGGGCATGGGCGACGACGCGGTGGTCCCGGACCGGGTGCAGCAGCGGCTGCGGGAACGGATCGAGGCGGCGCTGCCGGTGCTGCAGCGGCGCGCCGCGACCGACACCGAGCGGGCCGGGAAGCGGCCCGCGTCGGTCACGATGACGCTGCTCCCGGTGCCGGGCGCGACCGGTGACGGCCCGCTGGCCACCGAGGTCGCGTTCGTGCTCACCCGCCGGGCCCGGTCGCTGCGCGCGCACTCCGGCCAGTGGGCGCTCCCCGGCGGCCGGCTGGACGCGGGCGAGACGGCCGAGCAGGCCGCCCGCCGCGAGGTCGCCGAGGAGGTCGGCCTGGACCTCGGCCCGGACCGGGTGCTCGGCCTGCTCGACGACTACCCCACCCGCTCCGGGTACGTCATCACGCCGGTGGTGCTCTGGGCGGGTGGTGCCGGGGAGCCGGTCCCGAACCCGGACGAGGTCGCGGAGCTGCACCGGCTCCCGCTCGCCGAGATCGACCGCGAACCCCGCTTCCTGACCATCCCGGAGTCCGGGTCCCCGGTGATCCAGGTGCCGCTGTTCGACCGCTACGTGCACGCCCCGACCGGTGCGGTGCTCCACCAGTTCCGGGAGGTCGTGCTGCACGGGCGGCCGACCAGGGTGGCGCACCTGGAGCAGCCGGTGTTCGCCTGGCGGTGACTCAGCTCCGCGTGTGCTCGCGGAGGTACGCGATGTCGGCGGCCTGGCCCTCGGCCGGGGTCTCCACGACCACCGGCGCGCCGGCCTCGGCGACGACGGCGGCCAGCTCGTCGGGCGGGATGGTGCCCGCACCGATGTTGGCGTGCCGGTCGCGGGCGGAGTCGAACGGGTCGCGCGAGTCGTTCAGGTGGATCAGGTCGATCCGGCCGGTGATCGCCTTCGCCCGCGCCACGATCCCGGCGAGCTCCTCCCCGCCGGCGAACGCGTGACAGGTGTCCAGGCAGAACCCGACGCCGAACTCGCCCACTGCGTCCCACAGCCGGCCGAGCGCGTCGAACCGGCGGGCCATCGCGTTGTCCCCGCCCGCGGTGTTCTCGATCAGGACCGGCACGTCGAAGCCGTGCTCGCCGGCCTGGCGCTCGACGAACTTGCGCCAGTTGTCGATCCCGGCGGCCGGGTCCTCGCCCGCGGTGACGTGACCGCCGTGCACCACCAGGCCGAACGCGCCGACCTCGGCCGCGCCGGCCAGGTGCTGCTGCACGATCTTGCGGGACGGGATCCGGATCCGGTTGTTCGTGGACGCCACGTTCGCGGTGTAGGGGGCGTGCACCACGACCGCGACCCCGGACCCGGCCAGCTCGGCGGCCCGCGGGTGCGGCGGCGGCTTCTTCCAGCCCTGCGGGTCGGAGAGGAAGAGCTGGATCACCTCGGCCCCCACCTCCTCGGCCGCGGCCAGCGGGTCCTCGGCGTCGCGGACGTGTGCTCCGATCTGCATGCGGGTCACGGTAGCGAGCGCCCCCGACAGAACCGCCCGGGTGCCAGTGTACCCGCAGGTGGGGCGCCGGACGGCCGTTGGTAGCCTTGCCCGGTCATCCCGCAGGTCCGCGTCCGGCTCCGGCCGTGCGGCGATTCTGTCGGGGGGCACTGAGAACCTCCTGTCACGGCCGTCCGGGCCGTGACCGTTTTCGAGTCCATAGGAGGTGAGTGGTTCTCATGCGTCACTACGAGGTCATGGTCATCCTCGACGGCAGCCTGGACGAGCGCACCGTGCAGCCGTCCCTGGAGCAGTTCCTCACCGTCGTGAAGAGCGACGGCGGATCGGTCGAGAAGATCGAGGTCTGGGGCAAGCGCCGGCTGGCCTACGAGATCAGGAAGCAGAGCGAGGCCATCTACGCGGTCGTCGAGATCGCCGCGGAGCCCGCCACCGTCGCCGAGCTGGACCGCCAGCTGGGTCTGAACGAGTCCGTGCTGCGCACCAAGGTGCTGCGCAAGGACGTCACCCGCACGCCGGCGCCCGCCGCCGGCTGAGAGGGGCTGTCATGGCCGGCGAGACCGTGATCACCGTCGTGGGAAACCTGACGGCCGATCCCGAGCTGCGGTTCACCCCCTCCGGCGCCGCGGTCGCCAACTTCACCGTCGCGTCGACGCCGCGGACCTTCGACCGCCAGTCCGGCGAGTGGAAGGACGGCGAGGCGCTGTTCCTGCGCTGCAACATCTGGCGGCAGGCGGCGGAGAACGTCGCCGAGTCGCTGACCCGCGGTGCGCGGGTCGTCGTGCAGGGGCGGCTGCGGCAGCGGTCCTTCGAGACCCGTGAGGGCGAGAAGCGCACCGTCGTGGAGATGGAGGTCGACGAGGTCGGCCCCTCGCTGCGCTACGCGACCGCCAAGGTCAACAAGGTCAGCCGGGGCGGAGGCTCCGGCGGCTTCGGTGGCGGCGGCGGTGGCGGCGGCTACGACGGCGGTGGCGGCGGCGGCCAGCAGGGCGGCGGCTCCGGCGGAGGCAACTCCGGCGGCGGCTATGACGACCCCTGGGGTTCGGCCCCGCCCGCCGGGAGCGGCGCGGCGTCCGACGACGAGCCCCCTTTCTGATCCACGTACCCACCGCCCGTCACGGGCGGTAGACCCACCAGGAGCACCACCATGGCCAAGGCCATCGTGCGCAAGCCGAAGAAGAAGGTTTGCGCGTTCTGCAAGGACAAGGCCCAGCTGATCGACTACAAGGACACCGGTCTGCTGCGGAAGTTCATCTCGGACCGGGGCAAGATCCGTGCCCGTCGGGTGACCGGCAACTGCCGTCAGCACCAGCGGGACGTCGCCGTCGCGGTCAAGAACTCCCGCGAGGTCGCCCTCCTGCCCTACACCTCGACCGCGCGCTGACGAGGAGAACGCAGATGAAGCTCATCCTCAACGCCGACGTCCCCAACCTGGGCGCGCCCGGCGACATCGTCGAGGTCAAGGACGGCTACGGCCGCAACTACCTGCTGCCGCGCAAGCTCGCGGTCGTCGCCACCCGTGGTGCCGAGAAGCAGGTCGAGCAGATCCGCCGGGCCCAGAAGACCCGCGAGATCCGGGACCTCGGGCACGCCCAGCAGGTCGACTCGCAGCTGCGCAACCTGAACGTGACCGTCCCGGCCAAGGCCGGCGACAACGGCAGGCTGTTCGGCTCGGTCACCCCGACCGCGGTCGTCGAGGCGGTCAAGGCGTCCGGCGGTCCGACGCTGGACAAGCGGATCGTCGACGTCCCGGGTCACATCAAGACCCTGGGCAAGCACCAGGTGCAGGTGCGCCTGCACCCGGAGGTCACCACCGAGCTGCCGATCGCGGTCGTCGCGAGCTGAGCGGTGCGGTGGTCGGTCGACCACTGAGAGTAGTCAGAGCGGTGTCCGGAGCCGAGTGCTCCGGGCACCGCTCTGTCGTATGTACGGGCCCGCCCGCGACGGGTCGGCGACCGGTCCGCGGACGCGCTCCGGAGTCGCGAGTGGACGGGTCCGCCCGGTCGGGTGAGGACGGACCGGATCCGCTGTCACACAGACGACACGCCGCGCGGTGACGATCGGCTCGTCGGGCGGGGCTGTGGACGCGCCGGGCGGTGAACGGTGTCCGGCGCACTCCGACACGCCGGAAGCGGCCCTGCGACGACACGCCAGAGCGATGTTGTCCACAGCTGTCCCCATGCCACTGACCAGCGATTATGGCAGAAATCGATGCGCTGTCCCCAGGTTGTCCACAGCACGGTCCCGGGATGGGCGGCGGTCGTGCACAGTCCGTCCCCAGGTTGATCACCAGGCCGGTTGGTGCCGGGGGTGTGCGCCGACCTAGCCTCGGTCCGACCGGCTCGGCAGTACGTCCCGCACCCGCCCGCACGACAGGCGGCCCGGTGGCGGGCGCCCGGGCCGGACCATCACGGGAGACCCACGCGAGTACGCCGAGGACGGCTCTCGCGCTTCGAACGTGTGTTCGCTATGCTGTCCACCGGGGGTGACGCTGCGTATGGCTCTGACGGACGATCGTCCCACCGGCCGGCCTCGAGCCGTTCGCGACGAGGACCAGGCGGGCGGCTCCGGCAGCGGCGGGAGCGGCACCTTCGATCGTCAGCCGCCGCAGGATCTCACCGCGGAGCAGTCGGTACTGGGCGGCATGCTCCTGAGCAAGGACGCGATCGCCGACGTCGTCGAGGTGCTCCGCCCGGAGGACTTCTACCGTCCCGCGCACCAGACGGTCTACGAGACGATCCTGGACCTCTACGGCCGCGGTGAGCCGGCCGACGCGGTGACCGTGTCGGCCGAGCTGCAGCGCCGCGGCGAGCTGGTGCGCCTGGGCGGTGCGCCGTACCTGCACACCCTCATCGCGACGGTGCCGACCGCGGCGAACGCGGCGTACTACGCGGAGATCGTCGGGGAGAAGGCGATCCTGCGCCGGCTGGTCGAGGCCGGCACCCGGATCGTGCAGCTCGGCTACCACGGAGCCGAGGGCGGCGAGGTCGACGAGGTCGTCGACCGGGCGCAGGCCGCCGTCTACGAGGTCACCGAGCGCACCACCACCGAGGACTACACGGTGCTGGAGGAGCTCCTCCAGCCGACGATGGACGAGATCGACGCGATCGCCTCCCGCGGCGGCATGTCCTCCGGCGTCCCCACCGGGTTCGCCGATCTCGACGCGGTCACCAACGGTCTGCACCCCGGGCAGATGGTCGTCGTCGCGGCCCGGCCCGGGCTCGGGAAGAGCACCCTGGGGTTGGACTTCGCCCGCTCCTGCTCCATCAAGAACGGCATGACCAGCGCGTTCTTCTCCCTGGAGATGAGCAAGTCCGAGATCGTGATGCGTCTGCTGTCGGCGGAGGCACGGATCCGGCTGGCCGACATGCGGGCCGGCCGGATGTCCGACGAGGACTGGACGCGGATGGCGCGGCGGATGTCGGAGATCTCCGAGGCGCCGCTCTACATCGACGACTCGCCGAACCTGACGCTGATGGAGATCCGGGCCAAGGCGCGCCGCATGAAGCAGCGCAACGACCTGAAGCTGATCATCCTGGACTACCTGCAGCTGATGACCTCGGGCCGCAAGGTCGAGTCCCGCCAGCAGGAGGTCTCGGAGTTCTCCCGGCAGATCAAGCTGCTCGCCAAGGAGCTCGAGGTGCCGGTGGTCGCGATGAGCCAGCTGAACCGTGGTCCCGAGCAGCGGACCGACAAGCGGCCGATGCTGTCCGACCTGCGTGAGTCCGGATCCATCGAGCAGGATGCCGACATGGTGGTGCTGCTGCACCGCCCGGACGCCTTCGAGCAGGACGACCCGCGGGCCGGCGAGGCGGACCTGATCCTGGCCAAGCACCGTAACGGTCCGACGACGACGATCACCGTGGCGCACCAGCTGCACTACAGCCGGTTCTCCGATCTCGCGCACGGCTGAGCGCCGGGCAGCGGCAGCACCGGGCGCGCGGGCGGCCGGTACGACGTGGCGTGCGGCCCGCTGACCGCGGCGTGGGACGTGGCGACAGCGTGGGACGTGGCGGCAGCGCGGCGGTGGCCGCGGCACGGGGTGTCAGGCGGCCGGGCAGGCCCGGCGCGACCGGCGCGGTGAGCGTGGCCCGGCGGCCCGCTCAGCCCCCGGGTCGGCGCCGCTGCGGCACGGTGGCCGCGACGCCCAGCGACAGCGCGGCGAGCACGATCCCGGCGATCACCACCGGCACCGCGACCATGACCGCTCCGGCCAGCAGCACCAGCAGGGACACTCCCAGCAGCGCCGACGGCAGCGGCCCGGCCCCGTGCACCGAACGACCCGACCCGCCCGGGCCGTGCAGCAGGCTTCCCGGCGCGGCCGGACGCAGCAGGCTCCCCGGGGTGGCGGGACGCAGCGCGCGCCCCGGGCCGGCCGGCCGGTTCGCGCCGGTGAGCGCCGCGAACCGGCGCACCAGGCGTGGATCGGTGAGCCGCAGCTGGATCTCGATCTCGTGCAGCCGCCGTGTCTCGCGCTCGCTCAGCACAGGAGCACCCCTCGGAGTCTCGACCGGCGCACGGGAGCACCGGTGGGGAGCCTGGGGCGACGTCGATCCGGGCGTTCAGGGCAGACTACGTGACCTGATCGTGACCTTGACAGCCGGGCGAACGGGGTCACAGTGCCGGTGCTCACGCCGCACCGGCCCGGGTCACCAGATGGAGACGCGGTCCCGCCGGGGCCCGGCCGGGGCGCCGAGCCTGCTGCACAGACCGGTCCACGAGCGGTCCGGGGCCGGTGTCCTGGCGGGCCGGGACCGCAGCCAGCGCAGCTGGAGGTCCGGGTCGTCGGGATCGACGGTCGCCCGGTCCCGGCGGCTCGGCCTGGCCGCCGACCGGGTCTCGACGATCGTGCCGTCGGTGAGCGCCTGCACGCCGTGCAGGCAGCCGGGCGGGACCAGCAGCAGCCGCCCGCCGTCCAGCACGGACACGGCGAGCCGGCCGAACGTCTCGGCCTCCGGGCGGGCGTCGATCACGACCGCGTAGCCGGCTCCGCGGGACACGTCGAGCAGCACCGCCTCGGCCCGGTGCAGGTGCAGGCCGTCCACCGCGTCCCGGGCCACCCGGCGCCTGCGGCGCACCGCGAACGCGTCCGGCCCCGGCGGCCCGACGAGCAGCGACCCCGGCACCACGGTCCTCAGCACGCTCACCCGCCGCTCCCCCCGGCCGCTCCGGTCACGCCCGGTGGCGTGTCCGGGCCCCGGCCCGTTTCTCGTACCCGGGACGACAACGAGCGAGACCGCCGTCGGTGACGCTCGGCGAATGTGTACTGCTCCGAACGGGTGGCCGAGGCGTGGCCGCCGTCGCGGACTACTATCGCCCATAGTTGATCGGGGGTGGGCGCCATGCCGGAACCGGTGCGCTGCCGCGCCTGCCGTTCCGATCGCGGCGAGATCGTCCTCGACCTCGGCGAACAGCCCCCGTGGGACCGCATGCCGCTGCGGGACGCGCCGCTGCCCGATCCGGTCGCCCCGCTGCGGATGTGGCTGTGCAGGCGCTGCGGCCTGGCCCAGCTCGCCGACGACGTGCCGGTCGCCGAGGAGCTGCACGGCGTCGAGCCGCTGGCGTTCGCCGCGCAGAGCGACCGGTCGGTCGCCCGGCTCGCCGACGCCGGCCTGGTCCGTCCCGGCGGCCGGGTGGCCGAGTTCGGCAGCCCGCACGGCGAGTCCTGGCTGCCCCGGCTGACCGGCCGGGGGATGACCGCGCTCGACCCGGCGGATCCCGGGGCCGGGCCCGCCGACCTGGTGGTCGACGTCTACGGGCTGCTGCACGAGCCGGACCAGCGGACCGCGCTGCGCCGCCGCGCCGCCCTGCTCGCCCCGGGCGGGACGCTCGCCCTGCAGCTCCTGTCGCTGGGCACCGTGCTGCGCGAGGGCCAGTGGTACGACCTGCGGCACGGTCACCACGCCTACTGGTCGCTGCCCGCGCTGGACGCGGCGCTGCGCGGGCACGGGATCGGCCTGCACCGCGCCTGGTGGTACCCGCTCTCCGGCGGAACGCTGCTGGTCACCGCCCGGGCCGGGGCCGAGCCGGACGCCGGGGCCCGGCGGCTGCTCAGGGCCGAGGACGGGCTCGGCGTCCGGACCGCGGCCGGGCTGGGCCGGTTGCAGGCCGCCGCCGACGGCACCGGCGCGCTGCACGCCTGGCTGGTCGCCGAGCGGGCCGCGGGCCGCACCGTCGCCGCCTACGGCGCCGCGTCGCGGGCGGTCCCCCTGGTCTGCCGGGCCGGGATCCGGTCGGACCTGCTCGCGGCGGTCGGCGACGCGGCGCCGGCGAAGCAGGGCAGGCGGATGCCCGGCACCGACGTGCCCGTCGTCGCCCCGGCGGAGCTGGCGCGGCTGCAGCCCGACCGGGTCGTGCTGTTCATGCCGGAGCTCGCCGACGAGGTGCGCGCGGAGCTGCCGGGGATCGAGGCGGCCGGGGGCCGGTGGGTCGTCCTCGATCCGGCTCCGCGGCTGCTCGGCCGGGTGGCGGCGGAGCGGTCCGCCGGACGGAGCCCTGGGGCGCATGGGGGGTTGCGGTTACCCTCGTAGGCCGGGAGGCACCATGCGAGGTCGACTCGGTGAGCTCGAGGCAGCCGTGATGGACGTGCTGTGGGACGGTGCCGCACCGTGCCGCGTCCGGGACGTCCGGGCCCGCCTCGCACCGGCCCGCCCGCTGGCCTACACCACCGTCATGACGGTGCTGGACAACCTGCACCGCAAGGGCTGGGTCCGGCGCGAGCTCGACGGCCGGGCCTATCTCTACCGCCCGGCCGCCACCCGCGAGGAGGAGACCGCGCAGGCGCTGCGCGAGCTGCTGGACGCGGCCGGCGACACCGAGGCCGTCCTGCTGCACTTCGCCCGCTCGGTGTCCGAGCGCGAGTCGGCGGTGCTGCGGGCCGCGCTGAACCCGTCGGCGCCGCCGGTGCTGTGGGGCCGCGACGCCGCGGGCTGACCGGGATCAGGCGGCGCGGCCGGCGGACCGGCGGGACCGCAGCCAGGACGGCCTGCGGCTCGCCGGCGGGGTGTCGGGTGCGCCGTCGTCGGTCCGCTCGGCGGTCCTGGTGATGTTGCGGACCATCCCGCCGAAGACGATCCCGTGGAACGGCGCGACCGACCACCAGTACAGGAACCCGGGCAGCCCGTGCGGGATGAACACCGCGCGCTGATGGTAGGTCGATCCGCCGTCGCGGGGCCGGACCGTCATCTCCAGCCAGGCCCGGCCCGGGACCTTCATCTCGGCCCGCAGCCGCAGCAGCGCCGCCCCGTCCCCGTTCCGGCTGTCCCCGTTCCGGCTGTCGCCGCCGGGTTCCACCAGCCGTTCCACCCGCCACCAGTCCAGCGCGTCGCCGGTGTGCAGGTCGTCCGGGTCGCGGCGGCCGCGGGCCAGCCCGACCCCGCCGACGGCCCGGTCCATCCATCCGCGCACCGACCAGGCCAGCGGGAACGAGTACCAGCCGCGCTCCCCGCCGATGCCCTTGACGACCGTCCACAGCCGTTCGGGTGAGGCGCCGCAGTCCTGCTCGCGCTCGTCGAGGTAGACGCTGCCGCCCGCCCACTCCGGGTCGCTGGGCAGCGGATCGGACGGCACGTTCTGCACGGTCGCGCCGGACCAGCGGGTCTCGACCTCGCCGTCGGTGATCCGGGACAGCGCCAGCCGCACCGCCCGGTCGTAGCCGATCCGGCCCTCCGGCGGGTCGGGCACGTAGCCCAGGATGTCCTGCTCGGAGCAGACGACCTCGTGCACCAGCGACTCGATCAGCGGGGTCGCGATCGACTTCGGCACCGGCGTGACGACGTTGATCCAGTGCGCGGACAGCGACGGCGACAGCACCGGCACCGGGACGACCCGCCGGCGGCCCAGCCCGGCGACGGCGGCGTAGCGCTGCATCATCTCGACGTAGGTGAGGATCTCCGGCCCGCCGATGTCGAACGTCCGGTTCAGCCGCCCGGGCAGCTCGGCCGCCCGGATCAGGTAGCGCAGCACGTCGCGCACCGCGATCGGCTGGATCCGGTTGTGCACCCAGCGCGGGGTGACCATCACCGGGAGCCGCTCGGTGAGGTGGCGCAGCATCTCGAAGCTGGCCGATCCGGAGCCGAGGATCACCGCCGCCTGCAGCACGACGGTCGGCACCCCGGACCGCAGCAGCGTCTCCCCGACCTCGACCCGGGACGCCAGGTGCGCCGACAGCTCGGCCGGGTCGCCGTCCGGGTGCAGCCCGCCCAGGTAGACGATCCGCCGCACGCCGGCCTCGCGCGCGGCCTCACCGAGGATCAGCGCCGCCCGCCGGTCGAGCGAGGCGAAGTCCGAGTCGGACAGCGAGTGCACCAGGAAGTAGACGACGTCGACGTCCCGGCACGCCTCCCGGACGCTCTCCGGATCGAGCAGGTCCCCGGTGACGATCTCGGCGTCGCCTGCCCACGGGACGTCCGCGAGCTTGTCCGGGTTCCGGACCAGGCAGCGGACGTGCACCGGGCCGGCGTCCGGGTCGGGCACCAGATCGGCCTCCGGGCCGTGCCCCAGCAGCCGCGGTGCCAGCCGTCCACCGATGTACCCGGTCGTTCCCGTGACGAGATAGCGCACGGACCGATCGTCCCACCGGTTCGCCCGCCCGGCAGGGTTCACGATCTCCCGGTGAGCTCGGCGGGCGGGTTCCCGTCGCGCGGCCGCAGCGGATCGACGGCCTCGGGTGCGACCTCCCGGGGTGCGACGAGCGAGCGCACGGCGGCGGTGAGCACCGCCAGCAGCGGGACCGCGAGCAGCGCGCCGACGATGCCGGCGATCACCACGCCGGCGGCGACGGCCAGCGCGACGGCCAGCGGGTGCAGCCGCACGGCGCGTCCGAGGAGCACCGGCTGGAGCACGTGGCTCTCCAGCTGCTGCACGGCCAGCACGACGCCGAGCACGATCAGCGCGGTCCCGAGGCCGTTCGCGACCAGCGCGATCAGCACGGCGATCGCCCCGGTCACCACGGCGCCGACGATCGGGATGAAGGCGCCGACGAACACCAGCGCCGTCAGCGGCAGCGCCAGCGGTACGCCGGTGATCCACAGCCCGAGGCCGATCCCGGTCGCGTCCACGATCGCGACCAGCACCGTCGCCCGCACGTAGCCGACCAGCGAGGCGAACGCGCGCCGCCCGGCGACGTCCACCCGCTCGCGCCGGCCGACCGGTGCGAGCAGCCGCAGGAAGCCCCACATCCGGCGGCCGTCGTAGAGCATGAAGATCAGTGCGAACAGGCACAGCGCGAAACCGGCCAGCACCTCGCCGACCGTCGTCGCGGTGCTCACCGCACCCGAGGTGAGGGTCTGCTGGTTGTCCTGCAGGGTCTCCAGCAGCTGGTTCCCGAGCTGCTCGACGTCGACCTGGAACGGGGTGGCGTCCACCAGGCCCTGCAGCGACGCCACGCTGATCGTGAGCTGCCCGATCAGGTCGGCGGTGCCGTCGACCAGGGTGTTGACGACGAGGGTCAGCAGCCCGCCGAGCGCGGCCAGCCCGGTGACCATCACCAGCCCGGTGGCGACCCCGCGCGGGACCCGCCGGTCGTGCAGCCACTGGACCAGGGGGGCGAGCAGCGCGGCCAGCAGCACGGCGATCGCGACCGGGATGACGACCACCCGCAGCTGGATCACCAGGAAGATCATCAGTGCCAGTCCGGCCGCGATGACCAGCATCCGGGCGCAGATCTCGGAGGCCACCCGCAGCGGTGCCGGGACGTCCGAGCGGCCCGCCGGGCGGCGCGATCGCCGGGCCCCGGGTGCCTGCTGCGGGGTGTCGGACCAGGACAGGGCGGCCTCCGGATCGGAGGCCGCGCCGCCCCGGGGCTCGGCGAGGGGCGGTCCGGCTCCCTCGGCGAGCGCGGCCGCGGGGGACCCGGGATCGTGCCCGGTGCCGGTCTCCGGGGGCGCGGTGTCCGGCTGCGCGGTGTCCGGGGGCGCGGTGTCCGGGTGCGTGGTGTCCGGCTGCGCCGTGTCCGGCCGTGCGGTGTCCGGGCGCGTCGTGTACGGGTCGGTGGCCGTCCCGGGGTCCGGCCGGCCGTCGCCTGGTCCCGCACCGTCCGCCATCACCCCGACGCTAGACCCCGGTCCGGCCGCCGGCCCGCCGCGCGCGGCGCCCGCACCCAGGTCCGCTCGGACGGCCCAGCGCCGGCCCGGCCGGGGCGGTCCACCCGGCGGTATCCGGCCGGGGCCGGCCCGTCGCCCCGGGACGGTGCCGGCGGTCCGGCAGGGCGGTGCCGACGACCGGCACGACGGTGCCGGCGATCCGGGCCCGCGGACCGGGACGCGCCGGCGACCGGCCGTCCGGCGACGTCCGCCCGGCACGCGATCCGGGGAACCTCTCGCACCCCTCGGACGGCCCAGCCACCGCGCGGTCGGAGCAGTGCGGACCACCGGAGGTCACGCAGCGTCGAACTACACCCGTGTAGTGGACACCCCGAGGTCCGGCGGTGACACCGTCAGGTGGCGGACCGGTCACCCATCGCCCGATCACCGCCCGGACGTGGCCCGAAGCCGGTGGGAGCAGCCGGAGCGACACCTCCACCCCGGGTTCGGGACGGGTGGACGATTACTCGCTGCTCCACAAGAGCGCCGGACGAACACTCTCCGTACACGCGACGCAGGGGGACGGCCGGGCTGCGCCACCCGTACGAGCGCACTTGCCGGTGTCGCTGTAACCGCCGTTTCCCCGCTCGGGTGTCACCCGTTGACGGAGTGAGTGGGCCGAACGGCGGTACGACGGGTACGGACTTCGGGCGAACCAGTTGCGGCACACAACCGACGTCAGCGAGCAGGAGGTACGGCGGGTGTACGAGTTCGAGAATGGATCCAGCGGTCACGGTTCCGGCGGTCTCGAGTCGTCGATCCGGCGTCGGCGGGCCACCCGGGACGGATGGCCGTTCCCGGGCCGGCACGAGTCGCACAACGAGATCGCGGACGAGACCCCGATCTTCCATTCGCTCACCGTCGGCGGGTGGCGGGACCGGCAGCGCTCCGGCTCCGCGGGCAACGCCGTGCGGCGGGTGCACCGCGGCACCGTCCGGACCACCCGCCGCGCCCCGGCCGCCGACGCCCGGCAGACCGCCGACGCGGTCGCCGCGTTCCACACCGATCCGCTCGCCTCGCCGGTCCCGCAGCAGTCCGAGCCGGTCGGCCGGGGCACCTGGAACGACCCGGGCGACGCCGCGCTGGCGATGCTGCGGCGCCGCCGGGACGCCGCGCGGGCCGCGGACCGGGCGGCGGTCGCCGACCTGCTCGGCGGCGCCGGGCGGCACCGGCTGACCCGTTCGGCCTGATCGTCACGGCGCAGGCAACCAGCGCGCCCCCGGGACGTCCCGGGAGGTGAGAAGACGTCCCGCGGAGACCTTGGGCCGCGGGGTGGGTGACGACCGGCTGGGGAGCAGGGTCGTCAGCACGCAAGGCGAGGGCCGGAACGCCGGGTCGGAGGGAGCCGACCGGGCGTCCCGGCCCTCGCGCGTGCCCGTGCCGGCACGGTCGGGCGGTGCCGGACGCGATCGAGCCGGCCCGGAACCGTGGGGAGCGCGATTCCGGAGGCGCGGGCTCGACGAGGCGGGGACGGCGTCGGCCCTGCCTCACGCGGCGACATGATCGCCACGGAGTGTGACCGTAACGGGCGGCCGTCCGGGTCACAAGGGGTCTGTCATAGTCCGTTCTGCAGCATCACCGAACACTGCAGTCACCACCGTCACCTGAGTCACCACGTTCGACGCAGTCGTGCGGGGTGACGTCGCCGCGTCGTACCCGGATCCTTCCGCACGGTGACGCCCGGGCGCTCTACCCTGCAGTCGATGAGCACCGATGCCGCGGCGACCGGACCCCGTCGCACCGACCGCCCGCTGGACGAGGCCGGGGTGGTGACGGCGGTGCGGCGCGCCGCCGAGCGGGGCACCCGGGTGCGCCCGACCGGGGCGGGGGCGCGGGCGCCGGGACCGCTGGTCCGGACCGACGACGTGCTGCTCGACGCGTCCGCGCTGACCGGGGTCGTCGAGGTCGCCGAGGACACCGTGCGGGTCCGCGCCGGGGAGACGATCGCCGCCCTGTGCACCACGCTGGCCGCGTCCGGGCGCGCGCTCGCGACCGTGCCGGACGCGCCGCGGGCCACCATCGCCGGTGCCACCGGGCTCGGGATGTACGGCGGCGAACCGGCCGTCGGGTCGCTGTCCGACCAGGTGCTGGCGGTGCGGCTGGTGGACGGGCTGGGCCGGGTCCGCGAGGTGACCGGATCGGACCTGGACGCCGCCCGCTGTGGCCTCGGCGCGCTCGGCGTGCTCACCGCCGTGCAGCTGCGCACGGTGCCGCTGCGCAGGCTGCGGGTGCACGAGGAGCCGACCCGGACCAGCGAGCTGCTCACCGACGGCGTGCTGACCGGGCACGCCTGGACCGAGTGCGACGTGGCGGTGCACACCGGCCAGGCGATCGTCCGGTGGGCCGAGCCCGAGGACACCGACGACCTGCCCGCCGAGGTCGCCGAGGGCCGCGGCGGATACGCCGGGACCTGGGGCCGGGCGGTGTCCCGGCTGGCGTCGTCGTGGTGGTCCGCGCGGTCGTCGTGGCCGCCGCCGCACCGCTGGGCACCCGGGACCGCAGGCCCGCCGCACGAGGTGCTGCCCGATCCGCAGCCGTGGGACCCCGATCTCGCCGAGTGGGCGGTGCCGCGCGCCGCGCTCGGCACCGTGCTCCGCGAGCTGGGCGCCGCGGTCGCCACCCGGGGGCACGATCTGCGCCCGGTCCGGGTGCGGCTGGGGCCCGCCGAGACCGGCCACCTGCACCCGGCGTCCGGCCGGGACACCGCCTACCTGCGGATCCGGACCCGCGGCGCGGCGGAGGAGCCGGTGCGCCGACTGGCCGGTGCCGTCCTGGAGGACGCGGGCGGGCGCCCCTGCTGGACGACCCGGCACGAGTGGGGGCCGGACGAGCTGGCCGTCGCCTACCCGGGCTGGGCGGCGTTCGGCGAGGTCCGCGACCGGTTCGACCCGGAGCGGCGGTTCACCGATCCCTACCTGGCGTCGGTGCTCGGCCCCTGACCCCTCAGGACGCCAGCGCCTTCCGGAGCCGGGCCGAGACGGCCCGCACCGCGGCGAGCGACTCCCGGCGGTCGGCCATCGTCGGCTCGCCGCCCGCGACGACCTGCTCGCCGCCGACCCACACGTCGCGCACCAGCCGCGAGCCGCCGGCCCACACCAGGTTCGACACCAGCTGGGCGTCGTCCTCCGGGGCGACGAACGCCGAGTCGTCGGTGTCGATGTGCACCACGTCGGCCCGCCGGCCGGTCTCGAGCACGCCCAGGTCGTCCCGCCCGATCGCGGCCGCGGCGTCGGCGGTGCCCATCAACAGCACCTCGGCGGCGGTGATCGCCGCGGCGTCGTCGGCCCCGATCCGGGCGAGCAGCCCGGCGAGCCGCGCCTGGTGCCACAGGTCCAGGTCGTCACCGGAGGCCGGGCCGTCGGTCCCCAGCCCCACCGGGACGCCGGCCCGGCGCAGGTCCAGCAACCGTGCCGTCCCGGCCGCGAGCTTGGCGTTGGAGCCGGGGCAGTGCGCGACCGCGACCCCGTGCCGGGCGTAGGTGGCGATGTCGTCGTCGGACAGGTGCACCGAGTGCGCGGCCAGGATTCGGCCGCCCAGCGCGCCGCCCGCGTCCAGCATCGCCGGGACCGAGCCGTGCTCGTCGCGCAGGTGGGCGTCCTCGCCGCGGGACTCGGCGACGTGCGTGTGCACCAGCGCGCCCCGCTCGCGGGCGTGCTCGGAGATCGACGCCAGCGCGCCGGGCGGGAGGGTGTACGCCGAGTGCGGGCCGTAGCCCAGCTCGATCCGGCCGTCCCCGCCCGGGTGCAGGCCGTGCGCGTCGATCCGGGCCGACACGTCGTCGCGCATCTGCTCCCAGGTGCCCAGCCGGTCCCAGCCGGGCGCGGCGATGATGCCCGGCGTCAGCACGGCGCGCGATCCGGCGGTCCGGACGGCGTCGGTCAGCGCGTCGGTGAAGAAGTACATCTCGACGCTGGTGGTGCAGCCGGTCCGCAGCAGGTCCAGGCAGCCGGCGAGCATCCCGGCGTGCACGTCGGACTCGGTCAGCAGCGCCTCGGCCGGCCACATCACGTCGGTCAGCCACGGCATCAGCGGGAGATCGCCGCCCATCCCGCGCAGCAGCGACATCGGGGTGTGGCAGTGCGTGTTCACCAGGCCGGGCATGATCAGCCCGGGCAGCGGCCGGACGACGGCGTCGGTCGCCGGGGCGTCGGCCGCCGGGCCGAAGTGGGCGATCCGGCCGGCGTCGTCGACGTCGAGCACGGCGTCGCGGACGACCGGGAACCCCGGCGCGCAGCTCAGCGCCACCGGGGCGGTGAGCCGCTGCAGCACCGCCATCGTCAGCGCCGCTCGAGCAGCGAGCGCAGCGACCGGAACGGCGGCAGCCAGGCGCCCTCGTCGGGCAGCGTGTCCAGCGAGACCCGCGGCAGCGGCTCCCGGAACACGCCGTCGATGTCCTCCAGGTCCAGGAACGAGATCACCTCGGAGGACAGCGCGAACCCGGCGTACTCCCGGAACCCGATCACCGAGACGTCGGTGCCGGACTCGACGAGCTTCTCCAGCGGGTCCTTGAACGCCCGCCCGTCGCCGGACGCGACGACGACGTGCCGCAGCCTGCCCTCGGCCGCGCGCAGGTCGATGTGCGCGAGCATGTCGTCGTCGACGTCGGAGTCCTCGCTGCTCTTCGGCTTGGCGAAGACCGCGAAGCCGACGTTGCGCAGCGCCTCGACCCAGGGCCGGACGATCTCGATGCTGCCCGCGGCGACGTTGGTGAACACGCACGCCTCGGCCTCGGCCTCGGGGCCGGCGAGATCGAGCAGCCAGCGGCCGACGGCGTCGAACCGGGGCCGGTAGGCCGACGTCGGCCGGGCGCCCAGCAGCGAGCCGAGGCTCATGTCCATGTTCGGGGCGTCCCAGACGAGCAGCACCCGCTCCAGCGGTCCGGTCGGCCCGGTACGCCCCTGCTGGCCCGTCACGGTCCCCGCCCCGCTGCTCATGCCGGCGAGCCTAGTCGGGACGTGCCGTCGGCCGGCGGGCGCCGGGTGGGCGAGACTGTGCCGGTGACGACGACGGGCAGTGCGGGCACCGACGGTCAGCGGATCGCCGAGGAGAGCGCGGCCGCGATGCGGGCGGCGGACCGGGCGGCCCGCGCCGCGGGCGTCGAGGTGACGGAGGTGGCGCCGGGCCGCGCCGTCGCCACCATGACGGTCGGCGAGGACCACGCCAACGGCCACGGCGTCTGCCACGGCGGCTACCTGTTCCTGCTCGCCGACGCCGCGATGGCGTACGCGTGCAACGCCTACGGCGTCTCGGCGCTGGCGACCGGCGCGGACATCGCGTTCCTGCGCCCGGCCCGGACCGGCGACCTGCTGACCGCCGAGGCGGCGGAGCGCGCGCTGACCGGCCGGTCCGGGCTCTACGACGTGACGGTCCGGACCGCCGACGGGGCGGTTGTCGCCGAGTTCCGGGGGCGGACCCGGCAGGTCCCCGGCCTGGCCCCGCCGCCGCCGGCCTGACCCGCCCGGCCCGCCCGGGCGCGGCCCGCGACCGCACCGGCGACCGGGCTCACGCCGGTGCGGACCGGAAGTCGCGACCCTCCAGGACCGCCGAGGCGAGCACGCCGGCCACCAGCGCCCAGAACGGGCTGGAGATCCCCAGCGGCGCGATCCCGCTCATGGCCACGACCAGCGCCGTCAGCGCCCCCACCCGGAACCGGCCCTCGCCGAACGCGCCGCGGAACGACGAGACCAGCACCCCGATCATCGCCAGGCCCGCGACGGCCGAGACCAGCTCGACCGGCAGCGCCGTCACCGCGGTCACCGCCAGGCCGGCGAGCACGCCGAAGGCGATGAACACGACACCGTTGACCACGCTCGCCGCGTACCGGGCGTCCTTGTCGGGGCCCGCCTGCGGACCGGCGCAGATCGCCGTCATCGGCCCGGCCACGTTCGCGTTGTGCCCGCCGAACAGCGGGGCCAGCGCGCCGCCGACGCCGCTGGCCACCGTCATCGCGTTCACCGGCGGCCGGTAGCCCTGGCTGAGCAGCACGCCGTAGGCCTGCGCGTTCTCGGCCGCGATCACCAGGACGGCGAGCGGCAGCGCGACGGCGAGCAGCGCGCCCACGTCGAAGGTGGGGACGACCAGCACCGGAAGGGTCCAGCCCTCGACGGCGGCGCCGTCCCCGGAGAGGGCGCCGGTCGCGATGGCCGCGACCAGCCCGGCCCCGAGTGCGCCGAGCGCCCCCGGGACCGACGGCACGAACCGGGACAGCACCAGGAACCCGGCGATCGCCGAGCCGACGATCCACGGCGCCGCCGCGGCCGCGTTCACCACCTCGGTGCCGAACCGGATCAGCGCCCCCGCGATCATCGCCATCACGATGGGCAGCGGGAGCAGGCGGGCCACCGTGCCGATCAGCCCGCTGAGGCCGAGCGCCAGCACGAGCAGCCCGGCGACCAGGAACGCCCCGACCAGGTCGGAGAACTCGTAGGAGCCGAGCGCCCCGACCGCGAGCACCGCGCCGGGGATGGAGTACGCGCCGACCGCGGGCATCCGGTAGCGCAGAGCCAGGAACAGCGAGATCAGCCCGCCGAACACGTAGATCCCGAAGATCCAGGACGAGATGATCACGCCCGGGACGCCGGCGGCGGCGGCTCCGTCGATCACGATCAGGGCGGGCCCGGTGCACCCGAAGACCGCGGCGACCACCCCGGCGCCGATCGTCGCCGGAGTGAGCCGCGACGGCAGGCCGCGCAGGCCGGACCGGATGCCGGGGCCGGGCTCGAGCCCCCGGGAACGGACCGGCCCGTCCAGCACGGCGCCCTCGCCGGGCCCGTCGGTGGATGCGGTCATCGTGTCGCCTCCTTGCGATCACACACCGGATCGGTACAGTGGATGCAGTGGGTGCAGTGGGTACGGGGGTGTCCGGCGGTGCGGTCAGGACCGGCGGCGCAGGCCCCGGAGCCGGCCGAGCCCGCGCCGGACGAGCGCCCCGGCGGCGTCCCGGGCGGTGCCGACGAGCAGCCGCAGCTGCGCCCGGCGGCCCGGCGCCGTCACCGAGCCGGTCTGCGCGGCCTCGTCGACGCTCGCCGCGAACTGCTCGAACATCCGCCGCGAGACGTCCCCGGCGAGTGCCCGGCCGAACTGGGCGACCCGGCCGGTGAGGTGGACGTCGGCGTGCGCGGTCAGCACGGTCCCGCCGCCGGGGCCGGCCGCCGCCGCCAGCACGACGTCGGCCCGGGTGGCGCTGCCCCCGGCGTCTGAGCCCTGGGCGTGGAAGCGCAGCCGGTGCGCCGCCGGGTCGCGTTCGACGACCTGGGCGAGTCCGTCGAAGGAGAGCCTCACCGGGCCGAGCGCGACGGTGGCGCGGCCGCGGTACCGGTCGCCGTCGAGCACCTCGGTCAGCCGGGCGCCGGGCAGGCAGCGGGCCAGCAGGTCGAAGTCGTCCAGCACCGCCCAGACCCGGTCGGTCGGCGACCGCAGCGTGCTGGTCACCTCGACCACCGCCGACGGCGGCCCGGAGGGCAGCTCGACGCGCTCGGGTGCCGCGGCCGCCGGGACGTCCTCGGCCGGGGCCCCGGCCCCGGATCCCGCTCCGGTGCCACGGCCGACCAGGGTGCGGTGGCCGCAGGCCAGCGGGCCGGGGACGCCGTCCGGGTAGGTGCGTGCGACGTCGTCGACGGCGGCGAGGATCCCGCGGTACCCGGTGCACCGGCACAGCACGCCGGACATCTGCTCGGGCAGCTCCTCTGCGGTGACGCCCGGATCGGACCGGAGCAGGTCGTAGCTGCTCATCAGCATGCCGGGGGTGCAGAAGCCGCACTGCAACCCGTGATGGGCGGAGAACGCCCGCTGCAGCGGATGCTGGTCCTCGGGGGTGCCGAGCCCCTCGACGGTGACGATCTCGGCGCCCTCGCACTGGACGGCGAACAGCAGGCAGGCCCGGGCCGCCTGCCCGTCGACCATGATCGTGCACATCCCGCACACGCCGTGCTCGCAGCCCAGGTGGGTGCCGGTCAGGCCGAGCTGCTCGCGCAGCGCGTCGGCGAGATGCGCCCGGGGCGGCACGTCGACGGTGGCCCCGGTGCCGTTGACGGTCATCGCGATCCGGACGGTCTCGTCGGCGGCGACCCGTTCCCGGGGCGCGGGCCGGGCCCGCGAGGCCGGGGGATCGGACAGGGCGGTCATGCGGTCTCCCTCCGGTCCCGGGCGCGGCGCAGCGCCCGGGACAGCTCTCGTGCGGCGAGCACGCCGAACAGCCGCCGCCGGTACCCGGTGGAGCCGTGGGTGTCCCCGCCGGTGTCGACGACCTCCTCGGCGAGCGCCGCGGTGGCCGGGCGGAGGCCGTGCTCGTCCTCCGCCTCGCGCAGCAGCGGCGTGACCTCGCGGGTGACGGCCCGGTCGGAGATCCCGAAGCCGGTCAGCCGGGCCCCGGTGACGGCGCCGTCGCGATCGACCCGGACCCGGGTGACGACCCCGGCGAGCGCGAAGTCGCCGTGCCGGCGGGCGATCTCGGCGAACCCGTGGCCCTCGCCGGCCGCCGCGGCCGGGAAGGTCACCGACAACAGGAGGTCCTCCGGGCCGGCGGCGGTGCTCATCGCCCCGGTGACGAACTCGGCCGCCGGGATCGTCCGCCGACCGGCCGGGCCGATCAGCTCGATCCGCGCGTCCAGGCAGCAGGCGACGGCGGGCAGCTCGGCGGCCGGGTCGGCGTGCGCGAGGCTGCCGCAGACGGTGCCCCGGCTGCGCAGCTCGCGATGACCGACGAACGGCATCGCCATCCCGATCAGCGGGACGGCGCGGGCGGCCGGGTCGTGCTCGACCGCGCGCTGGCGCACCGCCGCGCCGACGCGCAGGCCGCCGTCGCGGACGCCGAGCTCGCCGAGCTCGGGGACGGCGGTGATGTCGACGAGGGTGCCCGGCCGGCCCAGCCGCATGGCCAGTACCGGGACCAGCGACTGCCCACCGGCGAGCACCTTGCCGTCCCCGCCGGCGAGCTCGCCGAGCACGTCGTCGAGCGAACCGGGGCGGACGTAGGCGAACGGTGCGGCCTTCATCAGCGACCCGTGAACTCCGCCGCGCGCTTCTCGCCGAACGCCTTCACGCCCTCGGCGAAGTCGTCGGTGGCGCGCAGCATCGAGTAGGCCTTCCGCTCCAGCTCGATGCCGGTGTACAGCGGGCCGTCGACACCGCGGTCGAGGACCTCCTTGGCGGTGCGCAGCGCGGCCGGGGAGAAGCCGGCCATCCTCAGCGCGAGCTCGTCGGCTGCGGCGTGCAGGGCGTCCCGGTCGTCGTACAGCTCGGCGGAGAGGATCCCCCAGTCCAGCGCCTGCCGGGCCTGGATCCGGGTGGCGGTCATGATGTGGAACTTCGCCCGGGACAGCCCGATCAGCCGGGCCAGTCGCTGGGTGCCGCCGGAGCCGGGGATCATGCCGAGGTTCATCTCGGGCAGCGCGAGCTGGGTGCGGCCGGTGCCGAGCCGGATGTCGCAGGCCAGCGCCATCTCCAGCCCGACGCCGAAGCAGTAGCCGTCGATCGCCGCGATCACCGGCTTGGCGCTACGGGCCGGGGCGGTGACGTCGTGCCCGAGGTCGGTGAGGTCGATCGGGTCGACCTCCATGAACCCGGCGATGTCGCCGCCGGAGGTGAAGTGCTGCCCGTCCGAGCGGACCACCACGACCTTGATCTGCGGGTCCCGGTCGATCTCGGCGAAGCGCTCGGCGACCAGCCGGCGCATCTCCATCGTGACGACGGTGTACGTGCCGTGGGACAGGGTCAGGTACGCGACGCGGCCGTCGTGCCCGCGTTCGAGGACGACGTCGCCGCCGGTGAGTGCCATGTCAGGAACGCTCCTTCTCGGTGAACTTCCGGTGCAGGACCTCGCCGTGCAGGGGCAGCGAGGTGACGGTGATCCCGTGCGGGGCCAGCGCGTCGGCGACGGCGTTGGCGTAGGCGACCGGGAAACTCATGGACGACCCCTCGCCGCAGCCCTTGGCTCCGAGCGGGGTCAGCGGTGACGGCGTCACCACGTGGTCGGTGCGCAGCTCGAACCCGGCCTCGGCGCTGGTCGGGCACAGGTAGTCGAGGAACGTCGCCGACGTGGGCTGGCCGGACGGGGCGTGCGTGAACTCCTCGTAGCCCGCGCCGCCGAGGCCGTGCACCAGTGCGCCGTGGACCTGCCCGTCGAGCAGGGTCTGGTCGAGCACGGTGCCGGCGTCGTGCACCGAGGAGACCCGGTCGACGGTGATCTCCAGGGTGTCCGGGTCGATGGAGACGGCGACGATCTCGGCGACGAAGCCGTAGCAGAGCGAGGAGTTGATCCGGTCGTCGGCGGTGGCGGCCCGGGTCTCGCGCGGCGAGAACTCGGCCTCGGCGTAGAGCCGCGCGGGCACGCCCTCGGGCAGCGCGGCCGGATCCCAGTGCACGACGCCTGCCGCGTGCCGGAACGTGACGCCGCGGCCGTCGGGGTGCACCACGTGCCCGTCGACCAGCGACAGCTCGGCCGGGTCGGCGCCGTCGAGCAGGGTCGAGGCGGCGGCCTTCACCGTCGTCGCGATCGTGTCGGCGGCCGCGACGACGGCGCTGGTCACCAGCGGCGCGAAGCGCGAGGAGTAGGAGCCGGAGGTGACCGTCCAGGGCGTCGTCGCGGTGTCCATGTCGATCACCGCGCGGACCCGGTCGGGCGGCAGCCCGAGCCGTTGCGCGGCGATCCGGCGGGCCACCGTGGCGTGCCCCTGCCCCTGCGGGACCGAGCCGAGCAGCACGGTCACGGTCCCCTGGAGGTCCACCGACATCCGGACGTGCTCGGTGGAGCCGGACTTCCCGCGGCCCGGCCTGCGCTGCTCGGCCGGGGTGGCGAGACCGACGTAGCCGATGTTGGTGCCGGACGGGTCGACGACCAGCGCGGTACCGATCCCGTAGCAGCCGCCGCGGGCCCGCGCCTCGTCGCGGCGCTTCTCCAGCTCGGGCAGGTCGGCGTTCTTCACCGCCAGCTCCAGCGCGGCGGCGTAGTCGCCGGAGTCGTAGACGCCGCCGGTGGCCGTCTCGTGCGGGAACGCGGTCACCAGGTTCCGGCGCCGCACCTCGACGACGTCGAGCCCGGTCGCGTCGGCGATCTCGTCCAGCAGCCGTTCGAGGCCGAAGTAGAGCTGCTGGCCGCCGAACCCGCGGTTCAGCCCGGTCGGCATGGTGTTGGTGACGACCGCGCGGGCCCGGATCTGCACCGCGTCGATCGTGTACGGGCCGGTGATGTTGCCGTAGCAGCGGTAGAGCGTGGAGGGCTCCGGCGGGCGCAGGTAGGCGCCCACGTTGTCGATCAGGTCGGTGCGCAGGGCGGTGATCGTGCCGTCGGCGGTCACCGCGGCGGAGAACGTCATCGCCCGGTCGGCCCCGGTGGAGCTGGCCATCAGGTGCTCGACCCGGTCCTCGGACCAGCGCACCGGGGTGCCGGCGTGCTTCGAGGCCAGCGCCATCAGCACCACGTAGGGATAGATGCCCGCCTTGATCCCGAAGCTGCCGCCGATGTCGGCGGGCACGTGCAGCCGCACCTGCGAGGTGGGCAGGCCGAGCGCGCCGGCCATCACCGGCACCATCGAGAACGGCCCGTGGAAGTTCGCCCACGCCTCGACCGACGGCCCGCCGGACTGCTCGGTCCAGTGCGCGATCACCGAGTAGCACTCCATCGGCACCGAGGAGTAGCGGGGGAAGTCGTAGGTCCCGGTCACCACGTGGGCCGCGTCGGCGAACCGTTCCTCGACCGGCCCGAAGGAGAAGGTGCGGTCGGTGGCGACGTTGGTCCCGGCGTCGGGGTGCAGCAGCGGGGCGCCGGGCTCCAGCGCCGCGCGGGCGGCGGTGACCGCGCCGAGATCCTCGTAGTCGACCGTGACCAGCTCCGCGGCGTCCTCCGCGACGTACCGGTCGGTGGCGACGACGACGGCGATCGGCTCCCCGACGAAGCGCACCTTGTCGACGCCGGTGGGCAGGTAGGGCATCGGCACACCGGTCGAGAGCGGGAACGGCCGCAGCGCCGCACGCACCTCGTCGGGCCCGATCACCGCGGCCACCCCGGGATGTGCCCTGGCGCGGGTGAGATCCACCGACCGCAGCCGCGCGTGCGGCCGGTTGGACCGCACGACGGCGGCGACCAGCGTGCCGGGGAGCGGATCGAGATCGTCCAGGAACGCGCCGCGGCCGGTGACCAGCGCGGCGTCCTCGTCCCGGCTCGGGGTCCAGTGCTCCGGGTGCTCAGGCACGGAACTCACCCCTGGCCCGGTAGTCCCCCGCGACCAGGGTGCGGCGCAGGGTCTTGCCGACCCCGGACCGCGGCACCTCGTCGACGGCGATGACCCGCTTCGGGCGCTTCAGCGACGGCAGGTGCTCCCGCGCGAACGCCATCGCCCGTTCGGCGGCGACCATCGGGTCGGCCCCGCGGGCCGGGACGACGAACGCGCTGACGGCGTGCCCCCAGCGCTCGTCGGGCAGCCCGACCACGCACACGTCGTCGATCTCGGGGCACCGGGCCAGCACGGACTCGATCTCGTCCGGGTAGACGTTCTCGCCGCCGGAGTTGATCATGTCGTCGGTGCGGCCGGAGACCCAGAGGTCGCCGTCGTCGTCGGCGACGGCCAGGTCGCCGGTGTGGTACCAGCCCTCCCGGATCGCCCTGGCGTTCGCGTCGGGCCGCTGCCAGTAGCCGCCGAACGCCTCCACCGACTCCATCGAGACGATGACCTGTCCCTGCTCGCCGGGCTTCACCTGCTCGTCGACCGGGGCGTCCGCGTCCGGTGCGATCAGCCGGACCCGGGAGAACAGCCCGGCCCGGCCCGCGCAGCCGGGCTTGGCGGCGACGTCCGGGCCGATGGTGAAGGTGTAGATCTCGGTCGAGCCGAAGTGGTTGACGAACGAGACCGGTGCGAGCTCCTCGACGAGCTGCTCGGCCAGCGACGGGGTCATCGCCGCCCCGGCGTAGGCGAGGTTGTCCAGCGCGCCGGCCCCGCCGAGCCGGCCGGTGCGCAGCAGCGACCAGTAGATCGTCGGAACCAGGTAGAGCGAGCCGAT
Organism: Pseudonocardia kongjuensis; assembly: GCF_039526905.1. NCBI lineage: Bacteria > Bacillati > Actinomycetota > Actinomycetes > Pseudonocardiales > Pseudonocardiaceae > Pseudonocardia > Pseudonocardia kongjuensis. Next base: position 24,510 of record NZ_BAAAJK010000063.1, on the reverse strand, counting down.
CCGCTCGTCGAGGATCAGATGCATCGACTCCTCGGCGTCGAAGGCGGGCTGGCCGACCCAGGTGCCGCCGACGACGATCGATCCCAGCAGGGTGCGCAGACCCATCGTGTGGAACAGCGGCATCACGCCGAGGGTGGCCACCCCCTGCCGCTGCCGGGTCTGCATCACGTGGGCGACGGCGGCGGAGTGCTCGGCGCCGTGCGTGCGCGGCACGCCCTTCGGCTTCCCGGTGGTCCCGGAGGTGTAGAGCATCACGCTCAGGTCGGTGGCCTGCGGCGTCACCGCGGCGACCGGCGCGTCCTGCCGCTGCGCCGTGGCGTCGATCTCGGCGACGGTGCGCAACCGGTCGGTGATCCCGGCCTCGGCGACCCGGTCGGCGTGCGCGGAGTCGGCGATCGCGAGCCGCGCGTCGGCGTCGTCGAGGCAGTAGGTCAGCTCCGGGACCCCGAACCGGGTGGAGAGCGGCACCGAGACCGCGCCGAGCTTCTGGGCGGCGAGGTGCAGGCTCGCCAGCTGCTCGCCGCCGTGCATCAGCAGCGCCACCCGGTCACCCCGGCCCACCCCGTTCGCGCTCAGGGCCGCGGCCAGCCGGTCGGTGCGGGCGTCCCATTCGCGGTAGGTCAGCCGGCGCCCCGCGCCGGCGACCGCCGTCCGCTCCGGGTTGCGCTCGGCAGCCCAGCGCAGCGTCGTCACCAGGTCCATGCGACCTCCTCGTCGTCCATCTGTTTCAGACCATACGATTCGGACTATCGCGCTGGCAAGGGTCGTTCTCGGCGGACGAGGAGCGCCGGGAGCACCCGGCTACAGTCGGGTCCCTGCCGGTGGACCGGTCGTGAGGAGTGCGGATGCGGCTGTCGACGACGTCGTACCTGGTCCTGGGCATGATCGCGCTGCGCGGGCCGTCGACGCCCTACGACCTGAAGCGGGCGGTCAGCCGATCGGTCGGCTACTTCTGGCACTTCCCGCACGCGCAGCTGTACTCGGAGCCGGACCGGCTCGCCGAGGCCGGCCTGCTGGCCCTCGACACCGAGGACAGCGGTCGCCGCCGCAAGACGTACTCGCTGACCGGGGCGGGCCGGACCGCGCTGCGGGAGTGGCTGGCCGCCCCGACACCCGAGCACTTCGAGATGCGCGACGTGGCCGAGCTCAAGCTGTTCTTCAACGAGGCGGGCTCACCGGAGGACGTCGACAAGCTCGCCCGGGAGCAGATCCGCCAGCACGAGGAGCGGATCGGCATCTACGAGGCCATGGTCGACCGGCACGGCGCCGAGGGATGGGCCGAGCCCCGCATGATCACCCTCGAGCTGGGGCTGGAGATGGAGCACGCGGCGCTGCGGTTCTGGACCGCGCTGGCCGAGGGCGACCTGGACCGGCTGCGCCGCGACCGGGCCGAGCGGGACCCCCGCGGCCCGATCTGACCGGCCCGACGGCTGCCGGCTCCGGTCAGATCCGGTGCGGCTCCAGGAACGCCGGCCGCAGGTCGGGATCCGGCTCGTCGTAGTAGCGGTGGAACACCGGGGTCTGCGCACCGGACATCGGCGGCACGATCCAGCTCCAGTCGGCCGGGCAGCTCCGGCCCGCGGCCTCCTCCTTCTCCAGGTGCCGCAGGAAGCGCTCGGACTCGGTGTGGTGGTCGGCCATGGTGACGCCGTCGGCGTCGAACGAGTAGGTCACCGCCCGGACCAGCTCGACCATCGCCCGGTCCTTCCACATGGTGCGCACCGAGCGGGTGTCCAGCCCGAGCCGCTTCGCGATCTCCGGCAGCAGGTCGTAGCGGTCCGGGTCGGCCAGGTTGCGGGCGCCGATCTCGGTGTCGAGGTACCAGCCGTTGAACGGCGCGGCCGGGTAGACCACGCCGCCGATCTCCAGCGGCATGTTGCTGATCGCCGGGACGGAGTGCCAGCGCAGCCCGAGCCGGGCGAACCACGGGTGCTCGGGATGGCGCAGCGGGACCTCGTGCACGGCGTCCGGCGGGACGTCGAACAGCCGGGACCGGCCGTCCGCACCGGTGATCAGCAGCGGCAGCACGTCGAACCGGCCGAGCGGCTGCGGCCGCGGCCAGCCCATCTCGACCACCCGGTCGGTGAACTCGACCTGGGTCGGGTCGCCGATGACGGCGCCGTCCGGGCCGCGATGGCCGGCGTAGCGCACCAGCTGGTCGTTGCGGATCCGCGGGGCCGGCCGGCCGGGCACGTCCGGCGCGAACACGGTGATCGTGGACCGGATCCGGCCGCCGCGGGTGGCGGCCCGCAGGTGCCCGACGCTCTCCTGTGCGACGTCCGCCGGGTCGCTCAGGTGCCGCAGGTCGCGCACCTGCAGCGACTGCCAGTAGAGGCGGCCGATGCAGCGCGCCGAGTTCCGCCAGGCGACCCGCGCGCCGAACACGAGCTCGTGCGCGGTGTGGGTGTAGACGCCGCGCCGGTCGATCTCGCCCAGCACCTGCCGGAGCCGCTCGGTCAGCGGCAGCTCGGGCTCGGTCTCGGTGTAGACCTGACGGAGGAACTCCTCGGCGGCCTTCGGGTCGACCGGCTGCGGATTGCGCTCGTCCGGGACGCCGGCGGCGACCGGGTGCCCGCCGGACCGCCCGTGCCCGGTGACCGGGCAGCCGGTGGCGCCGGCCGCCGGGGTGCGGGTGGTCGCCGGGGTGCGGGTGGTCGCCGAGCCCGCCGTGCCCGCCGCCGGGACGACCGTGGTCGCGGCGATGCCGGGCGCCTCGACCCGGGTGGTGACGGTGGCCCCGGTGCTGCGCAGCGGGACCGCGACGGTGGCGCCCTCCACGGCGGCCGTCCCGCCGGTACGGACCGTGCGGCCCAGCGCGGCGGGGCCGACGACGGTGGTGGCCTCGACGCCGGTCCGGGCCGGGGTCGCCGTGGTGGCGTCGACCGCACCCGCCAGCGGGACGATCGCGACCGCCCGGGTGGCCGGTTCGGGCTGCTGCTGACCGGCGGACGACGCGGACTCCTCGGCGGTGCCCGGCTGGGCGTCGGTGGAGCGGGGGGTGGGGCTGGGGCGGAAACCGGCCGGGCGGCGCACCGGCTGGGTCGGTCGCGCGGGCGCGGGCTGGTTGCTCGCGGCGTGCTCCACCGTCGTCACGGGCGTCCTTCTGGGGTCACTCGGGCGGGGATGTGTGTCGGGGGGAACAATGACCCTAGTCGGTCACTCTCCGTATGTCACTGGGGGCGCTTCTGTGGTCGGCGACGTACAACAGGTCCCGTACCGGGCGACCCTCGATCCGGGCACGTTCCTCGAACTTCGTGGTAGGACGCCATTCGGGCCGCTCCTGCCACCCGTCCGGCCCCGGCGGGAAGGCGCCGTCCGGCCGTAGGTCGGGCTCCGCGGTGACCACTCTGCGCATCTGCTCGGCGTAGTGCGGCCAGTCGGTCGCCAGGTGCAACCGGCCGCCCGGGACCAGCCGGGACACGGCCAGCCGGACGAAGCCGGGCTGCACCAGCCGCCGTTTGTGGTGCCGTCGCTTCGGCCACGGGTCCGGGAAGAAGATCCGGAGACCGTTCAGCGATCGGGGCGCGACGGCCCGCTCCAGCAGCTCGACGGCGTCGCCGCGGAGCACCCGCTGGTTGCCCAGGCCGAGCTGTTCGACCCGCATCAGCAGCTGGGCGAGGCCGGGCTCGTAGACCTCGACGGCCAGGTGGTCGATCCCCGGCTCGGCCGCCGCGAGCGCGGCCGTCGTCTCCCCCATGCCGGAACCGATCTCCAGCACCAGCGGGGCGGTCCGGCCGAACGCGGCGTGCGGGTCCCAGTGGCCGCCCGGCTCGGGGAGCACGTCCGCGACCTCGCCGCCGAGCACCGGCCACAGCCTCCGCCAGGCCGACTCCTGGCCGTCGGAGAGCCGGACCCGCTGGTGGACGTACGAGCGGATCCGGCTGTCGTGCGGTCGGTCCGGGGTCAGCGCCCGATCAGGCACCGGTGGTGTTCCGGCCGGCGGCGGGCAGCCGCACGTGCGCCGTCGCGCCGGGCAGCCGGCCCCGGATGTAGCCGGCCGCGGTGACGCCGAAGCAGGCCACGATCGCGGCGGCCGAGGCGGGATTGCGCTCGCGCGCCTCCCGGAGCACGCCCGCGGGGAGCACCTTCAGCGTGTAGCTGCTCTCGGTGGACAGCGAGTCCCCGGTGCCGACGACCTTCGAGACGGCGGCCTTGGAGATGCCCTCGGCCCAGCCGCGGCGCAGCAGGTAGCGCCAGGAGACGCGGTCGTCGGAGACCCGGTGGTCGACCGCGGCCTTCGGCTCGAACAGGATCCGCGGGGTGCGGCCGTCGGCGGTGTAGGCCTGCCGGGCGCGGATGCAGAGCTCGGTCTCCTCGCAGCCCAGCGGGTTCTTGCCGATCCGGCCCATGTCCTCGGCGAACCCGCCGACCCGCTTGAACACCTCGGCCCGCAGCGACATGTTGCAGCCCATGAGGTTGCGCATCTCGGCCCGCTCGGTGGGCTGGCCGGTGTAGGTGCAGCCGACGACCCAGTCCAGCTCGCCGGTGGCGTCCGGATCGGTGGGCGCGGCGCCGGGCAGGGTGCGCGGGCGGCCGTCCGGCCAGCGCGGGTGGGCGATCCCGCCGACCCCGATGACGTCCGGATCGGCGTAGGGGGCGAGCAGCGCGCGGAGCCAGCCGGGGCGGGCGCTGGCGTCGTCGTCGAGGAACACGACGACCTCGCCGGAGGCCAGGTCGAGCGCGGTGTTGCGGGCGCCGGACAGGCCCTGCACCTGGTCGTTCGCGACGACGACGACCCCGAGCGGCCCGAACTCGCGCTCGGCGCGCTCGAACAACCGGTCGTTGTGGTCGACGACGACGATCGTCTCCAGCGGCGCGACGTCCTGGGCCAGCACCGACTCGACGGCCGACCGGATGTCGAACCAGCGCTTCTCGGTGTAGACACAGACGACGACGCTGGCGGTGGGCAGGTCGCTCACGACGTACTCGCTCCTCGTGCTGCTGGTTCCGCGGCGGGCCGCGCCGGCAGCGCTCTAGCGGGCGTACCCGGACGCCTTGCGGCGCTGCTCCATGCGACGGTGCTCCGCCATCAGGGTACGCAGCACCCGGGTGCCGTCCGCGAAGGTCCGCAGGTTCGTCTCGCCGAACATGCGCTCACGCTCGATCGACGGCACCTCGGTGATCTTCAGGTCGGCGGCGGCGACCCGGCAGTTGAGCACGGTCTCGATCTCGAAGCCGTCGCCCCAGAGCATCGAGCCGTCCTCCGGCTGCGGCGCGGCCGGGTCCGGGAGCTCGAGCTGCGGGAGCAGGTCGGCCCAGAAGGCGTTGTAGCCGTAGCAGAGGTCGGAGTAGCGGGTGCCGAACAGCCGGTTCGCGACGCCGTTCAGGCCGGCGTTGCCGGTCTTGCGCAGCAGCGTGATGTCGTCCGAGCCGCCGCCCTTGCAGAACCGGCTGCCCTTGGCGAAGTCGGCGCCGTTGACCAGCGCGTCGACGAAGCCGGGGATCTCGTTCGGGTCGGCCGAGCCGTCCGCGTCGAACATCACCAGGACGTCGCCGGTGGCGGCGGTGAAGCCGCAGGCCATCGCGTTGCCCTTGCCCTTGCGGGTCTGGGTGATCACGCGGGCCCAGGGCAGCGTGCGGCGGGCGACGGCGACCGTGTTGTCGGTCGAGTTGCCGTCGACGACGATCACCTCGTGCACCGCGGGGCGCACCGCGGCGATGGCCGGCAGCACGATCTCGAGGTTCCGCGCCTCGTTGCGGGTCGGGACGATGACCGAGACGGCCGGGTTCGCGCTGCGGCGCGGCGCGGGCCGGGGCCGCGGGCGCCGGAAGCCCTCGGGGCCCTCCGGCTGGAGGGGCTGGGCCGACTGGGTCGGCTGGGCCGCGCGGGCGGCACCGTTCGTCGGTCGGGCAGGACTCGCCGGGAGGGGCGTCTGTCCCGTGCCGGGGCCGGGCTGGGGCCCGGGTCGCGCGGGTGCGCTCGACTCGGGCGTGACGGCCGGGCGGGCGGGCGTAACGGCGCTCACACTTCCTCCATACAGGTCCGCTCTACTCGTTCAACGACGGTGTCACGGTCTGGTTGCGGTTCTCGTGTCGGGCAGCTTCTCGGACCCGACTGTGCAGACGTCCGGACCACCCGGGGGGTTGCCCCGGTCGGTTGATTCGTCCGTATCCGGCGTCCGGTTCGGTCCGCGCCCGGGACGCCGGTGGGGCCCGGGGGGACCGCTGCGCAGTCCTACGCATCCGGTCGCCGGTGGTGCCCGACAGGCTCTCACCATGTCGATCCGACGACGCCGGACGGACCCCCTCGGTGAGCTTCGTCCGCTCCTCGCACTGGCCAGGATGGACTGTGCTGCAACGCTGTCCTCGCAGGTGGACGGGCTGGTGGAGGTCGCGGTGCGCCGGCCGGGCCGGGCCGGCGACGCCGGCTGGTGGGCGGCAGCGCTGGACCGGCCGGCCCGCGATCTCGACGACGGCTGGGTGCGCCGTGCGGGTCCGCCGATGCGCCGCGCGAGCGCGCCGCGGGCACTGGGACGTCCGGGGCAACGGGTGACGCACATCACTCACGCTGGGTCACCGATCTGCGGTCCGGTCCTGGTGTCGGCGGCGTCGGCGGCCCTCGATGCCGTGCCCGGGCACCGCCCGCCCCGATCCCGGCGGTCCGGCGCCCCGCTCCCCCGGCGATCCGGCCCGTCGCGTGCCCGGCGATCCGGCCGGGCGGTGCGTCCCCGGCGGTCCGGCCCGGCCCGCCGCCCCCCGGGCTCGGGCGTGGCCGGTCTCCTCGTGTCCGGCGCCCTCCTCCCGGGAACGCTGCTGCCCGGAACCCTCCTGCCGGGAACGCTGCTGCCCGGCGCCCTGCTCTCCGGGTTGCTCGGCGCCGGACGGTTGCTGCCCGCCGCCGGCCCCGGGCTGCTGCTCGTGCTGTCCGGGCTGGTGCTGCTCGGCGGCGCCGGCATCGCCGCCCGGTCGCGGGCGGCCCGGGTCGCCCGGGCCCGGGAGATCGCGCACCGGGTGCGCGCGGCGGTGCTCGCCGCCGCGGACCGGGAGCTGATCCGGCGGACCCTGGACGCCGAGCTCGTCGTCGGGGGACGGTCGGCGCCGTGGCACCGGACGCCGTCCGGCCCGGGGACACACCGTGCGGCCTGACCCGGCTGCGGCCGGGCGCCCGGCCCCCGCGCCGGACCCGCGGACCGGTCCGGCCGATGCCCGGCCGGTTCGCCCGGGGCGCCGGCTGTGCGGGGTGTCCGGGATCGTGGCCGGTGCGGCGGCCGCCCCGCCGTGGTGGAGCTCGGTGCAGGTCGCCCGGGCGCCGGTCCGGCCGGAGGCGGACACCGGCCCGGTCCCCGGCACCGCGGTACCGGTGAGCGGGCCCGCGGCGCACGACACCGACCGGGACGGCCTGCCGGACACGCTGGTCGTCGACGGGTCCACCGGCACGTCGTTCTGGATCGACCTGGACCGCGACGGCCTGGCCGATCGCGTCGTCCGGCCGGGTCCGGCCGATCCGGCGGCCGGCCCGCCGGACGTGCTCACCGATCCCGGCGGGGACCGGTGACCCGGCTCAGTCCCCCGGCTGCTCGGACGGTGTCCGGGCCTCGCTCTCCGGGGCCGGCCCGCCGCCACCGCGCCGGAACCGGCCGGGGCCGCGGCGCTGCTCGGCGAGCTTCTGGTCGATCTCGGCGGACACGGCCTGCTGCCGGCGGCGCTCCCGGATCCGCAGCAGCACCAGCATCGAGACGCCGTAGGCGATGCCGACCAGCAGCAGCACCACACCGATCTTGAACACCACGGTCTGGGCCGTGCCCGCGTCGGCAGGCACGTCGATGACCGAGATCATCCCGAGCACGCCGAGCGTGAGCAGGTGGAACAGCACCACCAGCAGCCGGTTGATGGAGTGGGCGCTCTCCTTGTTCTGGAAGACGTCGTCCAGGAACGGTTGACCGGAGCGCAACAGGATCTGGCCGACACCGACCGTGATCAGAATGCCGATCACGACCAACGTCAGGTAGCTGGCGGTTCCCTCCACAGTGGGCCCCTCCCCGTGCGTGAGCAGGGTCCGAGCCTACCCTGTGCGACCGCTCCGACGCGCTGTGCGCGCGGATGGTTCACCGGTTAGGACCGGTCGGTGATCAGCTTCCGGAGCCGGGCGTGCAGCTCGTCCGGCGAGACGCCGCCGGTGAGCGGTGCCCCGGTGAGGGTGCGCAGGTAGAGGCCGTCCCCCACGAGCTGGACCAGCCAGGCGAGGACCGGGTCCTCGATCTCCTCGCGGAGCGCGGCGAGACCGTCGGCGTCGACCGCGGCCAGTGCGTCCCGGGCCGGTGCGCCTGCGGTGCTGCCGTCGGCGATCCGCAGCGCGGCCAGGTAGGTGCGGGTCAGCCCGACCGGCGACTCGCCGCCGGGCACCGAGGTGCGCAGGTAGTAGGCGACGGCGCCGTCCGGATCGGTCCGCATCCGCTCGGCGTCGCGCGCGCTGCGCTCGCGGAGCCGGTCGAGCAGCCCGCCGACCAGCGACTCCTTCGAGGAGAAGTGATAGAGCAGCCCGCCCTTGGAGACCTCGGCACTCGCCGCGACGGCGTCCAGGGTGGCCCCGCCCGGCCCCTGCTCGATGAGCAGCGTCTCGTACGCGTCGAGCACCCGGTCGCGGGCCGGTGGTCCTGCGTTCCGCCGCTCCGCCATCCGCGAAGGCTACCCACGTGCCCGTCGGTGCTTCCGCTCACAGGGCGGCCCGGCGGGTGGACTGTACCGTCTGGACGGTATATGACTGTACCGTCTGGACGGTAAAGCCGTCGTGCGGCGTTCACGGAGGAGAAGACAGATGTCACGGCCCGAGGTCAGCACCGGCCCGGTCGAGCGCCCGGGGGCCCGCGCCTGGCTCGCGCTGGCCGTGCTGGTGATCCCGACCCTGCTGGTGTCGATCGACAACACGGTGCTCGGCGTGGCGCTGCCCGAGCTCAGCGCGGCGCTCGGCCCGGACGCGTCGACCCTGCTGTGGGTGGTCGACATCTACCCGCTGGTGCTGGCCGGGCTGCTGGTCACGATGGGCACCCTGGGCGACCGGATCGGCCGCCGCCGGCTGCTGATGATCGGCGTGGCCGGCTTCGGCGTGGTCTCGCTGGCCGCCGGGTTCGCGACGTCCGCCGGGCAGCTCGTCGCCGCCCGCGCGCTGCTCGGCGTGTTCGGCGCGATGCTGATGCCCTCGACGCTGGCGCTGCTGCGCACCGTGTTCGTCGACCGGGTGCACCGCCGCCTCGCGCTGGCCGTGTGGGCGACCGGCTTCGCCGCGGGTGCCGCGCTCGGCCCGATCGTCGGCGGACTGCTGCTCGAGCACTTCTGGTGGGGATCGATCTTCGTGATGAGCGTGCCGCCGATGGCGCTGCTGCTCGTCGTCGCGCCGTTCCTGCTGCCCGAGTCGCGGGAGCCGTCCCCGGGCCGGCTCGACCTGGTCGGCGTGCTGCTGTCGCTGCTCGCGATGGGCCCGCTGGTGCTGGCGGTCAAGCTGATCGGCTCGTCCGGGTTCGGCCCGGGCGCCGCGGCGTCGGTGCTGGTCGGGGCCGCGGCCGCGGTCGGGTTCGTGCTGCATTACCGGCGGCGCGTCCGGGCCGGGCTCGATCCGCTGATCGACCTGGAGCTGTTCGCCCGGCCGGTGCTCCGCTACAGCGCGCTGGCCAACGCGACGACCATGTTCGGCCTGACCGGGCTGCTGTTCTTCGCCGCGCAGTACCTCCAGCTGGTGCTCGGCTCGTCGCCGCTGGAGGCCGGGCTGCTCCTGCTGCCCAGCTTCCTGGTGACGATCGTGGCCGGACTCGCCGCGGCCCGGCTGGCCCGCCGGTTCGCCCTGCACCAGCTGGTCTCGGTCGGGCTGGCGCTGGTGCTCGCGGGCTTCGCGGTCAGCCTGTTCCTGCAGGTCGACTCGGCGGTGCTGCTGCTGACCACGGCGGCGGTGCTGATCGGCGCCGGCATCGGGCTGTCCGAGACGGTCACCAACGACGCGATCCTCGCGGCCGCCCCGCCGGAGAAGGCGGGCGCCGCGTCCGCGGTCTCGGAGACGGCCTACGAGGTGGGCGCGGTGTTCGGCACCGCGGTCGTCGGTGGGGTGCTCTCCGCGGTGTACCGGGACGCGGTGGTGCTGCCCGGCGGCGCGCCCGCGGCGGCCGGCGAGACGCTCGGCAGCGCTGTCGAGGCCGCCCGGTCGCTGCCCGCGGGCCCGGCCGGCGAGCTGCTGGCGTCCGGCCGGGAGGCGTTCGTCGCGGGTGTCGACCTCGCGGCCGGGGTGGCCGCGGCGATCGTCGCGGTCGTCCTGGTGACGGCCGGGACCGGCCTGTGGCGGGCGCACCGGGGCGTGCTGGCCGCCGGCGCGTCCGGGATCCCGGAGCGGGCGCTGCAGCGTTCCGGTCGTTGACCGGGGCCCCGGGGGTGCGGGCCGGATCCCCGGGGACCCCGCGGACCCCGCCGGCCCCGGGGGCCGCCGCCGGGGCGCCCCGGCGGCGTGCCGTCGACCGGCTGGTTGACTACACCGGGACAGCCGCCGACGCCGTGGGAGACATCCGTGCCGTACGAGGTGGTCAGTGCCTACACGCTGGTTCTGGGTGGGGGACACGAGGAGCCGGATACCGACGAGCGCGGGTCCGGGCCCGAGGTCTCGGTGCACACCACCGCCGAGGACGCCTGGCGGGCACTGGACGCCGGCGTCCGGCAGCGCTGCGGGATGCGGCCCCGGCCGCGGCGGAGCATCGACCCGGACGCGGTCGTCCGGCTGGCCGACGCCTGGCGGGCGGCCGACCCGGTGACCCGCTACTGGAACATCACCGCGCACCGGCTGCCGATCATGGTCCCGGAGTTCGCGCGGACCCCGGCCGAGCCGGTCCGCACCCCCTTCGGCACGCAGAATGCGTAACTACGTCGGATCAATACGTTGAATCGGACCGTTCCGACTGCGCGGATGTAGTTCGGCGAAGCCTGCTTGCGCATTTCCGCTCAATCGTCCTGTGATGTCGTCGAATCCGTCACCCGCATCGGGTTGCGTTCGTGTGACAAGCCCGTCACCAGGAAGGACGTCGGCGTCCACGGCGGCCTTCTGGATCGATTTACATGATCGGTGTTGTGCCTGACCTCTCAAGAGATGCCATGGGTAGGGGTCCATTCCGCGGGTAGCCTCGGTTTCCACCTTTTCCCGCACAGGCCCGTGCCGATGATCGGTACGGGCTCGTAAGACTTCCCCGGGCGGCGGGCCGGGGCCGGCGAGGAGAACAGGACGACATGACTGCAGCCACCGTTCCGGGAACCGACAAGGCACCGACCACCAACCAGGCCGTCGTGGCCTGGGTGCAGGAGATCGCCGAGCTTGCGTCACCGGACCGGGTCGTGTGGTGCGACGGGTCGGAGGAGGAGTGGACCCGGCTGACCGACCAGCTGGTCGAGGCGGGCACCCTGACCCGGCTGGAGAAGAAGCCGAACTCGTTCTACGCCGCGTCCGACCCCGACGACGTCGCCCGGGTCGAGGAGCGGACCTTCATCTGCAGCGAGACCGAGCGGGGCGCCGGGCCGACCAACAACTGGCAGCCGCCGGCCGAGATGAAGCAGACCATGACCGAGCTCTACCGGGGCTCGATGAAGGGCCGGACGCTCTACGTCGTCCCGTTCTGCATGGGGCCGATCGACTCGGACGACCCGAAGATCGGCGTCGAGATCACCGACTCCGAGTACGTCGTCATCTCGATGAAGATCATGACCCGGATGGGCGCGAGCGTCGTCCCGCTGCTCGACACCGCCGGTGACCGCTGGGTCAAGGCGCTGCACTCGATCGGCGCCCCGCTGGAGGAGGGCCAGGCCGACGTCGCCTGGCCGTGCAACGAGACCAAGTACATCAGCCACTTCCCGGAGACCTGGGAGATCTGGAGCTTCGGCTCCGGCTACGGCGGCAACGCGCTGCTCGGCAAGAAGTGCTACGCGCTGCGGATCGCCTCCTCGATGGCGCACGACGAGGGCTGGCTCGCCGAGCACATGCTGATCCTCAAGCTGATCAGCCCGGAGGACAAGGCGTACTACGTGGCCGCCGCGTTCCCGAGCGCCTGCGGCAAGACCAACCTCGCGATGCTGCAGCCGACCGTGCCCGGCTGGCGGGCCGAGACCGTCGGCGACGACATCGCCTGGATGCGCTTCGGTGCCGACGGCCGGCTCTACGCCATCAACCCGGAGTTCGGCTTCTTCGGCGTCGCGCCGGGCACCAACTGGAAGACCAACCCGAACGCGATGCGCACCATCGAGCAGGGCAACGCGCTGTTCACCAACGTCGCGCTGACCGACGACGGCGACATCTGGTGGGAGGGTCTGGAGGGCGACCCGCAGCACCTGACGGACTGGAAGGGCAACGACTGGACCCCGGAGTCCGGCACCGACGCCGCGCACCCGAACTCCCGCTACACCGTGCCGATCGAGCAGTGCCCGGTCGTCGCCCCGGAGTGGGACGACCCGCAGGGCGTCCCGATCTCGGCGATCCTCTTCGGCGGCCGCCGCAAGACGACGATCCCGCTGGTCACCGAGGCGCGCAGCTGGCAGCACGGCACCTTTATGGGCGCCACCATGTCGTCGGAGAAGACCGCGGCCGCGGCCGGCGGGCTCGGCCAGGTCCGGCGCGACCCGATGGCGATGCTCCCGTTCCTCGGCTACAACGTCGGCGACTACTTCGCGCACTGGGTGAACGTCGGCAAGGGCGCGGACGCGGACAAGCTGCCGAAGATCTTCTACGTCAACTGGTTCCGGCGCGGCGACGACGGCCGCTTCCTGTGGCCCGGCTTCGGTGAGAACAGCCGCGTCCTGAAGTGGTGCATCGAGCGGCTGGAGGGCAAGGCGGCCGCCGTCGAGACCCCGATCGGCTACGTGCCCACCACCGACCAGCTCGATCTCGACGGCGTCGACGCCGACCAGGCCGACGTCGCCGAGGCGCTGGCAGTCGACGTCGAGGAGTGGAAGGCCGAGATCCCGCTGATCGAGGAGTGGTTCGCCACCATCGGCGGCGACAACCTGCCGTCCTCGATCCGCGACGAGTTCGAGGCGCTCAAGCAGCGCCTGGGCCTCTGAGCATCCCCGACCGGGACCGAACCCCCGGCGGCCGTCCGGCCGCCGGGGGTTTCGTCACATTGGGCCCACGATCGGTGACGGAGAGAGATTTCACGCCGATGGAGCAGTGCTGGACGGCGCGTCGTCACCCAGTGTGGACCCCGGAGGTTGCGTGGGTCGTGTCGCCGGGGAGTTCCGCCAGGTCGGAGCGCCGCGACGGCGCGCCGGGTAGCCTGCGACAGGACCGGCACGGGCGTGCCGCCGAGCCGTCGTGTGCCCGTTCGGGTTCCCGTCCGTCGCGGATCGTGATCGCGAACGGCGGTGGGCCGGACGGAGCAGGCGGGGAGGCGGAACGCCGGGCGCGCCACGGCGATACACACCGTGAGCGCCGTCCCCGGTACGGCGTTGCTGGTACGGCGGAGGTGTGAGCGAGATGCTGGATGTCCGGGTGTCCGAGGGCACGGACACGGAGGCGCTCGTCGCGTTCGTCGAACGGTTGGCGGGCAGCGGGCGCGGTGGACCGGCGGTACGGGCGGCGACGACCCGGATCGTCGGCGACCTGCGCGCCGAGCGGGTGCCCGCGGGTCTGCGGATCCTCTCCGCCTCGCTGAACTCGCCGGTCCCGCCGCGGCCGCGGTCCGCGGGCGACGAGACCGAGACGCTGGCCGGCGTGCTCGGCGACGAACCGCTGGTCGTGCTGTCCGACACCGGGACCGACGAGCTGGCCCGGGCGCTCGCCGAGCTGGCCGACCAGGGCATGCGGATCCTGCTGACCGGCGCGGACGCCGAGCGGCTCGGCGCGGTGCGCGCCGCGCTCCCGGCCGCACTCGGCGGGCGGATCGTGGACCGGCTGCCCGGGCTCTCCTCGATCGACCTGCGCCGGCTGCGCCGGCTGCTGGCGACGGTCGGCCGCGACCGGTCGGCCAGGGCGGACCAGGAGCTGCCCCCGGAGGGCGCGCTGCCGTCGCACGCCGAGGTGGCGGCCTGCTGCCGGCGGGCCGACCGGGTGGTCGACGGCACCGACGGCACCGACGGCGACGGGAGCGGTGAGGCGCGGGTGCTCCCGGGCCTGCTGCGCGATCTCGACGCCGAGCGCCGCGCGGCCGTCACCCAGGTCGCCCGCTGCGTCGTCGGCTCGCTCGGCTCGCTGGCCGGCGAGCCGGACGCCGATCGGCTGCGCGACGTGGTCGGCCGGCTCGTGCACGGCGGGCTGCGCTCCGAGTTCGAGTCGCTGCAGGGGCTGGCCGCCCGCCAGCGCGACGACCGGGTGCGTTTCGCCGCCGGTCCGCCGGTGCAGGTGCTCGAGCCGCTGCCGGAGGGCGGCGACGACGTGATCCGGCACTACCTCGACTATCTCGACGGCGGCGGCCGCATCCGGTCCTACTTCCGGCCGCAGCCGCAGCGCGACGCCGAGCCGATGCTGGAGCGGTTCCGGGTGGCCGGCGGCGAGCCGTACACCTACGACCACGTGGCCGCGATCGTCAACCACCTCGACCTGGCCCGCCGGGACGACGAGATCGCCCGCCTGTGCTCGCTGCTCGGGCTGCCGATCCCCCGCTCGGCGGACGAGCTGCCGGAGCTGACCGACACCCTGGACCGGATCGCCGCGACCGCGCGGTCGGTCGGCGCGCTGCGCCACGACGTGCTGTTCCTGCAGCAGAACTCGCCGGTGTCGGTGCCCGACCTGGAGACCGCGGAGCGGGTCGGCCGGGCCATCGTCGACTACGACGAGCACGGCGACCCGGCCGAGGCGGTCGACGAGCTGGAGCGGTTCGCGCAGGCGTGCGAGGGGTCCGTGCCGTTCGGCGCGATGGCGCCGGAGCACGCCGCGGCGGTCGCCGCCGTCCGGGCCCACGACCCGGACGCCTACGCCGAGGCGCTCGGCGAGATCGGCCGGGCCCGCCGCGAGGTCGCCGACCGGCACGAGCTGGACACGCTGCTCGGCGAGCTCGCCGGGACCCACCGCGACCTGGCGCTGGCCTGGGCCGCGCAGGCGGCGCGGGGCGCCCGCGGGTTCGGGCTCGTCGCCGTCCCGTCCACCGACGACCTGCTCGCCGCGCTGCCGCCCGCCGACTCCACCGACGTCGTCGTGGTGCTGGGGACCGGATCGATGCAGGCCGACGGCCTGCTGCTCACCGCGGCCGCACCGCGGATGCTCGCCGTCGTCGGCGACGAGCCGCGGGCCGAGTCCTCCGGGACCACCCTGCTGGAGGTGCTGAACCAGGCGTCGGCCCGGTTCCTGCGCGGCACCGGGATGGCGGAGCCGGCCGGCCCCGCCCCGGACGAGCACGCGGCGGTGCCTGCGGTGCCGCCCGCCTCGTCGGTGCCCGAGCAGCCCGGCCCGGCCGACGAGCGGTCCGGGCCCGAGGTGCCCGCGCCGCGTTCGGCGTCGGCCGGTCACGACCAGCGGCCCTCCGCCCCGTCGGCGATGGCCCCGGCGGCCCGACCGGCGGGCCCGGGCGGCGACGAGCGTTAGGCGCTAGCCCGATCCGACCGCGCGGATCCCGTCCGCCACCCGGTCGAGCAGCTCGAACGGGTCGTCGGCCGGTGGCCGGACGCGTTCCCACCGCTCCCCCGAGCCGGGGGCGGCGGGGACGTAGAGCGTCCACCGGCCCGGTTCCGGGTCGTCGGCCCGCAACCGGGCCAGCGAGGTCGACGACCAGGCGGCACCCAGCTCGGGGAACGCGGGTGGTCTGCGGTCGAGGATCGTGACGGTGCCGCCGGCCGTGGTGTAGCCGATCCGGCGGCGTCCGCGCTGCGGCTCGGGGACGAGCCCCGCACACCACGTGGCGAGCTGCTCGCGCACCTGCTCCGGGACTCCCATGCGGGCACATGGTCCCCGATCCGGATCCGTCCGGAAAGTCCCTCTCCGGTCGCAGCCCTCCACCGGAGGTCGTAACCGCGGATGGGCACCCGCGCGCGATGTGGGCGGGACCGCTCGTCACCAGGCTGGAACCCGGGACGACCGGCGGCGCCCGAGCCGCCGGCGCCGCGACGGGAGGACAGCCGGATGCGCCGGAGCAGGATCTGGTCACCTGGACGGGGGGCACCGGTCCGCCGGGCCCTGACGACCCTGGTCGCAACCGGTGTCGCACTGCTCGTGGCCGCGGGGTGCGCGGCACCCGCACCGGTGGACCCGGGACCGCCGCCGGTACCGGCCGCCCCGGTCACCGCGGACCTCACCCGGGCCGACGTCGACGCCTGGCTGGACGGCCTGCTCCCGGCGGCGCTGGAGCGCTCCGGCATCGCCGGCGCCGCGGTCGCCGTGGTGCACGACGGCGAGGTGCTGACCGCACGCGGCTTCGGCCACGCGGGCAGCGCGCCGGTCGATCCGGATCGGACCCTGTTCCGGGTCGGCTCGGTGTCCAAGGTGGTCACCGCGACGGCCGTCCTGCAGCAGGTCGAGCAGGGCCGGATCGACCTGGACGCCGACGTCCGGCAGTACCTCGACTTCGCGCTCCCGTTGCGGTTCGATCCGCCGGTCACGATGCGCCACCTGCTCACCCACACCGCCGGCTTCGAGGAGCGGGTCCGTGGACTGATCGTGCACGGCGAGGAGTCCCCCGATCTGCGGACCGCGCTCGTCGAGGACCCGCCGGAGCAGGTGTTCGCCCCGGGCACGACGCCCGGCTACTCCAACTACGGCTACGCGCTCGCCGGGTACGTGGTCGAGCGGGTCACCGGCACACCGTTCGACGAGCAGGTCCGCCGTGCGGTGCTGGAGCCCGCCGGGATGAGCTCGTCGACGTTCGCCCAGCCGCTGCCGGCGGAGCTGCGGGACCGGCTGTCGGCCGGCTACCTGAGCACCGACGGTCCGCCGATGCCGTTCGAGACGGTCGGGGTCGCCCCGGCGGGTTCGCTGACCGCGTCGGCGACCGACATGGCCCGGTTCGTCCGGGCGCTGCTCGACGAGCCCGGCGCCGGATCGCTGCTCGCCCCCCGGACGGCCGAGCTGATGCGTTCCCCCGGGCTCGGCCCGGACACCCTGGGCACCTTCGCGCAGGGCCCCCGGATGACGCTGGGCATGTTCGACGAGAGCCGCAACGGCCGGCAGGTGCTCGGCCACGGCGGCGACACCACCCAGTTCCACTCCCACCTGCAGGTCTATCCGGCCGAGCGGACCGGCGTGTTCGTGTCGCTGAACAGCACCGGGCGCGGCGGGATCGACACCCTGGAGATCCGGCGGGCGCTGCTGGACGGCTTCGCCGACCGCTACTTCCCGGCGGGCGGCGATCCGGCGCCGCCGGTCACCGGCGCGGACGCGGCGGCGGTCGCCGGGACCTACGAGTCCACCCGGGCGTCCTACAGCACCTTCCTGTCCGCGCTCGGCCTGGTCGGGCAGACCGAGGTGACGGCCCGCCCGGACGGCACGCTGCTGGTGACCCCGGGGCCCGGGAGCGCCCAGCCGGTCGGCTATCGGGCGATCCGGCCCGCGGTCTGGCAGGAGATCGGCGGGCAGCGGGTGCTGACCACCCGCACCACCGGCGACCGGGTCACCGGGATCGGCTTCGAGTCCGCCTTCACGCTGCAGCGGACCGGCCCGTTCCGGGACGCGTCGATCGCCGTGCCGGTGCTCGCGGCGTCGGTCGTGACCCTGCTGGTGGGCCTGCTCGCCTGGCCGGCCGGGGCGCTGCTGCGCCGCCGCGGGATGCCGGCGCGGGCGTCGCTCGGCCGGGCCGACCGGATCCTGCACCTGCTCACCCGGTTCGCGGCCGGCTGTGCACTGGTCGCGCTGGCCGGCTGGACGGCCGTGGTGAGCCTGGTCAGCGGCCTCGCCGAGGTGCCGGTGCCGCTGCTGCACGGGCTGCAGGCGGCACAGTGGATCGCTCTGAACGGGACCCTGGTCGCGGCGGCCGCCGTGGTCACCGCGGTGCGCGGCGGCGCAGGCCGGTGGCAGGTCGGGGGCCGGATCGGGCTGCTGCTCGGCCTGGCCGGGGTGGCCTGGATCGCGATCGCGTTCGGGCTGTTGTCCAGCAGTGTCGGATACTGAGCACCGTGCGCCCGTCCGCTGCCGGTCCGGAACCGGGTCCCGCCCGGGGCGGGCTGCCCGAGCGGTTCGACGCGCTGCTCACCGCGGCCGGCCTGACCGGCCCGTTCCGCCGGGACTGCGCACTCGGGGTACTGGTCGCCGGGCTGATGGCGGCCACGATCGGGCTGCTGGGCACCGGGATCGACCCGGAGGTCCGGTTCGAGCCGCCCCGGCTCGCGGTGCTGCTGGTGCTCACCACCGCGCAGGGCCTGCTGCTGGCGCTGCGCCGCACCGCCCCGGTGCTCTGCCTCGGCGTCGTCGTGGCCCTGCAGGTGGTGGTGTTCGCCGTGCTGCCCGATGCCCTGACCCTGCGCGGCCCGGCGCCGCTGGTCGCCGCCTACACCTGCGCGGTGCTGCTGGCGCCGCGCCGGGCGGCCCGGGTGGTCCTGGCGGCCGCGGCGGTCGAGACGGTCGGTTTCGCCGTCCTGCTGTTCCCGGTCCCGTCGGCCGGTGCGCTGGTGCTGCCGGTGCTGTCCCAGCTCGCCTCCGCGGTGCTCGTCTACGGGGTGGCCGTGCTGGTCGGCGGCTACGTCGCGGCCCGGCGCGGCTACGTCGCGCTGCTGCGGGCCCGGGCGGCCGAGTCGGAGCGGGCGCAGCGCAGCCGGACCGACGACGCCGTCCGGCGGGAGCGTTCCCGGATGGCCCGCGAGCTGCACGACGTGGCCGCCCATCACCTGTCCGGGATGGTGGTGCAGGCGGCCATGGTGGAACGGCTGGTCGATCGGGACCCGGAGCAGGCGCGCCGGATCGCCGGCCGGGTCCGGGAGCAGGGCCGGGAGACGCTGCGCGACCTGCGGATGGTGGTGGGCGCACTGCGCGAACCCGGCACCGCGGGCCCGCTGCCGGAGGACGACGCGCCGGTGCCCGGTCTCGCCGCCCTCGACCGGCTGGTCGCGACCACCCGCGAGCTGGGCACCCCGGTCGTCGTGGAACGCCGGGGCGAGCTCCCGGAGCTGCCGCCGATCGCCGACGTCGCGGGCTACCGGGTGCTGCAGGAGGCGCTGGCGAACGCCCGCGAGCACGCGCCCGGAGCGGCCGTCCGGATCGGGCTGGAGCACGCCGGGGACGAGCTGCGCGTCGAGATCGTCAACGACCCCCCGGCCGTTCCCGCGGCGGACGCCCCGGCCGGTCCGGGCGACGACCGCGGCTTCGGCCTGGTCGGCATGCGGGAACGGGCGCAGCTGGTCGGGGCGCGGTTCGAGGCCGGGCCGACCGGGCCGGGAGGATGGCGGGTGAGCCTGGTGCTGCGGGTGGAACCGGAGGTGGCCCTGTGATCAGGGTGGTGCTGGTCGACGACCAGGCCGTGGTGCGGGCCGGGTTCCGGATGTTCCTGGAGCTGGCCGGTGACATCGAGGTGGTCGGCGAGGCCGCGGACGGGGCGGAGGCGGTGCGGCTGGCCCGGCGGCTGGCCCCCGACGTCGTCTGCATGGACGTCCGGATGCCCGGTGGCAACGGCCTGGTCGCGACCCGGGAGATCGTCGCCGGGGACCCGCCGGTGCCCGCGGTGCTGGTGGTGACCACGTTCGATCTCGACGAGTACGTGTTCGGCGCGCTGGAGGCGGGGGCGAGCGGCTTCGTCCTGAAGGACACCGACCCGGACGACCTGGTGCACGCCGTCCGCCGGCTGGCCGCCGGGCACGGCCTGGTCGATCACACGGTGACCCGGCGGGTGATCGGCGAGTTCGCCCGGCGCCGCCCGGCCGCGGGGCCGGTCGACGGGCCGGTCGCGGACCTGACCCCGCGGGAGACCGAGATCGTCCGGCTGCTGGCCGGCGGCCTGTCCAACGCCGAGATCGCGGCCGAGCTCGTCGTCGAGACGAGCACCGTGAAGTCGCACCTCGGCCGGGCGATGACGAAGATCGGCGCCCGGGACCGGCTGCAGACCGTGGTGTGGGCCTACCGCACGGGCGTCGCGACACCCGGCTGAGCCGCCCGCGCCGGGTAGCGTCGCCGCTCATGGCACAGCAGCACGAGGTCAGCCGGTTCGGGCACGTCGATCCGGAGGGTCTCCCGCCGGACCTGGCCGAGCGGGTCGGCGCGATCGCCGAGAAGTCCGGCTTCGTCCCGAACGTGTTCCGGGCACTCGGGAGGCGGCCCGCCGAGCTGCGCGCGTTCCTGGACTACCACGACGCCCTGATGGAGCCCGCCCCCGACGCGGGCGGGCTGTCGAAGGCGGAGCGCGAGCTCGTCGTCGTCGCCACCTCGGGGGCGAACAGCTGCACCTACTGCGTGGTCGCGCACGGGGCGATCCTGCGCATCCGGTACCGGGACCCGGAGATCGCGGACCGGGTCGCGACCAACCCGTACGCGGTGCAGCTGTCGGACCGGGAGCGGGCGATCGTCGATCTCGCGCTGGTCGTGGCCCGGCAGTCCGAGTCGCTCGACGAGGCCGATCTCGACGCCGCCCGGGACGCCGGCCTGACCGAGGACGAGATCTGGGACGTCGGCGCGATCACCGCGCTGTTCGCCATGTCGAACCGGCTCGCGCACCTGACCGCGCTGCGCCCCAACCCGGAGTTCTTCCTGCTCGGACGGGTGCCGCGCGGCTGAGGGGGGAACTTCCTGCCCGCAGCGCCGCGTTCCCCTACCGTGGGCTCGACAGCCCGCGGCACGCCGAGTTGCCGCGACCCGTCACGGAGGTCCGTCACGATGTCCCTGTTCCGACGACTCGTCGTCCTGGCCGGCGCGGCCGAGGCCGCCCGCCGCTACGCCCGTTCCAACCCGGACAAGGCCGGGAAGGCGCTGGACTCGGCCGCCCAGTTCGTCGACAAGCAGACCGGTGGTAAGTACACCAACCAGATCGCCGGCGTCGCACGCAAGGCGAAGGACGCCGCAGGCATCCCGCAGCCCGGCTACGGCTACGGGACGCCCGGCACCACCCCGCCCGCGCCGCCCGCGCCGGGCAACGGGCAGCAGCCCGGCGGCGCTCAGCAGCCGCCCGCGTTCCCGCCGCCGAACCCGGGCAACCAGCAGGGTGCCTGAGTCCGCCCGCGACCGGCCCCGGCACCGTGACGGTGCCGGGGCCGTCGCATGTGGACACCCGGTGGGCCGCGCCGCACGAGCTGTCCCGGCGCCCGATCCCGTGCCAGGATCGGGGACGACGCAGGAGCGTCCCTGACCCGCCCACCCGTGCGGGTCACGGCGCCGACACCGCCGGCCGGTCACCCCGGCCCGGCGACACCGAGGAGGTACGCCGTGGAGGAACCGCAGGCGTGGGTACCGGGGGATCCGCGGTCGCGGCCCAGCCGCGAGCAGGTCGTCGCCGGGCTGAAGGGGGTCGACGAGGGCGGGGTCGAGCTCGTCCAGCTGCTGACGCCCGAGGGCGAGCGGGTGCACCACGAGCACTTCGACCGCTACACCGCCGACGTGACCCTGGACGACCTCAAGTCGCTCTACCGGGACCTGGTGCTGGTCCGCCGCGCCGACCGCGAGGGGAACTCGCTGCAGCGGCACGGCGAGCTCGGGATCTGGGTGCCGCTGCTCGGCCAGGAGGCCGCGCAGGTCGGCTCCGGCCGGGCGCTGCGCCCGACCGACATGTGCTTCCCCAGCTACCGCGAGCACGGCGTCGCGTGGACCCGCGGGATCGACCCGACCGAGCTGCTCGGCATCTTCCGCGGCACCGACCACGGCGGCTGGGACTTCACCGGCCGCAGGTTCCACCCGTACACCATCGTGATCGGCAACCAGTGCCTGAACGCGGCCGGCTACGCGATGGGCCAGCGCTTCGAGGGCAGGGTCGGCGACCCGGACACCGGCGAGGCGACGATCTGCTACTTCGGCGACGGCGCCACCAGCCAGGGCGACGTGCACGAGGGCTTCGTCTGGGCCGCCGCCTACGACGCGCCGCTGGTCTTCTTCTGCCAGAACAACCAGTGGGCGATCTCGGTCCCGCTGGAGCGCCAGACCCGGGTGCCGCTCTACCAGCGCGCCCGCGGCTACGGCTTCCCCGGCGTCCGGGTGGACGGCAACGACGTCCTCGCCTGCCTCGCCGTCACCCGCTGGGCGCTCGACGAGTGCCGCACCGGCAACGGGCCGGTCCTGATCGAGGCGTTCACCTACCGGATGGACTCGCACACCACCTCCGACGACGCCACCCGCTACCGGCTGGCCGACGAGGTCGAGCTGTGGAAGCTGAAGGACCCGATCGAGCGGGTCCGGGTGCATCTGGCCCGCCGGCACGGCGTCGAACAGGAGTTCTTCGAGGCGGTCGACGCCGAGGCGAACGAGCTGGGCGAGCGGCTCCGCGCGTTCTGCCGGGCGATGCCGCAGCCGGGCCCGGAGCGGATGTTCTCCGAGGTCTACGCCGAGGCGTCCCCGCGGGTCGACGCGCAGCGCGCGGAGTACCTCGCCTACCACGCCTCCTTCACCGGCGAGGGGGAGCAGGCATGAGCACCACCACGATGGCGAAGGCCCTCAACGACGGGCTGCGCGCCGCGATGGAGCGCGATCCCAAGGTCCTGATCATGGGTGAGGACGTCGGCAGGCTCGGCGGCGTCTTCCGGATCACCGACGGGCTGCAGAAGGACTTCGGCGAGCAGCGCGTGCTGGACACCCCGCTGTCCGAGTCCGGCATCATCGGCGCCGCGATCGGGCTCGCCGTGCGCGGCTTCCGGCCGGTCTGCGAGATCCAGTTCGACGGGTTCGTCTTCCCCGGCTACGACCAGATCGTCTCCCAGCTCGCCAAGCTGCGGTACCGCACCCAGGGCACGGTGCCGGTGCCGGTCGTCGTCCGGATCCCGTTCGGCGGCGGGATCGGCGCGGTCGAGCACCACTCGGAGTCGCCGGAGTCGCTGTTCGCGCACGTCGCGGGCCTGAAGGTGGTCGCCTGCGCCACCCCGGCCGACGCGCACTGGATGATCCAGCAGGCGATCGCGGGCGACGATCCGGTGATCTTCTTCGAGCCGAAGCGGCGGTACTGGGAGAAGGGGACGGTCGATCCGGACCTCTCCGCGGCCCCGCCGCTGCACTCGTCGCGGGTGGTCCGCCCCGGCTCGACGCTCACCGTCGCCACCTACGGACCGATGGTGAAGACCTGCCTGGAGGCCGCGACCGCGGCCGCCGAGGACGGCCAGGACCTGGAGGTGATCGACCTGCGCACGCTGTCCCCGCTCGACCTGGGGCCGGTCGCGGAGTCGGTGCGCCGCACCGGGCGGCTGGTCGTGGTGTCCGAGGCACCGTCCGAGTCCTCGATCACCTCCGAGGTCGCCGCCCGGATCCAGCAGGAGTGCTTCTTCTCGCTGGAGGCCCCGGTGCTGCGGGTGACGGGCTTCGACACCCCCTACCCGCCGTCCCGGCTGGAGGACGACTACCTCCCCGACCTGGACCGGGTGCTGGACGCCGTCGACCGTTCGCTGGCCTGGTGAGGGACCCCGATGACGCGTGAGCTGTTCAACCTGCCCGACGTGGGCGAGGGACTGACCGAGGCCGAGATCGTCACCTGGCGGGTCGCTCCGGGCGACACGATCCAGGTCAACGACGTGATCGTCGAGATCGAGACGGCGAAGGCGGCGGTGGAGCTGCCCTCGCCGTGGGCGGGCACGGTCGGCGAGCTGCTGGCCGAGCCGGGCGCGACGATCGAGGTCGGGACGCCGATCATCGCCATCGACACCCCCGGTTCCGGTTCCGGCGGGGCCGTCGAGGAGGAGGCCGGCGCGAAGATCGGTGAGGCGGGCAAGGACGGCCGGATCGCCACGCTGGTCGGGTACGGCCCGCGGCAGGGTTCGGTGCGCCGCCGGCCACGGCGCGCGCCCGGTGCTTCCGGCGTGCCCGGTGCTTCCGGCGAGCCCGGTACTGCCGGCGAGCCGGGTGTTTCCGGCGCTCCCGGTGCGACCTCCGCTGCGCCTGCCGGTGCGCCGGGCTCGCCCGCGCCCGGCGGGGAGCCGGGGTCGCCCGCGTCCGCGCCGCCGGACGTCCCGGCCGGGGTGGCCGCGGCCGCCGCGGTGGGGCCCGGTGAGGCGGCGGACGTCCGCGCCGAGGTGCCCGGGGCGGGCCCGGGCGGTGCGGTCGCACCCGGGGCCCACGGCACCGCCCCCGACACCGCCGGCCTGTTCGATGAGTCCGGCCCGGCCGAGCCGGTCGGCACCGGCACCGGTACCAGCAGTGCGGTCGGCACCGGCGCCGGCAGTGCGCCCGGCACCGGCACCGGCATCGGTACCGGCAGTGCGGTCGGCGCTGCGGGCCCGGTCGCGGCGCTCGTGCCGCTGGCACCCCCACCGGTCCGGCTGCTCGCCCGGGAACTGGGCGTCGACCTGCGCGCGGTGACCGGGACCGGCCCGCACGGCCGGATCACCCGCGACGACGTGCACGCCGCCGCGGCCGGATCAGCCGCCCCGGCCGGAGCCGGAAGCCCGGCAGCCACCGGAACCCCGGCCGCCACCGGAACCCCGGCCGGGACCCAGGCCGTCACCGGGGGCCCGGCCGCAGCCGCGGCGCCGGGCGCCGGGGCCGCCCCGGTCGCCGCGACCGCCGCCCCGGTCGCCGGGGCG
>NZ_BAAAJK010000062.1:0-63307 GCF_039526905.1 Pseudonocardia kongjuensis | reverse complement strand
CGTGCGGCCGCGCCGGTGGCCTCCCCGGCGCGCCCGGCCCGGTGCGCGACGACCGCCTCCTGCAGGGCCTCCTCCAGCCGGTCGCGCAGCGGGACCCCGGCGGCCGCGCCTGCCGGGTGACCGTCGAGCTCCACGGTGACCGGGAGGGGCGCCGGGTACCGCTCCACCTCCGGCCCGTCCGCCGGATCCCCGCGATCCCCGCCGTCCTCGCTGTCGAGCTCGGTGCGCAGGCGCTCGCGGCGCCGCGCCGCCCGCTCGGCGGTGCCGCGGTCGCCCGCCCGGTGCGCGGCCCCGGCGGCGAGGCCGTAGGCGATCCAGGCACGGTCCGGTGCATCGCGGTCGCGTTCCTGCTCGCCCGCCAGCAGCGCGGCGCCCGCGAGCAGCTCGGCCAGCACGCGCTCGCGATCCGGGTGCACGCAGTGCTCCAGCAGGTCGCGCAGCTGCTCGACGAGCGCGGCGAGCGGGCCGTGCGCCGCCGCGGTGCCGAGCCGGGCATCCAGCGCGACGATCGTGCGCAGCTGCTCGTGCAGCAGCCCGAGCTCGGTGTCGCCGAGCGCCGCGGCCCGGTCCAGTGCGGCGCGCAGCCGGTCGCCCGGCCCCGTCGCGCCACCCGTCCGAGCGGCCCCGGCCGTCCCGCCGGGGCCGGCCGGGGCGGCGGGCTCCAGGCCGAGCCCGGCGGGGGTGCTCCCGTAGAGCTCGGCCAGCAGCGCCCGCTGGCCGGGGGCCGGGGTCGCGTGCCCGTTCTCCCAGCGGGACAGCTGGGTCTTGAGGCTCCCCGGCCGGGCCGATCCGCCTCCGGCACGCTCGGCGAGCCGGGCCAGCTCCCGGGCCGCGTGGGCCTGCGACCAGCCGCGGTCCAGGCGAGCAGCGCGCAGGAAGGGGGGCCCGCCGCGTTCCCGATCGCCGCCCATCGCGTCCCCGACGTCCACCGGCCCGATTCTGTCGGGGTGCCGCGCTAGCGTCAACGCCGTTGCCGCAACAGGGCGTCAACGGCGGCGCGCGGCGCGGGTGGTGCTCCGGCACCTGCGGCAGGAGCGTCGGCACGGGGGATCGGGAGTGTGCGGCATGGACCTGGTCGACTACGTCTCCTGCGTGGTGCTCGCCGGTGCGTCCGGTGCGGTCGCGGGATGGGCGACGGTGCGGCGGATGCTCCGGTCGCCGTCGCTCTGGCGCAGGCGGGGCATGCGGAGCTGGCCCGGGTACGGGCACGGGCTGCCCCCGCCGTCCCGGCGGCGGCGCCGCGGGGGCCGGGGATGAGCGGCCGGCGGCCGGGATCAGTCGAAGTCGCCTGCCGCGCGGCGGACGGTGCGCAGCAGTGCGGTGAGCCGGTCCTGGTCGGCGTCGTCGAGGCCGCCGAGGCCGAACTCGATGGCGGTCACCGCGGCGGTGGCCTTCGCCAGCCGGGCCCGGCCCTCGGTGGTCAGCTCGACCAGCGTCGCCCGGCGGTCGGTCGGGTGCGGGAGCCTGCGGACCAGGCCGTCGCCCTGCAGCCGGTCGACGATGTTGGTGACGCTGGTCGGGTGCAGCTGCAGCCGCTCACCCATCACCCGCATCGGCAGGCTTCCGCGCCGGGCGAAGTCGAGCAGCACCAGTGCCTCGTAGCGGGCGAAGGTGAGCCCGAGCGGCCGGAGCGCACCGTCCACCTCGGAGAGCAGGATCTGCTGCACCCGCATGACGCTGGTGACCGCGGCCATGGTCCGGGACGGGCCGATCCGCTCCTCCCACAGGTCGGCGGCGCGCTGGATCGGGTCGAAGGGGAGCGACCCGCGAGATGCCATGGCGAGACGCTAGCAAGTGGACCCGGGCCACCCGGCGATCATGCGCGGTGGCATCCCGTGTCGGCGTGGCACTGTGGCGGCATGCTCTTCGCGTTCAGCATCGCACCGTCCGGTTCCGAGTCCGGGGACGGCGGGGTCAGCGCCGCGGTCGCCGAGGCGGTGCGGGTGGTCCGGGAGTCCGGGCTGCCCAACGAGACCACGTCGATGTTCACCACGATCGAGTCGGAGACCTGGGACGAGGGGATGGCCGTGGTCAAGCGGGCCGTCGAGGCGGTCTCCGCCGTGTCGCCGCGGGTCAGCCTGGTGCTCAAGGCCGACATCCGGCCCGGGCACACCGGTCAGCTGCGGGCGAAGGTGGAGCGGGTCGAACAGCACCTGCGCGGGGAAGAGGCGTGAGCGGCGGGCCCGACGCCCCGGGCCGGGGCGTGAGCGGCGGGTCCGGCGGCCCGGATCCGGCCGGGGCGCCCCCGCCGGGGACGGCGCGGGTGGTGCTCATGCACGGGGCCTGGCACCGCGGCTCCTCGTGGGCGCCGGTCACCGCCGCGCTGGAGCGGAGCGGGGTGCCGGTGTCCGCGCCGGACCTGCCGGCCGACAGCGGCGGGTACGAGGACCAGGTCGCCGCGGTGCTCGCGGCGGCGGGCGCCGGCGCGGCCGCGCGGCCCGGCCCGGCCGGTGGGCCGGATGCGGCGGCGGGCTCCGATCCCGCCGGGGAGCCGGTGGTGCTCGTCGGTCACTCGCTGGGCGGGCTGGCGGCGACCGTGGCCGCGGCCCGGCTGGGCGCCGCCCGGGTCCGGGCGCTGGTGCTGGTCGCCGCGCTGGTCCCCGAGCCGGGCCGCCCGCAGCTGGAGCGGTTGAGATCGGAGGGCGACCTGATGGTGCCCGGCTACGACGACGGGATCCGCCGCGGCGACGGTCCGGTCACCTTCTGGCCGGACGCGTCGACGGTCGCGGCCGGTCTCTACCGGGGTGTCGCCGACGAGCTCGCCGCACGGACCGGGGCGGCGGGCGAGCAGCTGGTCGCCGAGGCGGCGGACCGGCTGCGGCCGCAGGACTGGAGCCTGCTGCGGGAGCCGTGCCCGATCGAGGAGTGGCCCGCGGTCCGCACGGTGTCGGTGGTCTGTGCGGACGACCGCGTGGTCGATCCGGCGGGCGGCCGCCGGGAGGCGGCGCGGGTCGGTGCGGAGCTCGTCGAGCTTCCCGGCGGCCACTTCCCGATGCTCACCCGGCCGGCCGCGCTCGCCGGGCTGCTCGCCGATCTCGCGGTGGGGACCGCGCTCCCGGCCCGGAGCTGATCCCCGGCCGCCGTGCCCGCCCCGGACACGACGACGGCCGGTGACGGGGACCCGTCACCGGCCGTTCGTACCGGCCGCGACCGCTGCCGGCCGCGGTGGTGCTGCCGTGCTCGTCAGGCGATGAGGCTGGTGAAGTGGTACACGCCGATCAGGATCGCCACGAAGCTGACCACCATGCCGATCTGGCCCAGCTTGGCGGTGGCCGGCTGGCGGAACGCCAGGAAGCCGACGACCAGACCGGCGGCCCCCAGGATCCAGGCGAACAGCGGCACCAGGAACCCGGCGATCACGGCGAGGGCGCCCAGCGCCAGCGACACGTAGGCGAGGGTCGGCTTGGCAGCGGTCTGAACGTTGCTCATCTTCTGGGATTCCTCCGTCGCGGCCGGCATCGGTCCGGCGTTCTCGCTCGTCTTCTCGGGGGGCGCACCGGATCGGCGCCGCGGATCTCGCCGCCGATCCCGATGACGCAGGCCCTCGGTGACGCAGGGTCACCGTCGAGGCCCTGCACGGGGTTCAACGAGCGAGCGGAGCCGGTGATGCTCCGCCGGTCCGGTGATCGTGAACCGTCCGTGCGCGGCCGCTGCCGCTGCGTGGTCCGGCGGCCACCGGGGCGGCGGGCCGCCGACAGCGACCGGGCGGGCCGACGACAGCGACCGGGCGGGCCGACGACAGCGACCGGGGCGGGACGCCGGCGGCGACCGGGGCGGGATGCCGGCGGCTGCCGGGGCGGGATGCCGGCGGCTGCCGGGGCGGACCGCCGGCCGGGACCGCACCGGTACGCCGCGGGGACCGGCGGGGTGTGTCACGGCCGACACGCGTCCGTGCCAGGATGGACGGCGTGTCTCGTCCAGATCCTCGTCAGACGGCCCAGCGTGCGGCGATGTCCTCCGCGATGGCCGGAGCGGTCGACCTCTCGGGCCTGAAGGCGCGCGCCGACGCGGCCAACAAGCCGACACCGTCCGGAGCAGGTCCCGGCGGGCCCGGCGCGGCCGGTGGCGGCTGGGTGGTCGAGGCCACCGAGCAGGGCTTCCAGAACGAGGTCCTGGAGCCGTCGCTGCAGGTCCCGGTCGTCGTCGAGCTGTGGGCCAGCCGCTACCCGCGCGAGGAGCAGCTGTCCGCCGAGCTCGAGCGGCTGGCGTCCACCGGTGGCGGCGCCTGGCGCCTGGCCCGGGTGGACATCGACACGCAGCCCCGGGTCGCGCAGGCGTTCGGCGTCCAGCAGGTCCCGATGCTGGTGGTCCTGGTCGGCGGTCAGCCGGTGGACGCCGTCAACGGCGCGATCCCGGACGACCGGGCCGCCGAGTGGGTCCGCTCGCTGCTCGACGCGCTGCGCGAGCGGATGCCCGCGATCGCCGAGGGCGAGCGCCGGGCGGCGGAGGCCACCGGCGAGCCCGCGGAGCAGGAGGAGGCGGAGGACCCCCGGTTCACCGCCGCCGAGGACGCGCTCGAGCAGGGCGACTACGCCGCCGCCGAGGCGGCCTACCAGGCCATCCTGGATGCCGAGCCGGCCAACGAGCAGGCCGCGGCCGCGCTCGCCCAGGTGAAGTTCCTGGCCCGCGCCGAGCAGGCCGACCCGAGCGCGATCGAGCGCGCCGACGCGAACCCGGACGACGTCGACGCGCAGCTCGCGGCGGCCGACGCCGAGATGGCCGCGGACCGCGTCGAGGCCGCGTTCGGCCGGCTGGTGAACACGGTGTCCCGCACCGGTGGCGAGGACCGTGACCGGGCCCGCGCCCACCTGGTCGGCCTGTTCGAGCTCTTCCCGGCCGACGACCCGCGGGTCAGCACCGCACGCCGCGCGCTGGGCAGGGCCCTGTTCTGAGTCCGTCCCGGACCTGACACGGGGCCCGCTGTGACCCGACTGCACCGGCTGGTCCGCCGGGCCGCCCCGGCCGTCACCGCCGTCGCGCTGCTGACCGCGGCGCTGCTGCTCGCGTTCGGACCGCCGCCGCTGCTGCGGTGGATCCCGCATCCGGACGTCGCGGGCATGCACGTCGACTTCGACACCTTCTGGCACTCGGCGCGTGCGCTGGTCGAGTACGGGCCGGGCAGCTCGGTCATCTACGACACCGGCGCCCGGCTGCACAACCTCAATCCGCCGCTGCTCAGCGTCCTGCTGGCGCCGCTGGGGGCGCTCGACGCGCTGACCGGCTACCGGATCCTGACGGCCTGCTCGGTGCTGCTCGTGGCCGGTTCGGTCGTCGCGGCCGGCCGGGAGCTGCGCCTCGGCCCCGGCTGGACGCTGCTGGGGCTGGGCGCGGTGCTGGCGTCGTCGCCGCTGCACGGGACGCTGCTGCTCGGCCAGATCTATCCGCTGCTGCTGGCCGGGATCACCGCGGGCTGGATCGCCGAGCGCCGCGGGCATCCGGTCGCCGCGGCGGTGCTGTACAGGATCACGGTGGCGCTCAAGCCGTCCCTGGCGCCGTTGCTGCTGCTCGCGGCGGCCCAGCGGCGGTGGCGGCCGTTCGCCGCGGGCGTCGGGGCGGCCGCGGTCGCGACCCTGGTGGGCGTGGCGGTCGCCGGCTGGTCGACGGCGTGGCAGTGGCTGACGATGGCGCTGGCCGAGCCGGTCGGCCCGACCCTGGACAACGCCTCGCTGCCCGGCCTGGCGCTGCGCTGGGGGCTCCCGGCCGCCGTCGGGACGGTGCTGGGGGCGGCGCTGCTGCTCGGGACCCTCGCGCACTACGCGCGGCGCACCGCCCGGTACGGGTCCGGGCTCGCCGCGGGCACCGATCCCGGCGGGACGGCCCCGTTCGCGGTGCTGGCCACCGGCCTGCTCGCGGCGCCCATCTCCTGGCACAACTACCTGCTGCTGCTCTGGCCCGGTCTGCTCGCACTGGCCGCGTCCGGACGGCCGGGGGACACCCGGCGACGGGTGGTGGCGGCCCTGTTCGCGCTGGCCGTGATCCCGGTCGCCTGGGGCGACCTGTGGGCCGACGGCTTCCCGCTCAGCCCGCTGGGCCGCGCGCTCTACACCGCGGTGCTGCTGGCGGCCTGGTGGGCGCTGCTGCGGCCGGCGACCGGCCCGGTGCCGCCCGGGAGCGCGCCGGTGTCGCGACCGGACCGTCGCCCCGGGGCCGCGGGGGAGCCGGTGCGACCGGGCGCCTGAGCCCGGACCGCTGGTGGACCGTTCACCGATCCGATCCGCCGTGAAACGGCGTTGTGTTCCGTTCTGCGGAAGAGGCGACCCCTCCTTACGGTGAGGTCTTGTAAAGCTCCTTGCTACCAAGCGCGAGGACGCGCGGCCGGACGTCGGCATCCGGCGGATCGAATGATCCGCCGGATGCGCGGACGGACGGCACCGGAAGGAGGAACGTGGCCCGAGTGTGGGTGGACGTCGATCGGCTCCCCGAGCCGACGGCCTGGGTCCCCTGGCGGCCCGACGACGACGCGGCCGGAGCGCCGGCGCGCGCGGGTGCGCCCCGTGCCCCGCAGCCGCAGCACGCAGGTACCGACGACCACCGCGCACCGGACGCCGCGGTCCCGGCCGAGCGGGCCGCGGGCGGCGCGCCCGGCGCGCCGTGCCGGTGCCCGGCCTGCCGCTAGAACCGTGCCGGTGCCCGGGGGGTTGCCGGTAGGGACCGTGCCGGTGCCCGGGGGTTGCCGGTGGGGACTGCGCTGGTGCGCGAGGGCTGCCGGTGGGGACCGTGCCGGTGCCCGGGGCCGCCGGTGAGGATCGTGCCGGTGCCCGGGCCGCCGGTGGAGGGGATCAGTCGGCCGACGACGTGCCGGTGTCCGACCGGCCGGTCCCGGAGCTCCCGGTCACGAAGGACCCGTTGCGGACCGCGCGCGCCCCGATCGTCCCGGGCGCCGGGGCCACGCTCTCCGACACCGAGCCGGAGCTGTCGGAGCCCTCGGCACGGCGCGAGTCGTCGGAGCTGACAGTGCCTTCGGTGCCGGGCGGATCGTCGGAGCCGCCTACGGGGCCGTCGCCGGGCGCACCCGTGGAGAGGTCCGGGCTGTCGGCAGCGAGCGGACTGTCGGCAGCGGGAGAGCCCTCGGTGCCGGGCGTGCCGAGCGAGCCGGCGGCGCTGTGGGCGCCGTTGGTCGCCCCGGCCCCGGTGGCCCGGTTCCACGGCCCCGACCGCACCGGATCCGGCGCAGCGGCCCGGTAGCCGTCGTCCGGGGTCGCGGGGGCGTCGACGTCGGTGGTCTCCGGCTCGTCGGGCACCTCACCCGCCGGCAGCGGCGGCGGCACCGAACCGGACACCGCGGCCGGGGCCGAGGTCACCGGCCCGCCGGTCTGCTCCGGCACCAGCCACAGCACGCCCGACGGCGGCAGCTGCAGGACCGCCGACGCCGGCTGGCCGTGCCACATCTGCTGCTCGGCCCGCACCCGGCCCAGGTTGCCCACCCCGGACCCGCCGTAGCTGGACGCGTCGGTGTTCACCAGCTCGGTCCAGTTCCCGGCGAACGGCAGCCCGACCCGGTAGTCCTGCCGCGGGGCGCCGGCGAAGTTCGCGATGCAGGCCAGCACGGTGGGCCGGCCGTCGGCGTCGACGCCGTGCCGCAGGAACGAGAAGACGTTGCCGGTGGCGTCGTTGGCGTCGATCCAGGAGAAGCCCTCCGGCGTGGTGTCGTGCGACCACAGCGCGGAGTGCCCCCGGTAGGCCCGGTTCAGGTCGCCGACCAGTGCGGTGATGCCGCCGTGCAGCGGATCGGTCTCCTGCAGGTGCCAGTCCAGCGAGCGCTGCTCGGACCACTCCCGGGGCTGGCCGAACTCGCCGCCCATGAACAGCAGCTGCTTGCCCGGGTGCGCCCACATGTAGGCGAGCAGGGCGCGGACGCCGGCCGCCTTCTTCCAGTCGTCCCCGGGCATCCGGGTCCACAGCGAGCCCTTGCCGTGCACGACCTCGTCGTGGCTGATCGGCAGCACGTAGTTCTCGCTGAACGCGTACATCAGCGAGAACGTCATCTGGTTGTGGTGGTAGCTGCGGTGGATCGGGTCACGCCCGGTGTAGTCGAGCGTGTCGTGCATCCAGCCCATGTTCCACTTCAGGCCGAAGCCCAGGCCGCCCATGTAGGTGGGGCGGGTGACGCCGGGCCAGGCGGTGGACTCCTCGGCGATCGTGACGACGCCGGGGTGCTCCCGGTAGACGGTGGCGTTCATCTCCTGCAGGAAGGCCACCGCGTCCAGGTTCTCCCGGCCGCCGTGCACGTTCGGCAGCCACTGGCCGTCGGCCCGGGAGTAGTCCAGGTAGAGCATCGAGGCGACCGCGTCCACCCGCAGGCCGTCGATGTGGAACGACTCCAGCCAGTACAGCGCGTTCGCGACGAGGAAGTTGCGCACCTCGTTGCGGCCGAAGTCGAACACCAGGGTGCCCCAGTCCGGCTGCTCGCCGCGGCGCGGATCGGCGTGCTCGTAGCAGGCGGTGCCGTCGAACTTGGCCAGCGCCCACTCGTCGCGCGGGAAGTGCGCGGGCACCCAGTCGACGATGACGCCGTACCCGGCCCGGTGCAGCCGGTCGACGAACCAGCGGAAGTCGTCCGGGGTGCCGAACCGCGAGGTCGGCGCGTAGTACGAGGTGACCTGGTAGCCCCAGGACCCGCCGAACGGGTGCTCGGCCACCGGCAGCAGCTCGACGTGGGTGAACCCGGTGGTGTCCAGGTAGGCGACCAGCCGCTCGGCGATCTCCCGGTAGTCCAGGCCCGGGATCCACGAGCCGAGGTGCAGCTCGTAGACGCTCATCGGCTCCTGGTGCGGCCTGCGGTCCGCGCGCGCCGCCATCCACTCCTGGTCGCCCCACTCGTGCACCGGGGTGGTGACGACGGAGGCGGTCTGCGGCGGGATCTCGGTCGCGTACGCCATCGGGTCGGCCTTGTCCCGCCAGCGCCCGTCCGGGCCGAGCACCCGGAACTTGTAGCGGGCACCGACCCCGACGCCGGGCAGGAAGATCTCCCAGATGCCCGAGCCGCCCAGCGACCGCATCGGCAGCGTCCAGCCGGCCCAGCCGTCGAAGTCGCCGGTCACCCGCACGCCGCCGGCGTTCGGTGCCCAGACGGCGAAGCTGGTGCCGGCCACCGGGCCGGACGCGGTGTCGTACTCGCGCACGTGCGCGCCGAGCACGTCCCACAGCCGCTCGTGGCGTCCCTCGCCGATCAGGTGCAGGTCCATCTCGCCGAGCGTGGGCAGCCAGCGGTACGGGTCGTCGACGATCCGCTCGGCGGCCGGGTCGTCGCCGTGCCGCACGAGCAGCCGGTAGTCGCCGCCGGAACCGGGGACGACCCCGGAGAACAGCCCGGCGTCGTGCACCCGCTCCAGCTCGTGGGCCAGCTCGCGCTCACCGTTCGGCAGCACGGCCACCGAGGTGGCGTGCGGCTGCAGCACCCGGATCACGGTGCCGTCGGCGTGCGGGTGCGCGCCCAGCACCGAGTGCGGGTCGTGGTGGGCCCCGCCCAGCAACCGGTCGATCGTCGCCCGGTCCGGCACGTGCGTCTCCTCCGTCGCCCGCGCCGCCGGGGTCGCTCGCGTCGCTCGCATCTCTTCGGAGGTCACCTGCGGAACCGTACTGGCCTTCGGCAGGAGCCGCCGACCGCGGGGACCCACCGTTGCCCGATCGCAGTGCGGCCGCCTGCGCACGGCGTCAGCGGGGCCCTCCGGCCGGGTGACGCCGACGGGTGACGGTGTCCGTCAGCAGACCCAGCAGGGCGGCCGCGGCGGCGTCCCAGGTCTGGGTCCGGGCGCGCTCCCGCACCGCGTCCGAGCGCTCCGGCCAGCACCCGGCCAGCGAGCGGACGGCGGCGGCGAAACCGGCCGGATCGTCCGGATCGGCGAACAGCCCGGCGTCGCCCGCGACCTCCCGGAAGGCCGCGATGTCGGAGACGACGACCGGGCAGCCGCGGGCCATCGCCTCCAGCACCGGCAGCCCGAAGCCCTCGTCCCGGGAGGCGGACACCAGCGCCGTCGCACCGTCCAGCAGCGCCCGGTAGCCGGCGTCGTCGACACCGTCGTGGAACACCGGGCGGTTCGGGGCGGCCAGCCGGACCAGCTCCTCGCGCACCCCGGGCGGGACCGGCGAGACCAGGTGCAGCTCGTGGTCGTCGAGCAGGGCCGCGGCCCGGGCCAGCGTCGCCACGTTCTTGTACGGCATGAACGACCCGGCGTAGACGATCCGGTTGCCCGCCGGCCGGGTGCGCCGCGGCGTGCCGTCGGGGAGATGGAAGTCGGTGGCGTCCGGGACGACGGCGACCGGCCGCCGGGTGAGCCGGTGCGCGCCGACCAGATCGCCGGTCGCCCGGGACACCACGGCGACCGCGTCGGCCCCGGCCAGCAGCAGCCGCTGCGGCCACCAGGACAGGTGGTAGCCGCGCCACAGCGCGCGGACCGGCGCGGCCAGCCACGGCGGCGGCGTCCGGTGCCGGTAGTAGATGAGGTCGTGCACGGTCAGCACGACGGCGTAGCGCCGCCCGAGCGTGCCCATCGTCTGCATCGGGGAGAACACCACGGTGTCCGGATCGGCGGGTGCACCGCCCGCGCCGCCGAGCAGCCGGTTCACCCGCCGGGCGACGAACGGCTCGCCGGGCCCGGTGGGTGCGGGCAGGGTGTGCGTCGGCCGGTCCGGCAGCCCGTCGCGCTGCCGCGGGTCGGACACCAGCAGCTCGACCGGGTGCAGCCGGTCCAGCGCCCGGACCAGGCCGGTGGTGTAGCGGCCGATCCCGTCCGGCGTGCCGGGCCGGATGTAGCGGCAGTCGACGAGGATCCTCACCGGGGCGATCCGGGGAGCCCGCCGAGGAACCCGGTGATCTCCCGGGCCGCCCACGCCGGGGCCTCGTAGTGCACCAGGTGCCCGGTGCGCGGCAGCAGGACCAGCCGGGCGTCCGGGAACGCGGCGGCGAGCGCGTGCTGCCCGGCGACCGGCGCGACCCGGTCCCGGGCGCCGGCGAGCAGCAGCACCGGGGCGGTCACCCGCGGCGCCCAGGACCGCGCCGAGCCGGAGCCGGCCGCCCGGAACGCCTCCAGCAGCGACCGGACGTCGGCGAAGGTGCCGAACCGGGCCCGGTGCTCGTCGGCGATCCAGTGCCGCAGCAGCGGATCGGTGGTGGTGGCCATGGTGGCCGTCGCGGCGTCGGCGAGCAGCCGGTGCCGCAGCACCCCGTCGAGCCGCAGCCGGGCGGCGCCCTCGTGCAGCAGCGCGGTCAGCCGGGTCCCGGCACCGGTCACCCCGCCCGCCGCGGAGGCGGGCTCGGCGATCGGGTTGAGGAGCACCAGCGCGCGCGGTGCCGCGGTGGCGGCGGTGGCGGTCGCCACGACCGAGCCGAACGAGTGGCCGAGCAGCGCCGCGCCCGGCCCGAGATCGCGCAGCAGCGCGGCCGCCCAGCGGGCGTACCCGGCGACGTCGTGCGCGCGGTCGGTGAACGGCGGCGACGCGCCGAACCCGGGCAGGTCCGGTACGACGACCCGGAGGCCGGGCAGCCGCGCCGCCAGCGGTGCCAGCCCGTGATGGCTGCCGCGCAGCCCGTGCAGCGCCAGCAGCGGCGGCGCCGCCGGGTCGCCGACGGTGTGCACGACGGTCCGGGCGCCGTCGACGGTGCGCTCGGCGCGCCCGGTGCGCGGCGCCCCCACCCGGAGGGCGGCGGTCACCGCCGCGATCCGGTGCGCCGGTCGGCGGTGCGGCGGACCGGCCGCGGGCCGACGATCGGGGCGGCCCGGGAGCGGTACAGCACCTCGAACGCGTCGAGGGTGGCGTCCATCCCGTGCTCGCCGGCGATCCGCAGGCTGGCCTCGCCCATCGACGCGGCGGCGGCCGGGTCGCCGAGCACCCGGACCAGCCGCTCGGCCAGCGCGGGCACGTCGCCGTGCGGGTAGCGGAAGCCGTTCTCGCCCTGCCGCGCCAGGTGCGGCAGCGCGCCGGCGTCGACCGCGACGACCGGCTTCCCGGTCGCCATCGCCTCCAGCGTGACCAGGCTCTGCAGCTCCGCGGTGCCCGCGTTGACGAACACGTCCAGCGCGGCGTAGACGTCCGGGATCTCCTCGTCGGTGATCCGCCCGGTGAAGACGACGGCGTGCCCGACCCCGGCGGCGCGCGCCGCGGCGTGCAGCCGCATCCGCTCCTCCCCGTCACCGACGACGACCAGGCGCGCCTCCGGCAGCGTCTCCCGGACCAGCGGCAGCGCCCGGACCAGCTCGTCGACGTGCTTCTCCCGGTCCAGCCGCCCGACGAACCCGGCGACCGGGGCGGACCCCGGGATGCCGTGGCGGATCCGGAACGCCGTCCCGCGGCCCTCGGTGTCCGGCCGGAACCGGGACAGGTCCAGGCCGTTCGACACCGGCATCACCGGCCCCGGCACCCCGTTGCGCTCGGCCAGCGCCGCGGCCAGCGGGGTGGGGGCGGTGACCAGGCCGGCCCGGGCGAGCACCCGCGCCGCGTCCCGCCAGAACAGCTTCTTCAGCTGCGCCGGTGGCAGGTACAGGAAGCTGATCGCGGGCAGGATGTTCTCCGGGATCATGTGCGTCGTCGCCACCGTGGGGATGCCCAGCTCCTGCGCCGCGGCCAGCAGCGCCCGGCCGAGGATCATGTGGCTCTGCACGTGCACCACGTCCGGCCGGACCCGGGTCAGCAGCCTGCGGGCGGTGTGCCGCAGGGCGAGCGGGACGCAGAGCCGGAAGTCGGGCGGTTTCGGCACCGGGAACGAGCGGATCCGGTGCTCGGTCAGCGGCCCCACCTCCCGGGCGGGCCGGCTGCGCAGGCCGCGGGCGGGTGCCACGACGTGCACGTCGTGCCCGCGCCCGGCCAGCCCGGCGGCCAGCCGGCGGGCGGCGTAGGAGGCCCCGTTGACGTCCGGGACCCAGGTGTCGGCCCCGATCAGGACGCGCACACGTTCTCCTTCCGCGAGGTCGTGGCGCGCACCCACAGTGCGCGCCCGGCCACCAGCCCGAGGCCGACGCCGAGCCCGGCCACCACCAGGATCCACGGCCGGTCCGCCAGCTCGGCGGCGAGCCGGCCGCCGACCGCCCAGCCGATCCCGACCAGCAGCGCTGCCCGGACCACGGTGGCGGGGACGACCCAGGCCAGGAACCGGCGGTAGGACACCCCCGCCAGGCCGGTGGCCAGGAACGCGGGGATGGCTCCGACGTCGACCAGTTTCGCCCCCAGCACCACGTGCCCGAGATTGTCCCCCACCCGTTCCCGCAGCATCTCCCAGCGTCCGCCGGTCAGCCCCAGCTTCACCAGGACGGGTGCCACCCGGGGCCGTCGGCCGGCCCGGCCGAGCAGGTGGAGCGCGGTGTCGGCGACGACGTCGGCGACGACGGCGACCAGCAGCACCGTCCACCAGTCGAGGATCCCGGCACCGGCGAGCGAGCCGGCCACCACGGTGACGACCGGCCCCTCCAGGAACACGCCGACGGCGAGCACCGCGAGGGTCAGGGCGAGCGTGCCCGGCCCGGGCGCGAGCATCAGCCCCAGCACGTCGTCCACGCCCGGGATCATCGGGTCGCCCGGCGTCGTCGTCTCATCGCAGTGTTCCTCCTCTTCGGAGGATTCCACGATCCCGCGACCGTCCGCCCGGGACGTCGGGCGTTGCCCGGGAGACGGGTTCGCGAAGGTCCGGTGGCTACCGGGTTACACCCCCGGCCCGGACGTGGTACGTGCGATCGCGGTCAGCGGGATCGGCAGCCAGGTCGGACGGCTGCGCGTCTCGTAGAGCACCTGGTAGACGGCCTTGTCCAGCTCGAACGCGCGCAGCAGCGCGGTCTGCGCGCGCGGGTCGGTGCCCGTGCGCGCGGCGTAACCGGCGCAGAAGGCGTCCCGGTTGGCGGTCGACCAGGCGTGTGCCGCACGCGACTCCGGAGTGTCCGAACCGAGACCTGCGCCGGGCGTGTCGGAGCTGGAGAGCAGGTGGTGGAAGGCCGCGTACTCGAAGGAGAACAGCATCCCGACGACGTCGCGCACCGCGGCGTCCGGTGCCCGCCGCTCGGCCGGGGTGGCCGCCGGCTCGCCCTCGAAGTCGATGATCAGCCAGCCGCCGCCGGGGGTGCGCAGGGTCTGGCCGAGGTGCAGGTCGCCGTGCACCCGCTGGACGGCGACCGGCTCGCCGAGCGCGGCCACCTCGTCGTAGACGGCCCGGATCGCGGGCACCTGCGGGGCGAGGACCGGGACCTGGGCGGCGACCGTCTCCAGCCGGGACGTCCAGTAGCCGGCCATCGCGACCGGATCGGCCTCGCCGGCGCCGAGCTCGTCGCGCAGCGCCAGGTGCACGTCGGCGAGCGCGCCGCCGAGCGCGCGGGCGTCGTCGGTGAAGTCCCGCCCGTCCCGGACGGCGTGCACGGCGCCCTCCCAGCCGTCCTGCGATCCGGCGGCGAACTCCTGCAGCAGGCCGTAGGTGGCGGGCAGGCCGTCGAGGGTGCCCTCGATCGCGCCCTGCAGCGCGGCGACCGCGCCGACCCCGGCCGAGCGCAGCGCGCGGTGCAGCTCCAGATCGGGGTTCAGGCCGGGGGAGAGCCGCCGGTAGATCTTGAGGATGGACCGCTCGCCCCAGCGGACCGAGGTGTTGGACTGCTCGGCGTCGACGACGGTGCCGGTCTCGGCGGTCGGCAGCGCGGCGCCGGGCTCGGGCACGAACGCGAGCCCGTCCACGGTGCGGCCGGCGGCGATCGCGTCGAGCAGCCAGCCGGTGACGGCCGGATCGTGCAGCCCGTCGTAGAGCAGCACGCCGTCCAGCTCGCCGATCACCGCCGCGGCGGGGCCGCCGCCGGTGCGCCGGGCGAGGTGCAGCTGGTAGTGCCGGTCCGGCCCGTCGGCGAAGGAGACCGCGAGCACCAGCACGTCGAGCCCGAGCAGCCCGGCCGGTGCCGGCAGCGCGGTCCGGGCGGCGATCCGGACCGCCTGCAGCGGCCTGCCCTTCTCGGCGAACCAGCGCCGCCCCGGCAGCCAGCCCCGGAGCAGCTCGGGGAGCGCCGTGAGGTGGTCGGATGCTCCGGTCGGGCCCACGCGTCGTCCCCCTCCCGCCGGAGCGCACGCCCGGCTGTGGTCTCGCTGCGGCACCGTGCGTACCGGCACGTTCCGCGTCCGCCGAACCCTAACCGTGGGCGGCGGTCCGGGCCGGGTGTGCACCCGACCCACTGGTACTGTCCGTCGCGGATGGACCACCCGTCGTCACGGGCGGTCACCGAGCCCCTCTCCCGGGCAGCCCCGTGCCCGGAAACCCATACTGATCCCGGTGCCCCCGTGGGCCCGTGGCGGACCGGCACGTTCCGGCACCGTCCGGTCCGCGGTCGCCGTGCCCGGCCGTGCGAGGCCGGGTGCGCGCGGCACCGACGAGCCCCGACAGCGACCCGGAGGACCGGCGGCGTGAGCGAGCGAGAGCCGATGGCCGAGGACACTGCGACCTCCGGGGTCTCCGGCGAGGAACCCGCCCCGCAGCCGCCGGACGTCAACTTCGCCGAGTACTTCCACGAGGCCCGCCCGCGGACGCTGCGCCACCGCGCCCGGGTCCGGTCGACGGTGCGCCGCCGCTCGGTCGCCCAGGACGGCCCCGCGTCCGGCGAGAACCCGGTGTACGTGTCCTGGCTGCTCGCGCAGTCGATGCTCGGGCACGCCGACGAGCTGGCCCGGCAGTTCTCCGGGCAGGGCTCGATGTGGCAGAACCCGTTCGCCAGCCCCGGCCCGCGGCACGCCGTGGAGACCGCGTCGGTCTGGTTCACCGCCTACCCGATCTCGCTGATCACCCGGCCCGGCGTGTCCTTCCTCGGCGCGCTCGGCGACGAGGAGCTGTGGCAGGCGTTCGAGACGATCGGCATCGAGGGCGTGCACACCGGGCCGGTGAAGCGGGCGGGCGGACTGTCCGGCTGGCAGCCCACCCCGAGCGTCGACGGGCACTTCGACCGGATCTCCAACGAGATCGATCCGGTGTTCGGCACCGAGGACGAGTTCCGCGGCATGTGCGCCACCGCCACCTGGCACGGCGGCACGATCATCGACGACGTCGTGCCCGGGCACACCGGCAAGGGCCCCGACTTCCGGCTCGCCGAGCTCGCCTACGGCGACTACCCGGGGATCTACCACATGGTGGAGATCGAGCCCGCGGACTGGGGCACGCTGCCCGACGTGCCGCCCGGCCGGGACTCGGTCAATCTCGACGCCGCCACCGAGGAGGCACTGGAGAAGGCCGGCTACATCGTCGGGCGGCTGCAACGGGTGATCTTCTTCCGGGAGGGCGTGAAGGAGACCAACTGGTCGGTGACCGGCGAGGTCACCGGGGTCGACGGCGTCGTCCGGCGGTGGGTGTACCTGCACTACTTCAAGGACGGCCAGCCGTCGGTGAACTGGCTGGACCCGACCTTCGCCGGGATGCGGATGGTGATGGGCGACGCCCTGCACTCGCTGGCCGATCTCGGCTCCGGTGCGCTGCGCCTGGACGCCAACGGCTTCCTCGGCGTCGAGAAGTCGGCCGGCGGGATGCCCGGCTGGTCCGAGGGGCATCCGCTGTCCGAGGCGGCGAACCACCTGATCGCGAGCATGGTGCGCAAGGTCGGCGGGTTCACCTTCCAGGAGCTGAACCTGACCGTCGACGACATCAAGGTCACCTCCGAGGCCGGCGCCGACCTGTCCTACGACTTCATCAACCGGCCCGCCTACCACCACGCGCTGGCGACCTCGGACACCGAGTTCCTGCGGCTCACCCTGCGCACCGCTCTCGACCTGGGCGTCGATCCGGCGTCGCTGGTGCACGCCCTGCAGAACCACGACGAGCTGACCTACGAGCTGGTGCACTGGACGGCCGGGCACGCCACCGAGCTGTTCGCCTTCCGCGGCGAGGAGATCACCGGCGGCGAGCTCGCCGACACCATCCGGCGCGACCTGTGCGACCACCTGGCCGGCCCGGACGTCCCGTACAACCTGATCTTCACGACGAACGGGATCGCCTGCACCACCGCGACCGTGATCGCCGCGTCGCTCGGGATCACCGCGCTCGACGACATCACCCCGGACGACGTCGACCGGATCCGCCGGGTGCACCTGCTGCTGGTCATGTTCAACGCGTTCCAGCCCGGCGTGTTCGCGCTGTCCGGCTGGGACCTGCTCGGCATGCTGACACTGCCCCCCGAGCAGGTGTCGGACCTGCTGGCCTCCGGCGACACCCGGTGGATCTCCCGCCCGGCGCACGACCTGATGGGCCACTCGCCGGGCGCCGACCGGTCCTCGGCCGGGATGCCCCGCGGGCGCAGCCTCTACGGCCCGCTGCCCGACCAGCTCACCGACGAGACCAGCTTCGCCCGGCAGATGCAGGCGATCCTGGCCGTCCGCAAGCACAGCGGGGTGGCGACGGCGCGGCAGATCGACGTGCCCGACGTCGCGCACCGCGGGCTGCTGGTGATGGTGCACGCGCTCGACGACGGCCGCACCCAGGCGACCGTGCTGAACTTCGCCGACGAGCACGTCGACGCCGCGGTGCGGTCCGACCACTTCGAGCCGGGATCGCAGGTGGTCGACCTGTTCTCCGGGGAGACCGTCGGGACGGTGGACGACCTGAACGGGTTCCGGGTGGACATGACGCCGTTCCGGGCGACCGCGGTGGTGCTGGAGGCGCCGCCGGTCGAGGACGGGGCCTGACCGCCCGGACCCGTACGCCGAGCATCGACGCATCGACGCGAACGTCCTCCTCTGTGCCTCGGACACGGACAGCCCCCGGCACGAGGCCAACCGGAACCTGCTCGACCGGCTGGCGGTGGGGCCCGGACTGGTGCACGCCTTCTGGCCGGTCGCCATGGCCTACCTGCGGATCGCGACGCACCCGCGGATCTTCACCCGGCCGCTCGACCCGGCCACCGCCCTGGCGAACCTGGAGGA
This sequence comes from Pseudonocardia kongjuensis, assembly GCF_039526905.1. Classification (NCBI taxonomy): domain Bacteria; kingdom Bacillati; phylum Actinomycetota; class Actinomycetes; order Pseudonocardiales; family Pseudonocardiaceae; genus Pseudonocardia; species Pseudonocardia kongjuensis. The sequence goes on along the minus strand of NZ_BAAAJK010000062.1, from coordinate 45,448 downwards.
CCTGGTGTCGCGGCCGCACATCCGGACACCGGGCGAGGGGGACGGCTTCTGGAGCGCCTTCCGGGACACGGTCGCCGGAGACGTCGTCCGGGGGAACCTGGTGCCCGACGCCCACATCGCGGCCCTGATGCGGGAGCACGGCGTCGCGACCATATGGACGTCCGACCGGGACTTCCGCCGGTTCCGCGACATCACCGTCCTGGATCCGTCCGACGTGTGATCACCGATCCGGAACCGGAACGCCCGCCCGGCGGACGTCCCGGTTCCCGATCCGTGATCAGCGCGGGTCAGACCAGCGGGGTGCGCGCCGGCAGGCGCAGGATGTGCGCGACGTGCTCGGTCGGCACCAGGCGGACGAAGTTGTACTCGCCCCAGCGGAAGGTCTGGCCGGACACCTCGTCGTGCACGTCGACGACGTCGGCGTAGTCCAGGCCCAGCGCCGGCATGTCGAGCTTGAGGGTGCCCTCCCGGGGGGTGAACGAGTCCAGCGTGACGACCACGAGCACCTGGTCGCCGGTCGCCGGGTCCAGCCGCGAGTAGGCGATCAGCTGCTCGTTGTCCACCTCGTGGAAGTGGATCTCGCGCAGCTGCTGCAGCGACGGGTGCTCGCGGCGGATCTCGTTCAGCCGGGTGAGGTAGGGCTCCAGCGACCGGCCCTGGTTGAGCGCGGTCTCGAAGTCGCGCGGCCGCAGCTCGTACTTCTCCGAGTCCAGGTACTCCTCGCTGCCCGGCTTCACCGGGGTGCCCTCGTACAGCTCGAAGCCGGAGTAGACGCCCCAGGTCGGCGACATCGTCGCGGCCAGCGTCGCCCGGATCGCGAACATCGCCGGGCCACCGGTCTGCAGCGACTCGTGCAGGATGTCCGGGGTGTTGGTGAACAGGTTCGGCCGGCACTCGTCGGCGTGCTCGGCGTGCATCGTCGCGAAGTCGGCCAGTCCCTCGGCGTCGGTCCGCCAGGTGAAGTACGTGTAGGACTGGGTGAAGCCGAGCCGGGCCAGGCCGAACAGCCGGGCCGGGCGGGTGAACGCCTCGGCCAGGAACAGCACGTCCGGGTCCCGGCGCTTGACCTCCCAGATCAGCCAGTGCCAGAAGTTCGGCGGCTTGGTGTGCGGGTTGTCCACCCGGAAGATCTTGACGCCGTGCCCGACCCACTTCATGACCACGCGCAGGCACTCGGCGTAGATGCCGGCCGGGTCGCGGTCGAAGTTGAGCGGGTAGATGTCCTGGTAGCGCTTCGGCGGGTTCTCCGCGTAGGCGATCGTGCCGTCCGGCCGGACGGTGAACCACTCCGGGTGCTCGGTGACCCACGGGTGGTCCGGCGCGCACTGCAGCGCCAGGTCCAGCGCGACCTCCAGGCCGAGCTCGCCCGCCTTCGCGACGAACGCGTCGAAGTCGTCGAAGTCGCCCAGCTCCGGATCGATGGCGTCGTGCCCGCCCGCGGCGGAGCCGATCGCCCACGGCGAGCCGACGTCGCCCGGCTCGGCGTGCACGGAGTTGTTGCGGCCCTTGCGGTGCACCGTGCCGACCGGATGGATCGGCGGGAGGTAGACGACGTCGAAGCCCATCCGGGCGACCCGGTCGAGCTCCTTCGACGACGTCGCGAACGTGCCGTGCACCGGCCGGCCGGTCTCGTCCCGGCCACCGGTGGAGCGCGGGAAGAACTCGTACCAGGAGCTGAACAGGGCGCGCCTGCGGTCGACGTGGATCTGGCGCTCCGGGCCGCGGGTGATCAGCTCCCGGACCGGCCGCTCGGTCATGATCGTGACGACGGCGTCGAACAGGGCCGGGGCGACCCGTGCCCGCAGCGGCAGCGCGGTGTCGCGCAGGGCGTTCGCCGCGCCGAGCAGCAGATCGCGATTGTCCTTCTCGGACGGACGCCGGCCCACCCGGGACAGCAGCCGGGCGCCGATCTCCAGGTCGTTGGCCAGCTCGTCGGCCGACTGCCCGGCGGCGATCTTCTTCTCGACGGCCGAGCGCCAGGTCGCCCACGGGTCGCTCCAGGCGTCCACCCGGAACGTCCAGCGGCCCTCGGCGTCGGGCACCACCCAGGCGCCGAACCGGTCGGTCCCCGAGCCCTCGGGCAGCATCCGGACGTAGCGCGGCTCGCCGGGGGTACCGTCGGCGCCGAGCGGGGTGAGGACCACGTTCGCGGCGACCGCGTCGTGCCCCTCGCGCCACACCGTGGCCCGGACCGGGACGACCTCGCCGACGACGGCCTTGGACGGATCACCGGTCTCCACGAACGGCGTCACGTCATCGATTCCGAGCCGACCGGTCATCGGCTGCACCCCCAGGCTCCGCGTCACCGCGGTTCGTCGTCACCGTCGGTAGAAGTCTCGTGCCGCGGTCCGGCGCTCGCCACACCGGCGCCGCCATCCCGCCGACGGCCGGCGTTCGCGGCGGTACGGAACCGATCCGACGTGCACGGACCCGGTCTCCCCCGCGGTCAGCCAACCCTACCGGTGCACGGGCCCCCCGGCCGGGCGGGCCGCGTACGCGTGTCGGTGGTCCCGGCTACCCTCGCCGCCGTGAGAGCCCTCCGCCGTTTCACCGTCCGTGCCCAGCTCCCCGGTCCGCTCGCGCCGCTGCAGACGCTGGCCACGAACCTGCGGTGGACGTGGCACGCGCCCACCCGGGACCTGTTCGCCTCGCTGGATCCGCGTGCCTGGGACGGCTGCGGCCAGGACCCGGTCCGGCTGCTCGGCGAGATCCCGACCGCCCGGCTCACCGAGCTCGCCGCGGACACCGCGGTCACCGAGCGGGTCGCCGAGCTCGACGCCGACCTGCAGCGCTACCTCGACGAGCCGCGCTGGTACCAGGAGGAGGACGCGGCGGGCCTGCCCGGCGCGATCGCCTACTTCTCGATGGAGTTCGGCGTCTCCGAGGTGCTGCCGAACTACTCCGGCGGCCTCGGCGTGCTGGCCGGCGACCACCTCAAGGCGGCGTCCGACCTGGGCGTCCCGCTGATCGCGGTCGGGCTGCTGTACCGCTCGGGCTACTTCCGGCAGTCGCTGTCGCTGGACGGCTGGCAGCTGGAGCACTACCCGGCGATCGACCCGCAGGGCCTGCCGCTGCAGCTGCTCACCGCCGCCGACGGCTCGCCGGTGCTGGTCGAGGTCGCCGTGCCCGGCGACCGCGTGCTCAGCGCCCGGATCTGGCTGGCGAAGGTCGGCCGGGTCCCGCTGCTGCTGCTGGACACCGACATCGAGGGGAACGAGCCGGACCTGCGCGGGGTCACCGACCGGCTCTACGGCGGCGACCAGAACCACCGCATCCAGCAGGAGATCCTGATCGGCGTCGGCGGGGTCCGCGCGGTGCGCGCGTTCTGCCGGACCACCGGGCACCCGGCCCCCGAGGTGTTCCACACCAACGAGGGGCACGCCGGGTTCCTCGGGCTGGAGCGGATCCGGGAGCTGTGCACCGGCTCGGCGGTCGCGTCGAACGGCGCCGGGCCCGCCGCCAGCTCGCCGGCCACGGTCTCCGGCGCCGGGCTGGACTTCGACGAGGCGCTGGCCGCGGTCCGCGCCGGGACGGTGTTCACCACGCACACCCCGGTCCCCGCCGGGATCGACCGGTTCGGCCTGGACCTGGTGCGGCACTACCTGACCGACCGGCTGCTGCCCGGCCTGCCGGTCGAGCGGGTGCTCGCGCTCGGCGCCGAGGAGGACGCCGCGGGCGCCGACCACGGGATGTTCAACATGGCGCACATGGGCCTGCGGCTGGCCCAGCGCGCCAACGGCGTCTCGAAGCTGCACGGGATCGTCTCCCGGGAGATGTTCGGCGGGCTGTGGGCCGGCTTCGACCGCGACGAGGTGCCGATCGGCTCGGTCACCAACGGCGTGCACGGCAACACCTGGGAGGCCGGTCAGGTCGCCGAGGTGCTCGGCGGGCCCGAGTCCGCCCCGGCCGAGGTCTCCGACGCCGACCTGTGGGCGCTGCGCAACACGCTGCGCTCCCGGCTGGTCGACGAGGTCCGCAGGCGGGTGCGCGCCGCCTGGCTGGAGCGCGGCGCGTCCGAGCCGGAGCTGGGCTGGACCGATCACGTCTTCGACCGCGACGTGCTCACCGTCGGCTTCGCCCGCCGGGTGCCCACCTACAAGCGGCTCACCCTGATGCTGCGCGACCCGGAGCGGCTGCGCGGCCTGCTGCTCGACCCGCACCGGCCGGTGCAGCTGATCGTCGCCGGCAAGTCGCACCCGGCCGACGACGGCGGCAAGGCGCTGATCCAGCAGATCGTCCGGTTCGCCGACGACGCCGGCGTCCGGCACCGGATCGTGTTCCTGCCCGACTACGACATGTCGATGGCCCGGTACCTGTACTGGGGCTGCGACGTCTGGCTGAACAACCCGCTGCGCCCGCTGGAGGCGTGCGGCACGTCCGGCATGAAGTCGGCGCTCAACGGCGGGCTCAACCTGTCCATCCGGGACGGCTGGTGGGACGAGTTCTACGACGGCCGCAACGGCTGGGCGATCCCCACCGCCGACGGCGTCGAGGACCCGACCCGGCGCGACGACCTGGAGGCGAACGCGCTCTACGAGCTGATCGCCACCCAGGTCGGGCCCGCCTTCTACGACCGGGTCGACGGCGTCCCGCCGCGCTGGGTGGAGATGGTGCGGCACACGCTGACCACCCTGCGGCCCAAGGTGCAGGCGACCCGGATGGTGCGGGAGTACGTGCAGGACTGGTACGCCCCGGCCGGCCGGGCCGCGGCGGCCGCCGCGGCCGACGACTACGCCGCGGCCCGCGACATCGCCCAGTACCGGGCCCGGCTGAACAAGGCGTGGAACCACGTCCGGGTCACCGGGGTGGACGCGTCCGGGCTGCCGGACACCCCGGTCGTCGGGTCGCCGATGACGGTGCGCGCCGGGGTGGACCTGGCCGGGCTGGAGCCGTCCGACGTGACGGTCGAGGCCGTCGTCGGCCGGGTCGACGACGCCGACGAGCTGGCCGATCCGGTCACCGTCGCGATGGAGCACCGCGGCGACGGCAGCTGGGAGGTCGCGGTGCCGCTGCCGCACGCCGGGCTGACCGGCTACACGGTGCGGGTGCTGCCGCAGCACCCGCAGCTGGCGTCGTCGGTGGAGCTGGGCCGGATCGTGCTGGCCGGGTGAGTGCCGGTCAGCGGCCGCAGACGTCCAGCGGCGGGCGGGCGCCGGGTACCTCGCCGTACTGCGGGAAGTACCAGGTGAGCACCCGGTAGGCGGTCCGCCCGCCGCAGTCGCCCAGGTCGGAGGCGACCAGCGTGGTCGGCTGCGGTGTCGCCGCGGACAGCGGCGCGCCCGGGGCGGCGTAGCTGGCGGTCCCGGTGCCGGTGGCGTGCGGGCCGCCCCAGTCCTGCCAGGACACGTCCCGGACGACGCCGGTCGCGCCGGTCCCGCCGAGGTCGATCAGCGCGGGCCGGGGCTCGCCGAGGCCGCGGGTGTTCGGCCGGCCCGGGACGCCGAGCAGCGGCCCGCCGGTCTCCCCGGCGGACCCGCCCGACCCGCCCGACCCGCCCGACCCGCCCGACCCGCCCGACCCGCCCGCTCCGGCCGACCGGCCCGCCCCGGCGGTGTCGGTCGCGGCCGGTGTCGCGGCGGTGCCCGCTCCCGCGGTGCCGGTGGTGCCCGGTCCGGTCGCCGCGGGCGTGCCGCCGGCGCCGGTGAGCGCGGGCGCCCCCGGACCGGCGGCGGTGGCCGTGCGGGTCTCCGGGGTGCGTTCGGTGAGCCCGGAGCAGGCGGTGAGCAGCAGGGCGCCCAGCAGCAGCGCGACCGCCCGGGCCGGTAGCGGCCGCGGGCCGGAGCGCGGGGCGGCCGGGTCGGTTCGCGGGGCGGCCGGGTCGGTCCGCGGGGCGGCCGGGCCGGGGTGCGGCAGGACCGGGCCGGTTCGCGGGGCGGCCGGGCCGGGGTGCGGCAGGACCGGGCCGGTCCGCGGCGGCGGGATCAGCCGCCGCAGCACCCTCCGCCGCAGCAGCCCCCGCCGCCGGCCGGGGCCATCGCCGGTGGCGGCGCGGCCCGGCCGCCGGCCGAACGCCCACCGAGCGAGACGGTGGAGAGCAGCTTCACGGTGTCCGCGTGCCCGGTCGGGCAGGCCGCCGGATCGGAGGCGGCGGCCATCGGCCGGTCCACCTCGAAGGTCGAGCTGCACTCGCGGCAGCGGAACTCGTAGCGCGGCATGCGCGCAGCGTACGCCGCGGACGCCGGTGCGGCGACGCCCCGGAACCGGCCGGTGCCCGGTGCTCCCCATCGCCGCCCCCGCATCGTCGTCGGTCCTGTGACGATCTCGTCGCGTCGGGACGGTCCGGCGTAACACGACCGGCCGGGGCGGTCAGGTGACGGTCGCGGAGGTGCGCGCGACGTGCTGCTCGCCGCGCGGGGAGACGGTGGTGAGCACCAGCCCGTGGGTGCCGGGCGCGAGCCCGTCGAGGGTGGTGCTCCAGCCGGTGGCGCCGCCGCAGGTGCCGCTCCAGGCGGGCGCGCCGTCGACCGTCAGCTCGCACGGACCGGCGACGTAGGGATCGACCGGCTGCTCCCGGGCCGCGTCGACCCGCACCGCCCCCGGGCCGGTCTGCTCGGCGGAGAGCGACATGTGGATCGGGCAGGGATCGGCCTTGCCGAACTCGGCGAGCACGGTGGGGCCGGTGAGCGGGGCGCCGCCGTGCGGGTCCTGGGTGACCGCGCGCACCGAGAAGGTCAGCGGGCCGAGGCAGCGGTCGCCGCGGACCGGGCCCGCGGTGGTGGCGCGGGTGGCGGCGGAGTGCAGCCGGGCGCCGGTCGCGTCGTGCGCCTCGACGACGTAGTGGGTGCGGATCCCGCCGCCGGTCCCGGCCGGCTCGGTCCAGCTCGCCTCGAAGCCGGTGCCGCGGGCGCCGCCGCCCTCGACCGGGGCGAGCACCAGGTCCCGGACCGGGCCGGGCGGCTCCGGCGCGTCGATCCGCGGCGCGGCGGACACGGCCGCCCCGCCCGCGAGCAGTGCCGCGACGGCGGCGAGCCCGACACCGACCGTCCGGAACGACCGGCTGTATACCCCGCTCATCGTGGATCCCCCGCTTCGACACGCGTCGCGCTCGTCACACGGACGAGTGAACCACGGCCGTTCGGCGGAGCCGCAGGCGGGATCCGGCTCAGTGGCTGCGCAGCAACCGGACCGACCGGGGCGGCAGCACGATCGTCGCGCCGGCGCCGACCGGGGCCGGATCGGCGGGCTCGCCGTCCTCGGTGGTGGAGTCCAGCACCGGATCGAAGCCGTGCCCGGTGGGGAGCAGGCAGTCGACCGGCTCGTCGCCGGCGTGCAGGCACAGCAGCCAGTAGTCGGCGAGCAGCACGACGAGGGTCAGCCGGCCGCCGTCGTGCCAGTCGTGCGGTTCCATCGGCCGCCCCGACGGGTCCCACCAGAGCACCTCGCCGTCGACGTAGAACTGGTCGCGGTGCAGCACCGGCGACTCCCGGCGCAGCGCGGTGACCTTCGCGGTGAACGCCTCCATCGCGGCCGTCTCGTCGGTCGCCGTCCAGTCCACCCAGGACGTCTCGTCGTCGCGGCAGTAGGCGTTGTTGTTGCCGCCCTGGGTGCGCCAGCGCTCGTCCCCGCCGGTGATCATCGGGGTGCCGATGGACAGCAGCAGGGTCGCCATCAGGGCCCGCGCGGTGGACCGCCGGGCGGCCCGGATCCCGGCGTCGTCGGTCTCGCCCTCGACGCCGAAGTTCTGCGAGCGGTTGTCGTCGGTGCCGTCCCGGTTCTGCTCGCCGTTGCCCTCGTTGTGCTTGCGCTCGTAGGAGACGAGATCGCGCAGCGTGAAGCCGTCGTGCGCGGTCACGAAGTTGACCGAGGCCCACGGCCGGCGCCCGGACAGCCGGTAGATGTCGGAGCTGCCGGTCAGCCGGGACGCGAGCTCGGCGACCCCGCCGCCGTGCCCGCGCCAGAAGTCCCGGACGGCGTCGCGGTAGCGGCCGTTCCACTCCGACCAGGCGACGCCGAACCCGCCGACCCGGTAGCCCTCGCCGGTGGCGTCCCACGGCTCGGCGATCAGCTTGCAGCCCGACAGCGTCGGGTCCTGGGCGATCGCGGTGAGCAGCGCGGAGTCCGGGGAGAACGGGCCGGACCGCGGGCGGCCCAGCACCGACGCCAGGTCGATCCGGAAGCCGTCGACGCCGTAGGCGTGCACCCAGTGCCGCATCGCGTCGCAGACCAGCCGGATCACGGTGGGGGAGCCGGCGTCGAGGGTGTTGCCGGTGCCGGTGATGTCGGCGTCGTGCCCGGACCCGCCCAGCGAGTAGTACGCCGGCGCGTCCAGCCCGCGGTAGGACAGCGTCGTCCCGCCGACCCCGCCCTCGCAGGTGTGGTTGGGCACGATGTCCAGGATCACCTCGATCCCGGCGGCGTGCAGGGTGTCGACCAGGTAGGCGAACTCGGCGCACTCGTTGCCCGGGTCGGCGGCGTAGCCGGGGTGCGGGGCGAGGAAGCCGAGCGTGGCGTAACCCCAGTAGTTGCTCGCGCCGCGCTCCAGCAGCGGCGGCTCGGGGGCGTTGGCCTGCACCGGCAGCAGCTCGACGGCGGTGATCCCGGTGCGCTGCAGGTGCGCGATCACGGCCGGATGGGCGAGCCCGAGATAGGTGCCGCGGTGCGCCTCCGGGACCTCCGGGTGCAGCCGCGTCCAGCCCTTGACGTGGATCTCCGAGATCACGGTGTCCGACCAGGGGACGTCCGGCCGGGGCGGGCGCCTGCCGGGCGCGGTGGACTCGACCACCGAGAGCGGGACGCTGCCCAGCGAGTCGACGGTGCTCGGGCCGCCGGTCATCGGGTCGCCGTGCCAGCCGCGGGCGGCGACGACGTCGGTGACCGCGCCGGTGATCCGCCGGGCGTAGGGATCGACGAGGATCTTGTGCGGGTTGCTGCGCAGCCCGGCGAACGGCCGGTACGGCCCGTGCGCCCGGAACCCGTACCGCTGGCCCGGCCGCACCCCGGGCACGTGCCCGTGCCAGACGCCGAAGGTGTGCTCGCGCAGCTCGACCCGCCGCTCGGTGAGCCCGCCCTCGTCCCCGGCGGGGCCGTCGATCAGGCAGACCTCCACCATTTCCGCGCTGGTCGAGGCGACCGCGAAGCGGGTTCCGTGGTCGTCGGGGTGGGCACCGAGCGGGAAGACAGGCACGGTCGGCCAGGATAGGCGGGTGAGCATTCCCGGCACGACGCCCATCGATTCCGAGAGCAGCGGCAGCGGAACGAGTATCGACTCCGAGGACCTGGTGATCGGGATGGACGGCGCCACCGTCCGTCGCGGCGCCGCCACCCTGCTCGACGCCGTGGACTGGCGGGTCGAGCTCGACGAACGATGGGTGGTGCTGGGCCCGAACGGCGCCGGCAAGACCACCCTGCTCCGGCTCGCGGCGGCCGAGCTGCACCCGACGTCCGGCCGGGTGCAGGTGCTCGGCGAGCGGATGGGCCGGGTCAACGTGTTCGAGCTGCGCCCGCGGATCGGGCTGACCTCGGCGAACCTCGGCATCCGGATCCCCGGCGACGAGCGGGTGGCCGATGTCGTCGTGTCGGCCGGGTACGGCGTGCTGGGCCGCTGGAACGAGGACTACGAGAGCGAGGACACCGGCCGCGCGACCCAGCTGCTCGAGCAGCTCGGGATGGGCGCCCTCGCCGACCGGCTGTACGGGACGCTGTCCGAGGGCGAGCGCAAGCGCACCCTGATCGCCCGCGCGCTGATGACCGATCCGGAGCTGCTGCTGCTCGACGAGCCCGCCGCCGGTCTGGACCTGGGCGGGCGCGAGGACCTGGTCGGCCGGCTCGCCGGTCTCGCCGAGGACCCGTACGCGCCGGCGTCGGTGCTGGTCACCCACCACGTCGAGGAGATCCCGCCGGGCTACACGCACGGGATGCTGCTGCGCGAGGGCCGGGTGGTGGCGGCCGGGCTGCTCGACGACGTGATGGCCGACGCGCCGCTCAGCGAGACCTTCGGCCTGGACCTGACCGTCGAACGCCGCCCGGGCGGCCGGTTCACCGCCTACCGCCGGACCTGAGCCGCGCCCGCACCGCCGAGATGCGCAGCAGTGTCCTGCGGAGATCGACTTCTCGCGCTGTGGCGCATCTCGGCGGACGGGGCGCGGGCGCGGCGCGGGGATTAGGGTCCGGGCTGTGACCGAATTCGTGAGCCTGTCCGTGGACGACGGCGTCGGGACGATCCGGATCGACCGCCCGCCGATGAACGCCCTGAACCGCCAGATCCAGGGTGAGCTGCTGGAGGTGGCCGACGAGGCCTCGACCCGCGCCGACCTGCGGGCCGTCGTCGTCTACGGCGGGGAGAAGACCTTCGCCGCCGGCGCCGACGTCAAGGAGATGGCGTCGATGTCCTATGCGGACATGGCGCCGCAGGCCCGCCGGCTCTCGGCCGGGCTGGGCGCGATCTCGACGATCCCGAAGCCGACCGTGGCCGCGGTGACCGGCTACGCGCTCGGCGGCGGCCTGGAGGTCGTGCTCGGCGCGGACCGCCGGATCGCCGGCGAGAACGCCAAGCTCGGCTTCCCGGAGATCCTGCTCGGCATCTTCCCGGGCGGCGGCGGCACCCAGCGGGCGGCCCGGCTGATCGGCGCCCCGCGCACCAAGGACCTGATCTACACCGGCCGGATGGTCGGCGCCGAGGAGGCGCTGGCGATCGGCCTGGTCGACGAGGTCGTGCCGGCCGACGAGGTCTACGCGAAGGCCCTCGCCTGGGCGGCGCAGTTCAAGGACGGCCCGGCGCTGGCCTACGCGGCCGCGAAGAAGGCCGTCGACAACGGCCTGGACACCGACCTGCGGACCGGCCTGGACATCGAGTCGGAGCTGTTCGCCGGGGTGTTCGCCTCCGAGGACGCGAAGGCCGGCATGGCGAGCTTCGTGGAGAACGGCCCGGGCAAGGCGACCTTCACCGGACGCTAGGCCGCTGGCTCAGCGGGCCCAGCCGGGCAGCAGGTCGCGCAGCGCGACGTCGAGCGGGACCGGCTCGTCGGCGACGAGCCGGTCCTCCGGGCCGCCGAGCTCCCGATAGCCGATGGTGCCGACCGCGGCGCCGGGGTCGATCGTGTGGCGGCGGGCCCGGATCGGATCGAGCTCGATCCGCCAGAACGCCGGGATGTCGTGGGCGGAGTAGATCGACGGCGTGACGATCCGGTCCTCGACGAGCGACCCGGGCGACTCGATCTCGACGGCGAGCAGGACCTCGGCCGGGGAGAACCAGTGCCTGCCGGGTTCGGTGGAGCGGACCACCAGCAGGTCCGGGATCCGGGTCAGCTCGGGGCCGAACCGGATCTCGACGGCCTGGGTGACCGCCGGGTCGTCCGGGCAGGCTGCGTCGAGGCGGGCGAACAGCCGCCCGGACACCGCCTGGTGCAGGCTCGAGGGGGAAGGGGACTCGGTCAGCGCTGGGTCCGTCAGCTCGTAGCGCACCAGCGATCCGGCCGACGGTCGAGATCGGCGACCGTCCACCCGTCGACCGGTCGCTCGAGCTGAGGCGGCTCGCTCACCTGGTCCGTCATGGTGCCCGTGGTCTCACCATGACCGAGCCCACCGACAGTTTCGGCCGGTCGGCTCTGCAAGACTCCTACTCATGAGTTCGGACCCGGCGCCCACCCCGCACGCCACCGCCGAGCAGGTCGAGGCGGCCTGGCACGACCCGAAACTCGCCAACGTGCTCTACCACGACTGGGAGGCGGGCACCTACGACGAGAAGTGGTCGATCAGCTACGACGAACGCTGCATCGACTACGCCGTCGGCCGGTTCCGGGCCGCCGCACCGTGGGACGGCCGCCCCTACCTGCGGGCCCTGGAGCTGGGCAGCGGCACCGGGTTCTTCCTGCTGAACCTGATGCAGGCCGGGGTCGCCGAGCGGGGCGTCGTCACCGACCTGTCGCCGGGCATGGTCGGCGCGGCCACCCGCAACGCCGAGCACCTCGGGCTCGACGTCGAGGGCCGGGTCGTCGACGGCGAGCACATCCCGTTCCCGGACGACAGCTTCGACCTGGTCGTCGGGCACGCCGTGCTGCACCACATCCCGGACGTCGAGGCCGCGCTGCGCGAGGTGCTGCGGGTGCTGGAGCCGGGCGGCCGGTTCGTCTTCGCCGGGGAGCCGACCACCGTCGGCGACGCCTACGCCCGCACCCTCGGCCAGTGGACCTGGAAGGCCACCACCACCATCACCAAGCTGCCGCCGCTGCAGGGCTGGCGCCGCCCGCAGGCCGAACTGGACGAGTCGTCCCGGGCGGCCGCACTCGAGTCGGTCGTCGACATCCACACCTTCGACCCGGACGACCTGGAGCGCACCGCCCGGCGGGCCGGCGCCGAGGGCGTCCGGGCGAGCACCGAGGAGTTCAGCGCGGCGATGCTCGGCTGGCCGGTGCGCACCTTCGAGGCCGCCGTCCCGCCCGGGAAGCTGGGCTGGAACTGGGCGATGTTCGCCTACCACGGCTGGCAGCGGCTGTCCTGGGTGGACGAGCACCTGCTGTCCCGGGTGGTGCCGCGCCGCTGGTTCTACAACGCGCTGATCACCGGCACCGCACCGCGATGAGCAGCCTGCCGGAACGGGCCCGCTCGCGCGCCCAGGGCGCGACCCTGGTCGACGTGGAGCATCCGCTCGAACCGTTCTGGCGCGGCATCATCGCCTACCGGCTGCTGACCCTGGTCACCGTGATCGGGGTGACCGCCTACCACCTGCGCACCGGCTACGAGCGGCCGTCGGCGGCCGTCGGCGTGCTGGTCGCGATGACCCTGTGGACGGCCGTCACCTCCTGGGGCTACCTCGGCGGGCTGCCCGGCGCGCCGGACCACCGCGGCCGGCTCGCGCTCGCCGATCTCGCCGTCTGCGTGGCGGTGATGGCGACCACGCCGTGGGTCGTCAGCGAGTCGCTGCTCGACTCCGGCGGTCCCGGGATGGGCTCGATCTGGACCTCCGGCGCGGTGCTGGCCTGCGCCGTCGCGTTCCGGATCCGCGGCGGGATCGGCGCCGCCGCGGTGATCTCGGTGGCGCTGGTGCTGTCCAAGGAGCGGTTCGGCTCGCTGGAGCTGGGCGACATCCAGCTGCTGGTGCTGGCCGGGCTGACCGTCGGGTTCGCGACGCACGTGCTGGAGCGCACCGCGGCCCGGCTGCGCCGGCTCACCGCCGAGCACGCCGCCGCCGCCGAACGCGAGCGGCTGACCCGGTCCATCCACGACGGCGTCCTGCAGGTGCTGGCGCACGTGCAGCGGCGCGGCGCCGAGCTGGGCGGCGGCGCGACCGAGCTGGGCGTGCTCGCCGGGGAGCAGGAGACCGCGCTGCGGGCGCTGCTGACCGGGCCCGGCACCACCGACGCGCGCGGCCGCCGCGATCTCGCCGCGGCGCTGCGGATACTCGCCTCGGACCGGGTCACCGTGTCGGCGCCCGGCCGCCCGGTGGAGCTGGACGCGCCGGTCGTCGACGAGCTGGAGGGTGCGGTGCGCGCCGCGCTGGCCAACGTCGCGGTGCACGCCGGCCCGGCCGCGCGCGCCTGGGTGCTGCTGGAGGAGCTGCCCGGCGCGCTGGAGATCAGCGTCCGCGACGACGGCCCCGGCATCCCGGACGGCCGGCTCGCGCAGGCGCAGGCACAGGGCAGGCTCGGCGTCGCCCGTTCGATCCGCGGCCGGGTGGAGGACCTCGGCGGCACGCTGACCCTGGACACCGGGCCGGAACTCGGTACTGAATGGGTCATCCGGCTGGACAGGGGGGACGCATGAGCGAGGAGACACCGATCCGGGTGATGGTCGTCGACGACCATCCGATCTGGCGGGAGGGGGTCGCCCGCGATCTCGCCGAACGCGGGCTGGACGTGGTCGCCACCGCCCCGGACGCGCCCGCCGCGGTCCGGATCGCCACCGCCGTCCGGCCGGACGTGGTGCTGATGGACCTGAACCTGGGCTCCACCTCCGGGGTCGACGCGATCGCCGAGATCGCGCAGAAGAGCCCGGACAGCCGGGTGCTGGTGCTCTCGGCGTCCGGCGAGCACGCCGACGTCCTGGAGGCGGTGAAGGCGGGCGCGCTGGGCTACCTGGTGAAGTCCGCCGGGGTGGACGAGCTGCTGGAGGCGATCCGGCGGACCGCGCGCGGTGTCGCCGTGTTCACGCCCGGCCTGGCCGGTCTGGTGCTCGGCGAGTACCGGCGGCTCGCGGAGTCCCCGCGGCCGGCCGACGGCTCGCCCGCGGTGCCCGCGCTGACCGAGCGGGAGACCGAGGTGCTGCGGCTGGTCGCGAAGGGGCTGACGGCCAAGCAGATCGCGGCGAAGCTGGTCGTGTCGCACCGCACGGTGGAGAGCCACGTGCAGAACACGCTGCGGAAGCTGCAGCTGCACAACCGCAGCCAGCTGGTCCGCTACGCGATCGAGCAGGGGCTGGCCGACTGACCGGGCACCCGGGTCACGATCGGGTCACGGCGACCGGCAGACTCGGCCCGGTCCGCCCGTCGCCCCCGGCAGGAGATCCTCCGTGACCGACCCGACCACGCTGATCGGGTACCTGCTGGACAGCCCGTGGCTGCTCCCGCTGCTCGCGCTGGCCGTCGTCTGCGACGGGCCGCTGCCGCTGGTGCCCAGCGAGCCGGTGCTGTTCAGCGCGACGGCGTCGGCGCTCGCCGACGGCGACCGCTGGCGGATCGTCGCGCTGTTCGGTGCGGCACTGGTCGGGTCGCTGGTCGGCGACGCGCTGCTCTACGGCGCGGGCCGGTCGTCGAACCGGGTGGTGGCCGGCGTCCGGCGGGACGCCGGCATCGGCGCCTGGGTGCGCAGGCACCTGCACCGCCGCCCGATCGTCGCGCTGGTCGCGACCCGGCTGCTGCCCGGCGGCCGGCTGGCGAGCGTGACGGCGGCCGGCCGGGTCCGGCTGCCGCTGCGCGCCTTCGTCCCGGCGACGGTGGCCAGCTCGCTGGTCTGGTGCAGCTGGATGACCGGCATCGGGGTTCTGGTCGGCCCGTTCACGCACGGCGATCCGCTGCTGTCGATGCTCGCCGGGCTGCTGCTCGCGCTGCTCGTCGGCGGCACCGCGGGCGCCGCCCGGCGCGTGCTGCGCTACCGCAGGCGCGCCCTCGCTCCCGCCTGACGGGAGCGGCCGTCCGGATGCCGGGAGGCCCGTCGTCACTCGAACGGATCATGGCAAGCTGAGCCGTCCGGCCGAATCGGGTGGAACGGGGAACGACGGGTGCTGCACGACACCGACGCGTGGCCGGCCGGTTCCGTGCTGGTGGGCGACCCGCCGGTGCCCCGCGGATGGCCGGTGCTGGGCCGCACCGCGGCCGGCCCCGCGGAGGCGGTGGCGGCCGCCGTCGTCCGGCTCCGGCCGGCCCTGGTGATCGTCGACCTGGCCGGCGCCCGCGATCCGGGACTGGCCGCGGTCGAGGCGGTCGCCGCGCGCGTCCCGGCCGTCCCGGTGCTGGCCGTCGCGGCGCCGGGGGCGGACCACGAGCTGGTCCTCGACGCCGTCCGGGCGGGCGCCACCGGCGTCGCGACCACCGACGACCCGGCCGAGCTGGCCCCGCTCGCCCGGGCCGCGCTGGCCGGGCGGCCGGCGTTCTCGCCGGGCCTGGCCGCGGTCGTGCTGGAGTCGGTGGTGACGCCGGTCCGGCCGGTGCCCGAGCTGAGCCCGCGCGAGTCCGAGGTGCTGCGGCTGGTGGTCGAGGGCCTCACCGCGCGGCAGATCGCCGCCCGGCTGGTGCTCTCGCCGCGGACCGTGGAGAACCACGTGCAGCGGCTGCTGCGCAAGCTCGACGTGCCCGGCCGCGGGGCGCTGGTCCGGTACGCGATCGAGCACGGCCTGGCGTAGCGCCGGCCGGTGCCACCCGGCGCGGCGCGGCGCATCGGCCATCGGCCCGCTCGACGCCGGGTTCTGCCCGGCGACCCGGACACCGCGACCGTCGTCCGCACCGCCGGGCCGGGCTCGCCGTCGAGCCGGGCGCTGAACCTGCCGGCGAGCTGGGCGGCGACCACCGCCTGACCGCGACCGCGGACGCGCCGGGGTAGGATTTCCGTCTGAACGAATGTCTCTTCGGTCAGCAGAGAGATATCGACCGGCGGCGGTCGAAGGTCGGACCTCGTATCGTGGACGACCCGGGACCGGTCGGGAGGATGTCATGGCGGATCGTGCGGACGGCGGGCCCGCGTCGCTGCGCGCGGTGCACCGGATCCGGCCGGCCTACGAGCAGGTGGCCGACCAGATCCGGGCGCTGATCGTCGAGGGCGACCTGACGCCGGGGGACCGGTTGCCGAGCGAGGGCGAGGTCGCGTCGGCGTTCGGGGTCAGCCGCGGCACGGTGCGCGAGGCGATCCGGATCCTGACCGCGGCGAACCTGCTGTACTCGGTGCGCGGGGCGCACGGTGGCACCTTCGTGACCCGCACCGACCCGAGCGTGCTGCGCGACCACCTGGAGACCGGGCTCGGGATCCTCAGCGGCACCGACGCGATCAGCCTCGACGAGCTGCTGGACACCCGGATGCTGCTGGAGGTCCCGGCCGCGCGGCTGGCCGCGCAGCGCCGGACCGACGAGCAGCTCGTCGCGCTGCGGGAGGCGGTCGAGGCGGCGCCGCCGGACGCCGACGTCCGCTACCAGCACCACCGCCGGTTCCACACCGAGCTGCTGGAGGCGTCCGGGAACCGGCTGCTGCAGCTGGTCACCGCGCCGGTGTTCGGCGTCATCCGGTCCCGGTTCGTGATCCCGCCGTCGCGGCGCAAGATCTGGGGCGAGATCGAGGCCGACCACGAGGAGATCCTCGGCCTGGTCGAGGCCGGCGACGGGGACGGCGCCGCCGAGGCGATGCGCCGGCACCTGGTCCGGCTCAACGCCTTCTACCAGTCGATGGGACCGCGGCCGCAGGCCCCGGCCCGGCGCGGCCCGATCTTCCCGGTGCGCTGACCGGCCCCCGGTCCCGGACCGGGCCGGTGCCCTTCCGTCGGACGGCGGGGCCGTGTGCCGCCGAACGGCCCCGATCCGCCGACCGGCCGTGACAAAAGTCCGACCTTGACCGTCCCGTCGTTGACGGTGCCGCGGCGATGGTGCTTGACTCTGCGCATCACAGAGTTGTGTTCTGCACAGAGGAAGTGATTCCAGTGGGTGAACAGGTCGAGATCACGTCCGCGGACGGCGGGGTGTTCCGCGCCTACCTGGCGACCCCCGAGAGCGGCTCCGGCCCCGGCCTGGTGCTGCTGCAGGAGGCGTTCGGGGTCACCGCGTTCATGCGGGCCGACGCGGACCGCTACGCGGCCGAGGGCTACGTGGTCGCGGTGCCCGACCTCTACTGGCGCCTCGAACCCGGCGTCGAGCTGACCGACGCCGACTTCGAGCACGCCATGGGGCTCTACCAGCGGTTCGACATCGACCGCGCGGTCGAGGACGTCGGCGCCACCGTCGCCGCGCTGCGCGACCGGCCCGAGCACACCGGCGGCGTCGGCGTCGTCGGCTACTGCCTCGGCGGCCGGCTGGCCGTGCTCGCCGCCGCCCGGACCGGGGTGGACTGCGCGGTCGGCTACTACGGCGTCGGCATCGACGGCCACCTCGACGAGCTGGAGAAGGTGTCCGTCCCGCTGGCGCTGCACTACGGCAGCGAGGACAGCCACTGCGGGCACGAGGTGGACGCCGTCCGGGCGGTCGTCGACCGGCACGAGAACCTGTCGCTGCACGTCTACCAGGGCGCCGACCACGCGTTCGCGAACGACACCCGGCCCTACTTCGACGCGGCGGCCACCGAGCTCGCCTTCACCCGCACGCTGGCCGTCGTCCGCGGCACCCTCGGGCCGCACTACGACCTCGAGGCCGTGTGGGACCTGCACATGTACCACGAGTTCGTCACCAAGGACGCCGCCGCGGTGCTGGACACGATGGTCGACGATCCCTACGTCAACATCGCGCCCACCGTGATGGGCGGCGTCGGGCACGACATGCTGCTGCGCTTCTACAAGTACCACTTCGTCGACGTGCACCCCGACGACACCACGATGATCCCGGTGTCCCGCACGGTCGGGGTGAACCGGATCGTGCAGGAGCTGGTGCTGCGCTTCACCCACGACCGGGAGATCCCCTACCTGCTGCCCGGGATCGCGCCCACCGGCCGTCCGATGGAGGTCGCGATGGTCGCGATCGTCTCCTTCCGCGGCGACAGGATCTACAACGAGCACATCTACTTCGACCAGGCGTCGGTGCTCGTGCAGGCCGGCCTGATCGAACCGGACGGGCTCCCGGTGGCCGGTGCCGAGGTGGCCCGCAAGGTCCTCGACAAGAACGTCGAGCCGAACCGGCTGATGCCGGGCTGGGCGGCGAGCGCCTCGCTGCCGCTCCGCTGAACGAACCCGATTCCCGAGGAGGGACAGTGCCCGTCGTCCGTGCGGACCTCGACACCTGCCAGGGCTACGCGAACTGCGTGCTGGCCGCCGACGACGTCTTCGACGTCGACGACTCCGGGACCGTGATCCTGCTCCGCGCGCAGTTCCCGGACGCCGAGCGGCCGCGGATCGAGGCCGCCGCCCGCACCTGCCCGGTGGCCGCGCTGGTGGTGGAGGAATGACCCGGCACACCGTCGTCGTGGGGGCGTCGCTCGGCGGCCTGCGGACCGTGCAGGCGCTGCGGGCGGCCGGGTACGCCGGCCGGATCACCCTGGTCGGCGACGAACCGGAGCCGCCCTACGACCGCCCGCCGCTGTCCAAGGGCGTGCTCTCCGGCGACCGCGATCCGGCCGCGGTGGACCTCGCGACCCCCGCCGAGCTGGCGGCGCTGGACGTCACGCTGCTGCTCGGCCGGACCGCACAGCGGCTCGATCCGGCGGCCGCCGGGATCGTGCTCGACGGCGGCGAGCGGCTCGGGTTCGACGATCTCGTCGTCGCCACCGGCACCCGCGCCCGGCCCTCGCCGTGGGGGCTCCCGCCCGGCGCGCACCTGCTGCGCACCCGGGCGGACGCCGTCGCGCTGCGGGCCGACCTGGAACGGGGCGGCCGGCTGGTCGTCGTCGGCGCCGGGGTGATCGGCTGCGAGGTCGCGGCCACCGCCCGCGGGCTCGGGCTGGAGGTGACCCTGGTCGATCCGCTGGACGCGCCGATGGTGCGGGTGGTCGGTCCCGGCGTCGGCGCGCTGCTGGCCGAGCTGCACCGGGCGAACGGGGTGCGGACCCGGTTCGGCTCCCGGGTCGAGGAGCTCGACGGCGACCGCGGCGGGCTGCGCGTGCGGCTCTCCGGCGGAGAGGTGCTCGACGCCGACACCGTCGTCGTCGGGGTCGGCGCCGAACCGAACGACGGCTGGCTGGCCGGATCGGGCCTGGAGATCCGGGACGGCCTGGTCTGCGACGCGTCCGGCCGGGTGGCCGGCGGGACCGGCGTGCACGCGGTCGGCGACGTGGCGCGCTGGTGGCACCCGCGGCGCGGGGAGCACCTGCGGCTCGAGCACTGGACGAGCGCGGGCGAGCAGGCGGGCGTGGTGGCGCACTCGATCGTGCACCCGGACGATCCGCGCACGCTCAGCCCGGTCGAGTACGTGTGGAGCGACCAGTACGGGCGCACCGTGCAGGTCGCCGGGCGGGCCGAGGGCCTGCCCGCCGTGCTGCTGCGCGACGACGCGGAGCCCGGCCGGTTCACCGCGCTGTTCGGCGACCCGGACGGGCCGCTGACCGGGCTGGTCGCGGTCGGCCGGCCGCGCAGCACGATCGTCGGGCGCCGGGGCATCGCGGCCGGGGCGTCGCTGCGGGAGACCGTGCACGCGCTCCGCCCGCGCACCCGCGCAGCGGGCTGACCCGGGCGGCGCGGTCAGTCGGTGGGCGCCGCCGGGAGCAGCTCGGCGGCCTCGTCGACGACCGCCCGCACGGTCGCGCCGATCATCCGCTGCTTGGCCACCGACATCCGGTTGATCGGGGCCGCGACGTTCACCGCGAGCCGGGCCGGCGCCACCCGCGGCGGGAACGCGACCGCGACGGTCGCGACCTCCAGCTCGCTCTCCTGCCGGTTGATCGCGTACCCGCGCCTGCGGACGGTCTCGATCTGGGCCTCCAGCTCGCTGCGCAGCCGCACGCTGTGCTCGGTGAGGCCCTCCAGCTCGCCGTTCGGGTAGAGGGACAGCCGCTCGGCGGGCGTCATCTGGGCGAGCAGTGCCTTGCCCATCGACGTCGAGCTGGCCGGCAGCGACATCCCGAGCCGGGAGGTCACCCGCACCACCCGCGGGCTCTCGATCGCGTCGATGAAGCGGACCATCGAGCCGTCGAGCATGCCCAGGTGCACGGTCTCGCCGAACTCGGTGTGCAGCCGTTCCAGGAACGGGCGCAGCGTGGTCCGGAAGTCGAAGCGCTGCAGGATCGCGAAGGCGACGCCGGTGAGCGCGGTGCCCGGGCCGTAGAGCTTGGTGCGCTCGTTCTGCCGGACGAAGCCGCGGTACTGCAGCATCGCCAGCACCCGGTGCGCCGTCGACGACGCCACCCCGAGGTACTCGCTGACGTCGGTGAGCCGCAGCTCCGAGCGCTCGCCCAGCAGCAGCAGGACCTTGAGCGCGTTGTCGACGGACTCGATCGGGTACTGCGGGACCCGCGACGGGCCCGCGGGTCCCGCCGCGGGCTCCGTCGCGGAGGACTTCTTCTTCACAGCGGAGAGGGTAGTGCGGACGGTCAGAGCCCGGACCCCGCGTCGATCAGCTGGGTCGTCCCGGTGATGTAGCGGCCGCTGTCGGCGACCAGGTGCAGCACCACCTCGGTCACGTCCGCCGGGTCGATCACCGCCACCGGCAGCCGGTTGAGCTGCCTGGCGGCGTCCTCGAAGTCGTCCCGGGTCGGCGCGTCGAGGTCCGGCCGGAACAGCCGGTAGACGGCGTCGTTGAGCACCATCGGCGTCGCGACCGTCGTCGGGTTGACGGTGTTGACCCGGATCCGGTGCCCGGCCAGCTCCTTGGCCATCACCTTCGTCAGCATCACCAGCCCGGCCTTGGTGGCCGCGTAGTGCGCGGTGTGCTCGAACGCCTGCATCGCCAGCGTCGAGCTGGTGACCACGACGGCGCCGCCGCGGCCGCCGGCGACGATGTGCGGCACCGCGGCCTTCAGCGTCCGCCAGCTGCCGGTGAGGTTGACGTCCACCATGTCCTGCCACGCCTCGTCGTCGATCTCCAGCGCGGGCCCGAACCCGACGATGCCGGCGTTGGCGACCACGATGTCCAGCCGTCCGAACTCGGCGATCCCGGCGTCGACCGCGGCGCGCAGCGCGGCCGGGTCGCGGACGTCGGCCTCCCGGGCCACGATCCGCCGCCCGGTGGCCTCGACCAGCCGGACGGTCTCGGCGAGATCCTCGGCGGTCGAGAGCGGGTAGGGCACGCTCCCGATCGTCGTGGTGGTGTCGGTCGCGATGATGTCCGCGCCCTCCTGGGCGAGCCGGACCGCGTGACTGCGGCCCTGCCCGCGGGCCGCTCCGGTGATGAAGGCGACCTTGCCCTCGACCCGTCCCATGGCTGCTCCCGTTCTCCTGTGATGACGACGCCGGGCGACCGTAGGCCGGTGCGCCGGCGGGTTCGGTGTCCTGCGTTCCGCTCAGCCGACCGGTGCGGCCGGGACGTGCCGGTCCAGCCGCCGGACCAGGTACTGCCACAGCTGGTCCAGCGCGGCCGGGTGGTAGATCCGCTCCCGCTTGGCCAGCGACTCCTCGGTCTGCGACCAGGTCGGCAGGCCGCCGTAGCCGACGGTCAGCAGCTGCTGGCGGGCGGCGTCCTCCAGCAGCAGGGCGGCGATCGTCGCGGTCGGCAGGTCCGGCCCGACGGTGACGATCCCGTGGTTGACCAGGAACACCGCCTGGGTGTCGGCGATCGTGGCGGCGACCGACCGGCCGAGCTCGGCGGTGACGATCAGGTCCGCGGTGTCGGTGAACCGGGGCACCGACGGCGGGGTGAAGTAGTTCGCGGCGTGGCTGACCGGGCGCAGCTCCTGCCCGGCCGCGGCCAGTGCGACGGCGTGCGGCGAGTGGGTGTGCACGACGCCGCCGACGTCCGGCCGGGCGGCCATGATCTCGGTGTGGATCGGGTACTCGACGTGCCGCCGGCCGGGGCCGTGCAGGATGCCGCCGTCCCAGTCGAGCAGCTGCACGATGTCCGGGGTGATTTCCTCCAGGCCGTAGCCGCTGGGCTTGATCCACACCCCGCGGCCGTCCGGGTCGCGGGCCGACGAGTGGCCCCAGATGTAGTCGCCGTGCCCGGCGTCGCCCAGTACCCGCGACGACAGCGCCACGGTCTCGGTGACGGGTTCGGTCATGTCTCCTCCGTACGGTGCGGGCGGTCAGTGCTCCTCGGGCCCCAGCGGTTGTTCGAGGAAGGTCGAGAAGAGATCGGGGGACTGCCAGGTCAGGCTCTCCAGCACGACCGGATCGAGCAGGATCCGCTCGCCGAGCTTGAGCGAGTAGACCTCCAGCCGGACGCCGGTCGGGGTGTCGACGATGCGCAGCCGGACCGAGGCGAACTCGTTGCCGATCTCGGCGCCGCCGCGCCAGTCCACGGCGACCGTCCGCTCGCCGTCGCCGCTCACAGGAAGATCGACAATGCGTGCAGGCCCAGGACGGTGCTGTCCAGGCGGACGAGCCGGTCGGCGAGCCGCAGCTCGCCGTCGACCAGGCGGAGCGTGTCGATCCGCTTGCCGGTGAGCACCACCGGCGCCGGATCGCCGCCGTGGTAGCAGAAGACCGCGATGTTGGTGAGCGCGCCGGTCTCCGAGCCGGTGTCGCCGGACGCCGGCTCGCGGCGGCGGATGTTGGTGACCAGCCGCCGGGTGCGGGTCGGCGGCCGCTCGGCCCAGGCGAACTCGGAGTCCAGCCTGCGCACCCGGGTGCGCAGCGTGCCGATGTTCTCCCACAGGAAGTTCGCCCGGTCGGTGAAGTCGGAGTCGTGCGCGGTGATCCCGCGCTCGCGCACCGCGCGCACCGGGATCCGGTACTGCACGTCGGCGGTGAGCAGCGCCAGCCACTCGTGCAGCTCGTTGTCGTCGAGGTGCGCCGCCTCCCGGTGGTAGAAGTCGGCGAGCGCGGCGTCGTCGATGGAGTTCATGTCCACGCCGGTCACTCCCCGTCCGCCGGGCCGGCGGTCATCTGCTCGTACCAGCGCCGGTGGAAGGTCCGCAGACCGCTCTCCCCGGAGTTCGACGGCCACGCCACCCCCGGCCCCGGCCAGTCCTCGATCGGCTCGGCGTCGCCCATGCCGGGCATGCCCATCTGGTAGTTGAACCGGATGCCCTGCAGCTCGGCCGCGACACTGCCGCCGGTGCGGGCCACCCCGCTCCAGACGATCGCGTCGTCCTGCTCGAACGCGCCGGACGGGCTGAAGCTGGCCATCCCGGCCCGGTACATCCGCTCCTTGAACTCCGGCGACGCCTCGCGCGGCGCGAGCAGCCAGCTCCACACCTCCATCCGGCCCGGCCCGCGCGGCTGCCAGGTGCGGATGCTCACGAACGGCGTCGGCGGCAGCTCGATGTCCTCGCGCGCGGAGAACTGGATGAACGACAGGTTCGGGAACACCGTGCCGTCGTGCACCACGCCGCGCCGCACCAGGTCGAGCTGCGGCTCGCTGAGCCCGCCCTCCTCGATCAGGACCTGGAGCTCCTTCGGGTAGTCGAACCAGCGCTCCTCGCCGGGCGCGAGCACCCGCATGCTGATCGCGTGGCCGTCGCACTCGTTGACGTGCAGGCCGTGCGCCTTGCCGGTCTTGCCGGCGCCGGCCTGGTCGGCGATGCCGACCTCCAGCAGCGAGCGGTGCGTCATCTGGGTGTGCGAGCTGTCGCCGGTGAAGTTCTCCGCGCCGGACTTCCAGTCCGCGTCGATCAGCCAGCGGTGCGGCTCGCCGAGCACCTCCATCCCGCCCTCGGTGAGCGCGACGCTCATCTCCAGGTACCAGCGGAACTTGCCGAGGTAGTCGTGCAGCGGCGGGGCGGCCGGATCGAGGGTGGCGAACACCAGCCCGTGGAAGGAGTCCACCTGCGCGGCGGGCAGCAGGCCCCACTGCGACATGTCGAGCGCGCGGTAGCCGTTCTGCCGGGCCGGGACGCCGATCAGCGTGCCGTCGTTCTTGTAGGTCCACGCGTGGTACGGGCACCGGAAGTGCGAGGTGTTGCCCGAGTCCACCCGGCACACCACGCTGCCGCGGTGCCGGCAGCTGTTGAGCAGCACCCGGATCGTCCCGTTCTCGTCGCGGACGAAGACGAACGGGTCCTCGCCGATCCGGCGCACGTGGTAGTCGCCGGGATCGGGCAGCTCCGACTCGTGTCCGATGTAGATCCAGCAGCGGCCGAAGATCCGGCGCAGCTCGCGCTGGTGGACCGACTCGTCGTTGAACACCTCGGCCGGGACCAGGCCGCGGTCGAGGTCCTCGCCCATCCGCTCCAGCAGCACGTCGACCCGCGGCCGGTCCGTCGAGCGCACGTCCGCGCCCATGCGGCCACCTCCTTCTCGTCCGTGGTCGCCCGCCGGTCGCGGGCGCGTTCGGGATGTCTTGACAGTAGAAGTCCTTTCTTTAGAGCGCAATGATGGCGAGGTCGGTCCGGCTCCCGCGCCGCTCAGCGGGCCGGGGGTGACCGGCGTCACTCGCAGTGCCGGGTCCGTACCGCACGCGGCGAAAAGTTGGACCTTTACCCGCGGATCCGGGTGTTGGACTGTTGCGCAGAACTCGGTTCCGGATGTAAGAAAAGCGGCGACGGATCGGGCCGCCGGGCCGTCACCCCGACCGAAGAACTGTGGAGGTGCAGACGATGGGGGACCCCCAGGTCGCCGTGACCGGTCTCGACCACATCGCACTCGCCGTACCGGACCTGGCCGCCGCGCTCGGCTTCTACACCGACGCCTGGGGGCTGGCGCCGGTCGCCGAGGCCGACGGCGAGCACCACCTGGCGGGCCGGGAGTCCCGGCACGCCGATCTCGTCCTGGTGCCGGGGGCCGAGGCCGGCCTGGACCATCTCGCGCTGGGGGTGGCCTCGACCGAGGTGCTGGACCGCCTCGCCGAGCGGCTGACGGCGGCCGGCCACGCCGCGACGCCGGTGCCCGCCGCCGAGCTGCGGCCGGGCCAGACCGCGGCGGTGTCCGTGCCGGACCCGGACGGCAACCGGGTGGAGCTGGTCGTCGGGCCGCGGGACACCGGCCCGCGCACGGCGGGCGACCGCCCGGCGCCGCTGCGGCTCGGGCACGTGGTGCTCGGGACGCCGGACCAGGCGGCGATGGACGCGTTCTACCGGATCCTCGGGTTCCGGGTGACCGACCGCAACGCCACCGGCATGTGGTTCCTGCGCTGCAACGCCGACCACCACAGCCTGGCCCTGGTGCCCGCGGAGCGGCCCTGGCTGCAGCACATGGCCTACGACGTCGGCACCGTCGACGAGGTGATGCGCGGCCTGGGCCTGCTGCGCGAGCACGGCGTCACCCCGGTCTGGGGGCCGGGCCGGCACGGGCCGGGCAGCAACGTGTTCACCTACTACCGCGATCCGGCCGGCTTCTTCGTCGAGTACTACGGCGACCTCGACAAGTTCGACGACTTCGATCCGGCCGCCGAGGTGCCGGTCGTCGAGTGGGGCCCGGAGCACAAGGGCGACGTGTGGGGCATCGCGGGCCGGCCACCGGCCGCGTTCATCGGCGGCCCGGACGCCGGGAGCACCTCGTGAGCGGCACCGACCGCTACGCCGGTCTGCACGCCATCATCCCGACCCCGGCCCTGCCCGGCGCCGAGCGCTGGGATGCCACCGGCACCGTCGACACCGAGGAGACCGCCCGCCTGGTCGACACCCTGATCCGGGACGGCGCCGCCGGGATCATCGCGCTCGGCACCACCGGCGAGTGCGCCACGCTGAGCCCGGACGACTACGACACCGTCGTCGGCTGCGTGGTCGACGCGGCCGCCGGCCGGGTCCCGACCACCGTCGGGGTCACCGCGCTCGGCACCCACGAGGTGGTCCGGCGGCTGCGGCTGGTCGCCGACCGGGGCGCCACCGGCACCCTGCTCGGCCTCCCGATGTGGCAGCCGCTGACCACCGGCATGGCACTGGGCTACGTCGCCGACGCCGCGGCCGCCGCCCCCGGGCTGGACATCATGGTCTACGCCAACACCCGCGCGTTCCGGTACCCGTTCCCGGTCGAGTTCTGGGCCGCGCTGGCCCGCGACGTGCCGCAGGTGGTCTCCGCGAAGGTCTCGCGGGCGCCCGACCTGCCCGAGCTGATCGACGCGACGTCGGGCCGGATCCGGTTCCTGCCCAACGAGATGAAGGTGCACGAGTTCCACGCGATGTCCCCGGACACGACGACCGGGTGCTGGGCCACCGCCGCCGCGATGGGCCCCGAGCCCGCGCAGGCCGTGCTCGACGCGATCGGCTCCGGCGATCCGGCGGCGATCGAGCGGGCCGCCGCCGACATCGCCTGGGCCTGCGAGCCGATCGCGCACCTGCTCGCCGACCAGGAGTTCTTCGCCTCGCACAACATCCAGGTGGAGAAGGTCCGCATCGCCGAGGCCGGCTACTGCCGGCCCGGCCCGATCCGCCCGCCCTACGACGAGATCGACGCCGGCGCCGCCGCCGCCTCCCGCGAGTGCGGCCGCCGCTGGCGCGCGCTGCGCGAGCGGGTCGCGCCGGCCGCGGCGGCCGCCGCGGCCGGCGGGGCGTCCGGTGGGTGAGCGCCGCGGCCTGACGCTGGCCTGCGCCGGGCACCTCTCGGACCGGGTACTCGACCTGTGGACCGGCGCCGTGCGGCCGGCCGGGATCGACCTGCACTACCTGCCGATGTCGCCGCGCGAGGGCTTCCGGCGGCTGCTGCGCGGCGAGTTCCCGGCCGGGGAGATGTCGCTGTCCACCTACGCCACCTCGGTCGCCCTGGACCGCGCCCGGTTCGTCGCGATCCCGGCGTTCCCGTCGCGCACCTTCCGGCACAGCGCCGTCTACCTGCGCACCGACGCCGGCATCGACGGACCGGCCGATCTGGCCGGGCGCCGGATCGGCGTCCCCGAGTACCAGATGACCGCCGCGGTCTGGGTGCGCGGCATGCTGCAACACGACCACGGCGTCCGCCCGTCCGACGTCGAGTGGGTCACCGGCGGCCTGCGCGATCCCGGCCGGCCCGCGCTGGAGCAGGTCGAGGTGCGCGGCGTGAAGGTCGTGCACGAGGACCGGCGCTCGCTCGACGAGCTGCTGCTGGCCGGCGAGATCGACGCGATCGTCGCCCCGCAGGCGCCGCCGTCGTTCACCGCCGGATCGCCGCGGGTGCGCAGGCTGTTCGCCGACCACCGAGCCGCCGAGACCGACTACCACCGGCGCACCGGGCTGTTCCCGATCATGCACACGGTGGTGCTCGACCGCGCGCTGCACGAGGCGCAGCCCTGGGTCGCGGCGAGCCTCTACGAGGCGTTCGACCGGGCCCGCCGCAACGCGCTCGACCGGCTCGCCGAGTACGAGCCGCTACCGGTCTCGCTGCCCTGGGTCGGCGCCGAGCTCGCCCGCACCGTCGAGGTGATGGGCGCCGACTTCTGGCCCTACGGGCTGGAACCCAACGAGCCGGTGCTCGACGCGCTGTGCGGGTACCTCGTCGAGCAGGGGCTGTGCGAGCGCAGGCTGCGGCCGCGCGAGCTGTTCGCGCCGTCCACGCTCGACCTGGCCGGGACGAGGGCGCTGTGAGCCGCCCGCTGCGGCTCGGGATCGTCGGCCTCGGCGGCGCGACGATGTCGATGCTGCCCAGCCTGCTCGCCGATCCGCGGGTGCGGATCGCCGGTGTCGCCGACGTCGATCCGACCGGTCGCGACCGGTTCGCCGCCGACCTGGGCGTACCCGCCCACGACCGGGCCGAGGACCTGGCCGCCGATCCCGGGGTGGACGCGGTCTACCTCGCCACCCCGCACGCGCTGCACGCCGGGCAGGCGATCGCCGCGCTGCGCCTGGGCACGCACGTGCTCGTCGAGAAGCCGCTCGCGCTCACCGTCGAGGACTGCCTGGCGGTGCACGAGGCGAGCCGGGCGAGCGGCGCGCAGGTGGTCGTCGGGCACACGCACGCCTACGACCGGCCGGTGCGGGCGATCCGCGAGATCATCGCCTCCGGCCGGCTCGGCCGGGTCGCGATGATCAACAGCTGGTACTACGGCAGCTTCCTGTACCGGCCGCGCCGCCCCGAGGAGCTCGACACCGCGCGCGGCGGCGGGATCCTGTTCAACCAGGTCCCGCACCAGGTCGACCTGGTCCGGCTGCTCGGCGGCGGCCTGGTCCGCTCGGTCCGCTCGGCGACCTTCGTGCTCGATCCGCAACGCCCCACCGAGGGCGGCCACTCCACCTTCCTGCAGTTCGACGACGGCGCCGCGGCCAGCCTGGTCTACAGCGGCTACGACCGGTTCGACACCGACGAGTGGCACGGCTGGATCGACGAGAACGGCCGGGACCGCACCCCGGAGCACGGCGCCGCGCGGCGCGCGCTGCGGGCCGCCGGCGGCCCGGACGCCGAGCTCGGCCTCAAGGCCGCCCGCGGCTACCGCGGCCTGCCGCAGCCGCCCGCCGACCGCTCCGGGCTGCACCAGCCGCACTTCGGGGTGCTGCTGGTCAGCTGCGAGGGCGGCGACCTGCGGGCCGGGCCGGACGGTGTCGTGGTCTACGACGACCGGGGCGCCCGGACGATCCCGATCCCGTGCGACGGCCCGTTCCCGGACAAGAGCCCGGTGCTCGACGACCTGTACCGGGCCGTGGTGCTCGGCGAGCCGCCGGTGCACGACGCGGCCTGGGGCGCCGCGACCGTCGAGGTGTGCCGCGCGGTGGCGACCTCGGCCCGGGAGCGCCGCGAGGTGCTGCTCGAGCACCAGGTTCCCGTCGATCCCGCGCAGCGCGCCGCGCTCACCGCGTGAGCACCCGACCGTCCCCCACCAGCCCGAAGGAGCCGCACCCGATGTCAGCCACGGCAGCGACCACCGAGTCGACGCCCTACCAGAGTGCCTACGCGGCCCGCCGCGCCGAGATCGACGCGCTGGCCGCCCGCGAGTGGGGCGTCGTCGTCGACGGCACCTCCCGCCCGGCCGCCGACGGGCGGACCTTCGGCACCGTCGATCCGGCCACCGACCGGCCGCTGGCACAGGTCGCCGACGGCGGCGCCGCCGACGTGGACGCCGCGGTGCGCGCGGGGGAGCGCGGCTTCGAGGTCTGGCGGCGGTACTCGCCGCAGGGCCGGGCCGCCGCGGTCCGCGAGCTCGCCGCCGCGCTGCGCGAGCACGGCGAGGAGCTCGCCCTGCTCGACGCGCTGGACGGTGGCAGCCCGATCGCCTCGATGCGCGGCGACGCCCGCTGGGCCGCCGACCACCTGGAGATGTTCGCCGACTGGGCGCTGCTGCTCACCGGCCGGACCTACCCGGCGACCGGGCGCGGCCTGCACTACTCGCGGATCGAGCCCTACGGCGTGGTCGGGCGGATCATCCCGTTCAACCATCCGCTGTTCTTCGCCGCCGGCAAGCTCGGCGCGCCGCTGATGGCCGGCAACGCGGTCGTCGTCAAGCCGCCGCCGCAGGCGCCGCTGTCCGCGATCCGGATGGCCGAGATCGCCGCCGGGGTGCTCCCGGACGGCCTGGTGACCGTGGTGCCGGGTGCCGGGCCGGAGACCGGGGCGGCGATCTCGGCGCATCCGGGCATCCCGCGGATCGCGTTCATCGGCAGCGAGCGGACCGGCCGGGCGATCCAGCGGGCGTCCGCGGACGCCGCGGTCAAGCACGTGACGCTGGAGCTCGGCGGGAAGAACGCGATGGTCGTGCTGGACGACGCCGACCTGGCCGCGGCCGCCGCGGGTGCGGTGTCCGGGATGAACTTCACCGCCAGCCAGGGCGAGTCGTGCGGGTCGAACTCGCGGCTCGTCGTGCACCGCTCGGTCGCCGACGACCTGGTCGCCCGGGTGGTGGAGCTGGTGCGGGCGATCCGGGTCGGCGTGCCGATCGCCGAGGACACCCAGATGGGCGCGCTGGTCAGCCGGGAGCACCTGGACCGGGTCCGGTCCTACGTGGACGCCGGGCTGGCCGAGGGTGCGGTGCCGGTGACCGGCGGCGACCGGCCGGCGCACCTGCCGCACGGCGCGTTCCTCGAACCGACCGTGTTCACCGGGGTCACCCCGGGGATGCGGATCGCCCAGGAGGAGATCTTCGGGCCGGTCCTGTCGGTGATCACCGTCGACGACGACGACGAGGCCCTGCGGGTCGCCAACGACGTGCGGTACGGCCTGACCGCGAGCGTCTGGACCGAGAACCTGCGCCGGGCACAGCGCTTCGCCGACGGGTTCGAGGCCGGCTACGTCTGGGTCAACGACTCCGCCCGGCACTTCCCGGGCCTGCCGTTCGGCGGCTGGAAGGCCTCCGGCGTCGGCCAGGAGGAGAGCCTGGAGGAGCTGCTCGGCTTCACCCGGACCAAGGTCGTCAACGTCCGCACCGACCGGGAGGCGTGAGCGGTGCTGAACCACGTCATCTGCATCCGCTGGGTCGAGGGCGCCAGCGAGGCGGCCAAGCAGTCCGTGATGGACGGCCTGCTCGGCCTGCGCGAGCACATCGACACCATCCGCTCCATGCGGATGGGGCCCGACCTGGGCATCCGGGTCGACAACTTCGACTTCGCCTCGCTGATCGAGTTCGACGACGTCGAGGGCTACCTGACCTTCCGCGACCATCCGGCGCACCAGCAGGTGGTGCGCGAGTTCATCCAGCCGGCGATGGCGGAGCGGGCCGGGGTGGTCTTCACCTCGCCCTGATCCCCCGGTCCGGCTCGACCCGTTCCGAACAGCGTGTCCGAGAGGGAGAACCATGACACCGATCCGCTCGACGACGAGTGCGGTCCGTCGGCCCACACCACCCGGCCACCGGCTGCGGCGGGGCGGCTGGGCGGTCGCCTGCGTGCTGGCCACCGCTCTGCTCGCCGCCTGCTCCGGCGGCGCCGCGGGCGACGCCGGGGCCCCGCTCCGGCTCTCCCTGAGCCACAAGGTCGTCTACGACGTCGCGGTACCCGACGCGGTCGCCCGCGCCGAGAACCTCTACGCCGCCGCCGGGGCGAACGTCGCCCCCGAACCGATCTACCCGTCCAGCTCCGGCGACGCGATCCAGGCGCTGGTGTCGGGCAGCAGCGACATCGCGGTCGGCGTCTCGCTGCCCGCGGTCTACTCCGCGATCCAGCAGGGCGCCGACATCGCGATCGTCAGCGCCGAGTTCCAGGGCTACGGCGACATCGCCTACTACGTGCCCGCCGGGTCGCCGCTGCAGACCCTCGACGACGTCGGTGGCCGCTCCGTCTCCACCAGCGGCCCCGGCTCCTCCACCGACCTGGTCGGCCGCGAGCTGGGCCGGCAGCTGGAGGCCGCCGGCCGGCCGGCGCCCGAGCTGGCCGCGCTGGGCAACCCGTCCGACGTGTTCACCGCGGTGCGCACCGGCCAGGTCGACGTCGGCTGGACGACGCCGCCGTTCTTCCTGGACTCGGTGCAGGACGGCACGCTGCGCCAGATCGGCACCGGCAACGACGTCGAGGAGCTGTCCGGCATCACCTCCCGGGTGAACATCACCCGCACCGAGCTCGTCGAGCAGCGGTTGCCCGACCTGCAGGCGTTCTTCCGCGCCTACGCCGACGCGATCGCCTTCACCGAGACCGACCCGCAGCGGACCCTGGAGATCTGGAAGGAGGTCTCCGAGCTCGACGCGACGCCCGAGGTGCTCGCCGAGGCGCAGAAGGTGTACCCGGCGGCCGACCTGGACCCGCGCCGCCTCGAGGGGCTGGACGTGTCGCTGCGGGTCGCGCACGAGCTCGGGTTCATCAGCGAACCGCTGTCGGAGGAGGAGCTCGCCCCGCACCTCGCCGTCGACGCCGTCTTCGGCACCGCCGATCGGGGCTGACCGGTGACCTCCACGACGACGGCCCCCGCGCCGTCCGCGCCACCGGGTCCCGGGCCGTCCCCGCTCCGCCGCAGGCTGCTCGCGTGGCGGGTGCCCGCGATGCGGATCGGCATCGTGGTCGCCGCCGCGCTGCTGGTGGAACTCGCGGTCGAGCTGCGCTGGGTGACCCCGCTGCAGGTCGCGCCGCCGTCGGTGGTGCTGCCCACGCTGTGGGAGGGGCTGACCGCCGGCACCTACCTGGTGCTGCTCGGCATCACGCTGGCCGAGGTCGGCACCGCGTTCGTCGGGGCCGCCGCGGTCGGCACCACGCTGGGCTACCTGCTGTGGCGCCGCCCGCTCTACGGCCGCGCCTACGAGCCGCTGCTCTACGCGCTGGCGTCCTCGCCGATCGTGCTGCTCTACCCGGTGTCGCTGGTGATGTTCGGGCGGACCCCGGTCGCGGTGGCGGTGCTGGGCTTCGCGGCCGGGCTGTTCCCGGTGCTCATCTCCACCTACCAGGCGTTCCGCAGGCTGGACGACACCTACATCAAGGTCGCGAAGATCATGCGGCTCACCCCGGGGCAGACCTTCCTGCGGGTGCTGCTGCCGGCCGCGCTGCCCTCGGTGCTGGTCGGGCTGCGGCTCGGGCTGACCCTGACCATGCTCACCGTGATCGCGATGGAGTACCTCGCGAACGTCGGGGGCGTCGGGGCCGAGCTGTCGCTGGCCTACCTGCGGCTGCGCGCCGCCGACATGTACGCGGCCCTGCTGCTGATCATCATCCTGTCGGTGACCTTCCTGTTCCTGCTGAACCGGGCGACCCGGATGGTGGTGAAGCGATGAGCCCGCTGGTCCGGATCCGCGTGCTGTCCGTGCTGGCCGTGGTCGTGCTGTGGGAGCTGCTGGCGCTGTCCGGCGCCGGCGCCGACGAGTTCTTCCCGCACCTGTGGACGCTGTTCGCGGCGTTCGGCGACGTGCTGACGGCCGAGTTCGCCGGCGACGTCGGGATCACCCTGTTCCAGCTCTTCTGGGGATCGGCGGCCGGGATCGTGGTCGGCCTGGCCGCCGGCCTGCTGATCGGCACCCGGCCGCTGGCCCGGGAGACCGTCGAGCCGCTGCTGGTGTACCTGTCGACGGTCCCGAAGATCGTGCTCTACCCGGTCTTCCTGCTGTTCCTGTCGGTCGGCACCGAGTCCAAGATCGCGATGGCCGCGTTCGGCGCGTTCTTCCCGGTGGTGCTGCACACCCTGGGCGCGGTCTCCGACGTGCGGCCGGTCTGGCTGAACGCGGCCCGGCTGCTGCAGACCGGCCGGTGGCAGCGGATGCGGCACGTGTACGTGCCCGCGATGGCGCCGACCATGTACGCCGGGGTCCGGCTCGGGATCGCCACCGCGATCATCGGCACCGTGATGGCGGAGAGCAAGGCCGCCGACGCCGGCGTCGGGTACCGGGTCATCTTCTACTACTCGCAGTACCAGATCCCGCAGATGTACGCGGTGCTGCTGCTGGTCTTCCTCTTCTCCGTCCTCGTCGCCGTCGGGCTCGACCGGCTCGGCCGGGCCCTGCGCCTCGGCGGCGGACACCGCTCCGAACAGGAGATCTCGCTGTGAACACCACCGACGCACCGGCACTCGTGATCGACGACGTCAGCAAGAGCTTCGGCGACACCGCGCGGCCGGTGCCCGCGCTCGGCTCGGTGAGCCTGACCGTGGCGCGCGGCGAGTTCGTCTCGCTGATCGGCCCGTCCGGCTGCGGCAAGTCCACGCTGATCAACATCGTGGCCGGGCTGGTCGGCGGCTACGCGGGCCGGGTCTCGGTCTCCGGCGACCCGCTCGACGGGCCGCATCCCAGCATCGGCATGGTCTTCCAGGACGACTCGACGTTCCCCTGGCTGACCACCCGGGCCAACGTCGAGTTCGGGATGCGGATGGCGGGCGTCCCGGCCGCCGAGCGCGCGGACCGGGCGAGCGAGATGCTCGACCTGATCGGGCTGCGCGGCTTCGCCGACCGGTTCCCCGCCCAGCTCTCCGGCGGGATGCGGCAGCGGGTGGCGCTGGCCCGCGCGCTCGCGATGCGCCCGGAGATCCTGCTGATGGACGAGCCGTTCGCGGCGCTCGACGAGCAGACCCGGATGGTGCTGGGGGAGGAGCTGCTGCGGCTGCAGGAGGAGCTGCAGCAGACCGTCGTGTTCGTGACGCACAACCTCGGCGAGGCCGTCCAGCTCTCCGACCGGGTGGTCGCGATGACCGCCCGGCCGGCGTCGATCAAGTCGATCCTGGAGGTCGACCTGCCGCGGCCGCGGGACTCCTCGATCGTCTCCTCGGACCGCTACGGCGAGCTCGTCGCGCACCTGTGGTCGCTGCTGCGCGAGGAGGCGATCATCGCGTTCGAGCAGCAGCGGGAGGCCGTGCCCGCCGCGGCGGCCCGGTGAGCTCGGCGGCCGTCCGGCTCGCCCCCGGCCTGGTCGGGCTGCACCACGACGTCCCGGCGGACGGGTTCGCGCCCTACCCGGCGGGGACGCCGGGCCGGGCCTCGGTCAACCAGTACCTGCTCACCGAGGGCCGGACGTCGCTGCTGGTCGACACCGGGCTGTCGGCGCACGAGGACGCGCTGCTGGCGCTGCTCGCCGAGCACCATCCCGCGGGCGGGCGGCTGGAGGTGCTGCCGCTGCGGCTCGGCGAGTTCGACTCGGTCTGCAACGTGGCGCCGGTGCACGACCGCTTCGGCATCGCCGTGCTGCACGCCGCCCAGCCGGACGGCGCGACCTGGGTCGGTTTCCGGCCCGGCGACGCCGGCCGCACCGACCTGCTCGACGGGGTGCGGGTCACCCGGGTCGGCGCCACCGGCGGGATCACGATCGGGCCGGGCCGGACGGTGACCGCGTTCCGGCCGCTGCTGCGGCTGCTCCCGACGCACTGGCTGCACGACGGCGCCACCGGCACCCTGTTCACCTCGGACGCCTTCACCCACGTGCTGCGCCCACGACCGGACTCGCCGTGGACGGTGACCGCCGACGACGACCCGACCACCCCGGCCGGGCTGCGCGAGCTGCTGCTCGGCGGCCGGTTCTGGTGGCTCGACGGCGCCCGCACCGGCGAGCTGGTGGCCGACCTGGACCGGATCGCCGCCGGCTACGACATCGTGCGGATCGCCCCGGCGTACGGGCGGGTGCTGGAGGGCCGGGCGGTCGTCCGGCGGCACCTGGGGCTGGTCCGGGACGCGCTCACCGAGCTCGGCCGGGTACCGGTGCCGCGATGAGCACGATCGGCCCCGATCCGCTGCCCCGCGAGCTCGCGCCGGGCGTGCACTGGCTGGGCAGCTGCCTGGAGCACCCCTACGGCGACCGGGTGCTGCACGGCTACAACTCGGTGTACCTGGTGTCCGGCGAGCACTCGTCGATCCTGGTCGAGGCGGGTTTCCCGGACGGTCTCGACCGGCTGGAGGGCCAGCTGGCCGGTCTGCTCGCGGCGGGGCTGCCGCCGCTGCGCTACCTGTTCCCGACGCACCAGGAGACCCCGCACGCGTCCGGCATCGGGCGGTTGCTCCAGCGCCACCCGGACGCCGTCGTCGTCGGCGACGTGCGCGACTACCCGCTGGTGTTCCCGCACCTGGCCGACCGGTTCCGGCCGCTGCGCGAGGGCGACGCGCTCGACCTGGGCGGCACCGAGTTCCGGTTCGTCGAGCCGGTGCTGAAGGACCTGCCCTCGACGCTGTGGGGCTTCGACACCGCGCGCCGGGTGCTGTTCCCCGGCGACGGCTTCGCGTTCAGCCACTACCACGAGGACGGGCACTGTGGACGGTTCGCCGAGGAGGCGGGCTCGATCGACCTGCCCGACATGACCGCGCTGTTCGCCGAGCTGGCGCTGCACTGGACGACGTTCGTCGACATGGCACCCTGGCTGCGGCGGCTGGACGGCCTGCTCGACCGGCTCGGTGTGGAGCTGGTCGCGCCCACGCACGGCCTGCCCGTCACCGACCTCGCCGCGACCCTGCCGGAGATCCGGGAGGGGCTGCTGCTCGGCAGCCGCGGCCCGGCCTGACCCGAACCGGAGGACCGCCCGTGCCACCACCACCCGTGCCGGACGACGTGCAGGAGATGCTGCGCCTGCCGAACCCGTGCGTGATGACCTCGCTGCGGCCGGACGGCTCACCGGTCTCGGTGCCGACCTGGTACCTGTGGGAGCGCGACGGCCGGGTGCTGGTCAACATGGCCGCGGACCGGCGGCGGCGCGGGCACCTGACGGCCGAGCCGCGGACCACGCTGACCGTGCTGGACGGGGCCGACTGGAGCGCCTACGTGACGCTGGAGGGCCGGGTCGGGGAGTGGGCGGCCGATCCGGACCTGGCCGTGATCGACCGGCTCGCCCGGCACTACCGGGGGGTGCCCTACCCGTACCGCGACGCCGAGCGGGTGAGCGCGTGGGTGACGGTGCACCGCTGGCACGGGCGTGGGATCGGGACGCTGGGCAAGCCGCGCTGACCCGGGCGCCGGTCGGCCCTGCCCGGTCGGCCCTGCCCGGTCGGCGCTGCCCGGTCCCGGCCGGTCCGGCTCAACCCCGGTCGCGGGTGATCCGCTCGGCGGTGGTGCGGAGCAGCTCCGCCCAGCCGGCCAGCCGGTCGCGGTGGTAGCGGACCGACGGCATCGCGAGGGAGACCGCTGCGGGCAGCGACGTCGGTACCGCTGCGGGCAGCGCATCCGATACCGCTGCGGGCAGCGCATCCGATACCGCTGCCGGCAGCGCATCCGGTACCGCTGCGGGTTGCGCGTCCGGCACCGCTGCGGGCGGCGCGTCCGGGACCGCGCTGCCGATCGCGGTGATGCCGGGCTCGGTGGCGCCGTCGTTGACGGCGAAGCCCTGCCGGCGCACCCGCCGCAGGTCGCGCAGCAGCGCCGGGAGGTCCGTGACCGGGGAGCCGGGCCGGTCGTAGAGATCGCGCAGCTGGGCCGGGGTGCGCCCGGCGAGCACCGCCCGCCCGCCGGACGCCCGGTGCGCGGGCAGCACCCGGCCCTCCCGGTCGCCGACCCGCAGGATCTGCTCGCACTCCACGGTGGCGACGAACCGCACCTGGTCCCCGACCACGACGACCAGGTTCGCGGTCTCCTCGGTGAGCGCGGCGAGTGCCCGCAGGTGCGGCATCGCGGCCCGGCGCAGGCCGGTCACCGACGCGGCCGGGAGCCCGCCGTGGCGCAGCACCGGGCCGGCGAGGTAGCGGCGGTCGTCGTCCTGCACGGCGAAGTCGCGGTGCACCAGGGTCGCCAGCAGCCGGTGCGCGGTGGACGGGGCGACACCGAGCCGGCGGGCGGCGTCGGTGACCCGCAGCGGACCCTCCTGCTGCAGCAGCACGGCGAGATGCAGGGCGTGGTCGACCGACTCGACCCGGTACGCGGGCGGATTCTTCACAACAGAAATCCTACCTGCTCACCAGTGAAACCGACGTAGCGTCGGCGGGGTCCGGGCCACCGTCCACGAGGAGTCCCCATGACCGCCACCGTCTCGCCGGTCAGCCTGCAGGCCGTCGCCGGGCCGGGCAGGCCGGAGCCGACCCCGGCCCTGCACGAGCTGTACCGCGGCTTCGAGCAGGAGCTGCTGGTCCCGCTGTGGACCGAGATCGGCGACCTGATGCCGTCCGCGCCCCGGCCGTCCGCGGTGGCCCACCGCTGGCGCTGGGCCACCCTGCTGCGGCTGGCCGAGCGGGCCGGCGAGCTGGTCCCGGTCGGCCGGGGCGGCGAACGCCGCGCGGTCGCGCTGGCCAATCCGGGCCTGGGCGGGCTGCCGTACGCCACGCCCACGCTGTGGGCGGCGATCCAGTACCTGAATCCGGGCGAGGACGCCCCGGTGCACCGGCACTCCCAGCACGCGTTCCGGTTCGTCGTCGAGGGCGAGGGCGTGTGGACGGTCGTCGACGGCGATCCGGTCGCCATGCGCCGCGGCGACTTCCTGCTCACCCCCGGCTGGCACTTCCACGGCCACCACAACCAGGCCGAGACCCCGATGGCCTGGCTGGACGGCCTGGACATCCCGCTGTCGCACCACATCGGCTCGACCTTCTTCGAGACCGGGCCGGACACCGTCGCCGACCGCAGCACGCCGGACCGCTCGCGCGCCGAACGGCTCTGGGCGCATCCCGGGCTCCGGCCGGTGTCCCGGCCCGGCAGCCTGCCCAGCTCGCCGGTCGCGGCCTACCGCTGGGAGCACACCGACGCCGCGCTGCGCGACCAGCTGGCGCTCGCCGACGAGGGCTTCCCCGGCGTCGTCGGGCCCGGGCACGCCGCGGTCCGGTTCACCAACCCGTCGAACGGCGGTGACGTGATGCCGACGATCCGGGCCGAGATGCACCGGCTCCGTCCCGGCGCCCGCACCGCGACCCGGCGCGAGGTCGGCTCGTCGGTGTGGCAGGTCTTCGACGGCGCCGGGACGGTCCGGGTCGGCGACGACGAGTGGGAGGTCGGCCGCGGCGACCTGGTCACCGTGCCGTCCTGGCAGCCGCTGGGCGTCCGGACCGGCGACGGGCTCGACCTGTTCCGGTTCTCCGACGCGCCGCTGTTCGAACGCCTGCACGCCGACCGCGTGCAGATCGACACCCCCGAGGAGAACCACCCGTGAAGCTCGCGACCCTGCGCACCCCGGACGGCACCCGGGCCGCCCGGCTCGACGGCGACCACTACGTCGAGCTCGACGCGCCCGACGTCGGCGCCCTGCTCGCGCAGCCGCGCTGGCGGGACCGGGCGGCGACCGCGTCCGGCCCGGCGCATCCCGCCGCGTCCGCCGAGCTCGGCCCGGTCGTCCCGCGCCCCGGGAAGATCATCTGCGTCGGCCTGAACTACCGCTCGCACATCCTGGAGATGGGCCGCGAGCTGCCCGAGCACCCGACCCTGTTCGGCAAGTTCGCCGAGGCACTGGTCGGCCCCACCGATCCGGTCGCGCTCGATCCGGCATCGGCGGCGGTGGACTGGGAGGCCGAGCTGGCCGTCGTCGTCGGCTCACCGGTCCGCGGGGCGACCGCGGTCGAGGCGGCGGCCGCCGTCGCCGGGTTCGCCGTGCTCAACGACGTCACCATGCGCGACTGGCAGTACCGCACGCTGCAGTGGTTGCAGGGCAAGACCTTCGAGGCCAGCACGCCGTTCGGCCCGCACCTGGTCACCCCCGAGGAACTGCCCGGCGGCACCGCACCGGCACTGGACCTGAGCTGCGTCGTCGACGGCGAGACCGTCCAGTCCGCGAACACCTCCGACCTGGTCTTCGGCCCGGTCGCGCTGATCACCTACATCTCCCGGATCCTCACCCTGCAGCCCGGCGACGTGATCGCCACCGGCACCCCGGGCGGGGTCGGGCACGCCCGCGACCCGAAGCGCTACCTCACCGACGGCGCCGAGCTGGTCACCGCGATCGACGGCCTGGGCGAGCTGCGCAACCGGGCCCGCGCCGTCAGCGTGGTGCCCGCGTGACACCGCTGCGGGTCGGCAGCTCCGGGACCCGGGCCTGGGCCGACGCCGGGACCCGGCTGCTGCTCGAGGCCACCGACCGGCTCACCGACGCCGAGCTGGACCGGCCGTGCGCGCTGCCCGGCTGGTCCCGCCGGCAGCTGCTGGCGCACGTCGCGTCCAACGCCGAGGCGATCGGGCGGCTGCTGAGCTGGGCCCGCACCGGGGTGGAGACCCCGATGTACGCCTCGCCGCAGCAGCGCACCGCCGACATCGACACCGGCGCGGCCCGCCCGGACCTGCGCGAGTGGGTCCGCGACTCGGCCGCCGAGCTGGGCAGGCAGCTGGACACGCTGCCCGCCGACGCCTGGTCCGCGCAGGTGGTGACCGCGCAGGGCCGCACCGTGCCCGCCTCGGAGACGCCCTGGATGCGGGCCCGGGAGACCTGCGTGCACGCCGTCGACCTGGCGGCCGGCGCCGGGTTCGCCGACCTGCCCACCGGGTTCCTCGCCGCGCTGCTCGACGACGTCGCCGCCTGGCGGTCCGCCCGGCCCGGGCCCGCCGTCCTGCTGACCACCACCGATACCTGCCACGAGATCACCGGCGACGGCGAGCCGGTCCCGGTCGAGCTGCCGCTGCCGGTCGCGGCCGCCTGGCTGGCCGGCCGGCACGCCGCACCGGACCTGCCGACCCTGCCGCGCTGGCTCTGAAGGAGAGATCATGAACGTGCCCGATGTGGACGTCGTCGTCGTGGGGGGCGGCATCGGCGGCCTGGGTACCGCGCTGGCGCTCACCCGCTCCGGGCGCTCGGTCCGGGTGCTCGAACAGGCCCCCGCGTTCGGCGAGGTCGGGGCCGGCCTGCAGATGGCGCCGAACGCCACCCGGCTGCTGCGCTCCTGGGGACTGCTCGACGAGGTGATCGGCCGCGGCTACCTGCCGCGCCGGCTGGTGATGCGCGACGCCGTCGACGGCAGCGAGCTCACCCACCTCGACCTGGCCGACGCGCAGCGCCGGTACGGGGCGCCGTACGTGGTGATCCACCGCAGCGACCTGCACGCGGTGCTGCTGGACGCCTGCCGCGCGGCCGGCGTCGACCTGGTCACCGACGCCGCCGTCACCGGCGTCGAGACCGGCGCCGGCGGGGCGACCGCGGTCGGCACGGACCGGTCCGACTCCGGGCACCTGGTGGTCGCCGCCGACGGGCTGGGCTCCCGGCTGCGCGGCCGGCTCAGCGACGACGAGCCGGTCAGCTCGGCCTACGTCGCCTACCGCGGCGCGATCCCGATGTCGGACCTGGCCGACACCTCGGAGCTGGCGCTCGACGACGTCGTGGTGTTCGTCGGGCCGGGCTGTCACCTGGTGCAGTACCCGCTGCGCCGGGGCGAGATGTTCAACCAGGTCGCGGTGTTCCGCTCGCCCCGGGCGCTGGCCGGGGAGGCCGACTGGGGCACCCCCGACGAGCTCGACGCGGCGTTCGCCGGCACCTGCGACCGGGTCCGGGGCGCGCTGGGGCACCTGTGGCGGGACCGCTGGTGGCGGATGTTCGACCGGGAGCCGATCGGGCGCTGGGCGGACGGGCGGATGGTGCTGACCGGCGACGCCGCCCATCCGATGCTGCAGTACCTCGCCCAGGGTGCCTGCCAGGCACTGGAGGACGCCGACGAGCTGGCCGGGCAGCTGGACAAGACCGGCGGCGACTGGGACCGCGCCGTCGCCGGGTACGCCGAGGTGCGGACGGCGCGGACCGCCCGGGTGCAGCGCACCGCGCGGCGGTGGGGCGAGCTGTGGCACTGCGACGGCCTGTTCCGCGACACCCGCAACGCACTGCTGCGCGACCGGGACCCGCTCGACTACCGGCACGTCGACTGGCTCTACGCGAGCTGAGCCGGCCGCGGATCGGCGCCCGCCCGGCGGGCGGTGAAC
This sequence comes from Pseudonocardia kongjuensis, assembly GCF_039526905.1. Lineage (NCBI taxonomy): Bacteria > Bacillati > Actinomycetota > Actinomycetes > Pseudonocardiales > Pseudonocardiaceae > Pseudonocardia > Pseudonocardia kongjuensis. The sequence goes on along the minus strand of NZ_BAAAJK010000062.1, from coordinate 4,334 downwards.
ATCTCGTGCACCGCGTCCCGGATCTCGCGCAGCAGCCGCTCCTGCGGCGGGGTGAACCGCTTCCCGACCCGGTGCACGAGATAGAGCCGGTCGCGCAGGTCGGTGCCGGGCACGGTGATCTCGCGCAGCGTCCCGGCCGCGATCTCCGGCGCCACCGAGTGCCGCCAGGTCAGCGCGACGCCGAGGCCGGCGGCGACGGCCTGCTTGACCGACTCGGTGCTGCCCAGCTCGATCTCGACCCGCCTGCCGTGCACGCCGACCGAGGCCAGCGCGAGGTCCTGGCTGCGCCGGGCCGCGAGCCGGGCCGGCGGGCAGACGTAGGGCAGGTCGGCCAGCGCCTCCGGGGCCAGCCGGTCCGGCACGGTGTCGTCGCCGGCCGCCGCGACCAGCGCGAACGGCGGCTCGGCGACCAGCTCGGCGGAGAACACCCCGGTGTCGGGCGGGGTCGGCGTCGTCACCAGGCAGAAGTCGTTGATCCCGGAGAGCGCACCGGCGAGTGCCGCCTCGATCGTGCACACGTCCATCGTGACGGCGATGCTCGGGTTGGCCCGGCGGAACCGGATCAGCGTCCCGGGGAGCACGGTGTTGCCGACCGCCTGGCTGGCCCCGATCGACACGGTGCCGGTCGAGCCGGTGGACAGGTTGCGCAGCAGGGTGTCCAGCTCGGTGCGGCCGCGCAGCACCTCGCCCGCCCACAGGTGCACGGCGCGTCCGGCCTCGGTGAGGTGCAGGCTGCGGCCCTGCCGGTAGAACAGCTTCGCCCCGATCCGGCTCTCCAGGGAGCGCAGGTGCTCGCTGACCACCGGCTGGGACACGTACAGCGACTCGGCCGCCCGTCCCACCCCGCCCGCCTCCACGACGGCGCACAGGACCTCGAGCTTCTGCAGCGAGATGTGGTTGTCCACGGTGACCGGCACCTCCCTGTCAGATAGCCGTCCGGCTATCCGTGCACGTCGGACTTCCTGTTGGAGATTCGTTAATCGAAACTTTACCGTTTTCCGACACGTTCGGTAGCCGACCTCACAGGGGAGAGTCCATGAGCGCACCGTCCGGAACGGCCGACCACGACCAGGGGACCGGAGCGGAGTTCCGCCGGAACTGGGCGGCGCTGGTCGCCTGCACCGTCGGCCTCGGGCTGGGTGTGGGCGCACTGCCGTTCTACACCAACGGCCTGTTCGTCCCCGAGCTCGAAGCGGAGTTCGGCTGGTCGCGCACCCAGCTGTCGTCGTTGCAGCTCGTCGGGTCGCTGGCGCTGATCGTGACGGCGCCGGTGGTCGGCGCGCTCGTCGACCGGATCGGCGTGCGGATCCCGGCCACGATCTCGCTGGTCGTGCTCGCGCTGGCCTACTTCCTGCTCTCCGCGAGCGGCCCGGTCTTCGTGCTCTACCTGGTCGTGTGGGCGTCGATGTACCTGTTCGCGTCCGGATCGACGGTGGTGTCGTTCACCCGCACCGTGAACGAGAAGTTCGACCGCGGCCGGGGACTCGCACTGGGCATCGCGCTGGCCGGCACCGGCCTCGTCGCGTTCCTGGTGCCGATGCTGCTCGGCGCGCAGATCGCCGAGGACTGGCGCGGCGCCTACCGGATCCTGGGCATCGCGGTGCTGATCGGCGCCGTCCTGGTGCTGCTGATGCTGCCGCGCCACTCGGCCGGGACCGGCCGCGCCGCCACCGCGGTGGTGGCGCCCCGGCAGCCGGTGCTGGAGCTGCTGCGGACCGGCCTGTTCCTGCGGCTGACGCTCGCGTTCATGGCGATCTCGCTGGCCGTCGGCGGGCTCACCGTGCACCTGGTGCCGATGCTGCGCGACGCCGGGGTGGCGCCCACCTCGGCCGCCGCGATCGCCGGTGCGGTCGGCGTCTCGGTCGTCGTCGGGCGGATCGTGGTCGGCATCCTGATCGACCGCTTCTTCGCGCCGCGGGTCGCGGTGCTCGTGCTGGGCCTGGCGGCCGCCGGGTACGTGCTGCTGCTCGTCGGCGGCGCGCCGCTGGCGCTCGCCGCGGCGATCGGGGTCGGCTTCGCGCTCGGCGCCGAGGTCGACCTGATGGGGTACCTGACCGCCCGCTACTACGGCCTGGAGCGCTACGGGCGGGTGTTCGGCGTGCTCTACGCGGTGTTCGTGCTCGGCGTCGGCGCCAGCCCGCTGCTGATGTCCTGGCAGCGCGACCTCACCGGCGGGTACACCGTGCCGCTGATCGTCTCGGTGGTGCTGCTCGGCGTCGGGGCGGCGTTCATGCTGGCGCTGCCCCGGTTCCCGGTCGCGGCGCCCGCACCCGCCCCGGCCACCGAGGCCGCCGGTTCCTGACCGCCCGGCTCACCCGCGCAGCCGGTCCAGCACGGCGTCCAGCACCGCCGGGACGTCCGGCGCGGACAGCACGTCCACCGCGGCCGCCGGCCCGGGCCCACGGTCCGGGACGGTGGCCCCGCGGGCCGGGCCGAATCCGGTGTCGACGGCCAGCCCGACCGGCTCCGCGGTGAGCGAGCCGGGGGCGACGCAGTCCAGCAGCGCGATCGCGTCGTGCAGCGCGACGGCGTCGCTGCCGGTCCGGTCCAGGTAGCCGCCGAGCATCGCGGCCAGCTCGGCGCAGGCCGGGTCCGCCGCGGCCAGCGCGGCCACCCAGTCCGGGCCGGCCGAGCAGGCCAGCGTCGTCCCCAGCGGGACCAGCGCCACCGGCACCTCGGCCTGGGTGAACACCCGGTGCGCCGCCTCCGGATCGGCGTGCACGTTGAACTCGGCGGCGCCGGTGACGTTGCCGGCGCCGATCGCGCCGCCCATGACGACGATCCGGCCGATCCGCTCTGCCAGCTCCGGATGGGTGGCCAGCAGCAGCGCGGTGTCGGTCAGCGGCCCGATCGCGGCGATCGTCACCGGCTCGGTGGCCTCCTGCAGCACCCGGGCCATCAGCGCGATCCCGGAGCCGGGCACCGGGCCGACCGGGTCCGGCAGGTGCGCGGCCCGGCCGCCCAGCCCGTCGACGCCGTGCACGTGCGTGGCGCGCTGCTCCAGCCGGTGCACCAGCGGCCGGTCCGCGCCGGTGCCGAGCGGCACGTCCGGCCGCCCGGCCAGCGCGAGCAACCGGCCCGCGTTCGGCAGTGTCCGGTCCAGCGCGACGTTGCCGTAGGACGCGACGACGGCGCGGACGTCCACCTCCGGGCTGCGCAGGGCGAGGACGATCGCGACGGCGTCGTCCACGCCGGGGTCGGTGTCGATGATCAACGGGCGAGGCACCCCGGCAGCCTACGACTCACTCGCTGCGGGTCGGCTCGTCCTCGTTCTCCTCGGCCAGCTCGCGGGCCGCGGCCTCGGTGGCGCCCGCGTCGTCGGTGCCCGACCCGGAACGCGGGTTGCCCGCATGGTCGCGGTCCCGGGCCGTGCCGGCGCCCGCGGCGCCCGCCCCGTCGCCGGAGGTCAGCTCACCGGTGCCGACGTCGGTGCCGTCGTCCGGTTCTCTCCTGTCGCCCACGTGTCTCGCTCCGATCGTCGGGGTACCGGTGGAGGTACCCGCCGCGACCGCCCGGCACACCCCTAGGGTCGGACCCGTGCGACCGCAGGACGATCCGGAGCAGGCCCGGCTGTTCACGCTCACCTCGCTGCGCTGGATCCTGCGCCACCGGGCTTTCACCCCGTGGTACCTGCTGCGCTACTGGCGGCTGCTGGTGCTGCGCATCCGGCAGCCGCACGTCGTGCTGCGCGGCATGGTGTTCCTCGGCAAGGGGGTGACGATCGAGGCCCGGCCCGGCTTCGGTCGCCTGGAGATCGGCCGCTGGGTGCACATCGGCGACGGCACCGCGCTGCGCTGCCACGAGGGCTCGATGCGGATCGGCGACAAGGTCGTCTTCGGCCGGAACAACACCCTCAACTGCTACCTCGACGTCGAGGTCGGGGCGGCCACTCTGGTCGCGGACTGGGTGTACGTGACCGACTTCGACCACCGCACCGAGGACGTGCACCGGCCCATCAAGGACCAGGGCATCGTCAAGGCGCCGGTCCGGATCGGCGAGGGCTGCTGGCTCGGCGTGAAGACGTCGGTGCTGCGCGGCACCCGGATCGGCTCCGGCGTGGTGCTGGGCGCGCACGCCGTCGCACGCGGGGAGATCCCGGCCGACACGATCGCCGTCGGCACGCCGGCCCGGGTGGTGCGCGACCGGCGCGCCGACTACGACGCCGCCGCCGCCGAACGTGCCGCGGTCGCCGACATGGCCCGCAAGGCCGACCGGGCCCTGCGGACCCGGCTCGACCGGGCCTGACCCGCCCCGCCCCGCCTAGCCGCGCCTCGCCGCGCCCCGCGCCCCGCGCCCCGCGCCCCGCTGCGCGCCGCGCCCCGCCTCGCACCCCG
>NZ_BAAAJK010000060.1:0-41432 GCF_039526905.1 Pseudonocardia kongjuensis | reverse complement strand
GCGGCCGCCGCACCGACGCCGAGCACCCGCGCGCCGCGCACGGCCCCCGCACCGAGGGCAACCGCGGCGGCGACGCACCGGCCCGGGCCGGCCGGCCGAACCGGCGGCGCCGCGGCAAGGGCTCCGGCGCGCCACAGCAGTCCCGCGGGCCGGCCGCCCCGGCGAGCACCACCGGCACCGCGGACGTCCAGTGGACGGCCCCCGAGTCGGGCATGCCGTCGTTCGCCGAGCTCGGTCTGCCCGAGTCCCTGGTGAAGGCGCTGGCCGCCGAGGGTTTCACCGCACCGTTCCCGGTGCAGGCGGCCACCCTGCCGGACACCCTGGCCGGGCGCGACCTGCTCGGCCGCGGCCAGACCGGCTCCGGCAAGACGCTCGCGTTCGGGCTGGCGCTGCTCGCCCGGCTGACCGGTGAGCGGGCCCGCTCGCGGGCCCCGCTCGGGCTGGTCCTGGTGCCGACCCGCGAGCTGGCCGCCCAGGTGGTCGACGTCCTGACCCCGCTGGCCGGGCCGGCGAACCTGCGGCTCGCCACGATCGTCGGCGGGCTGTCGATGTCCAAGCAGGTCGCCGAGCTGCGGCGCGGGGTCGATCTGCTGGTCGCCACCCCGGGCCGGCTCACCGACCATCTCCAGCAGGGCACCTGCGACCTGTCCGAGGTCACCGTCACCGCGCTCGACGAGGCGGACCGGATGGCCGACATGGGCTTCCTGCCGCAGGTCCGCTCGATCCTGGACCGCACCCCGTCCGACGGCCAGCGGCTGCTGTTCTCCGCGACCCTGGACGGCGACGTCGATGCGCTCGTCCGCCGCTACCTGACCGACCCGGTGACCCGCTCGGTCGCCCCGGCGACGGCGAGCGTCGACACGATGGAGCACCACGTGCTCGTCGTCGGTCCGGACGACCGGGCCCGGGTGATCGCCGAGATCGCCGCCCGGGAGGGCCGGACGATCCTGTTCGTGCGCACCAAGCACGGCGCCGACCGGATGGTGCGGGTGCTGCGCCGCCAGGGGGTCGCCGCCGGGCCGCTGCACGGCGGGCGCTCGCAGAACCAGCGCAACCGGGCGCTCGACGACTTCCGCTCCGGTGAGGTGCCGGTGCTGGTCGCCACCGACGTCGCCGCCCGCGGCATCCACATCGACGACGTCGGCCTGGTCGTGCACGTCGACCCGCCGGCCGACCCGAAGGCGTACCTGCACCGCGCCGGGCGCACCGCGCGGGCCGGCGAGGACGGCGTGGTCGTCACGCTGGCGACGCCGGAGCAGAAGGCCGAGGTCGACACCCTCACCCGGCAGGCCGGGGTGAAGCCCGAGGTGGCCCGGGTCGGGCCGGGGCATCCGGACCTGGTCCGGGTCACCGGGTCGCGGGAGCCGTCCGGCGAGCCGATCCCGACCCCGCGCAGCCAGCAGCCCGCACCGGCCAAGGGCCGCGGGCGCGGCCGTCGGCGCTGACACCCGGCCGGCGGACGATCGCCGGTGCCGCCGGGGCGGCCCGGGAGCCTAGTGCTTCCGGGCCTCCCGGCGGAGCTGCAGGATCCGCCCGGTCCCCGGGACCGCGACCAGCAGGATCCCGGCGATCGCCGCGAACAGCAGCGCCACCCCGGTCGGCAGGGTGCCGCTCAGCCACAGGAAGTTGATCACCACCGGCGTCGTGTTCTGCACGATGAAGATCAGCAGGAAGATCAGCACGACGGCGGAGAGGATCAGCGCCGCCCACAGCCCGCCGGTGCGGCTGTGCGGGATGGAGCGGCGCACCGTCGTGCTGTCGTCGCCGGCGGGCTGCGATCCGTCGGTGGGCACCGCGACCGTCGGTTGCTCGGACGGCTCCAGCTCGGTCGACGGCTCCGGGACCCGCAGCGCGGGATGCGTCGCCGGGTCCGCGGTGGGGTCCTCCGGCCCGACCCGGCCCCACGCGGGCCGCTCGCCCCGTCGCTCGTCGCTCATCCGAACTCCGCCCCTCCCGGTCGTGGTCACGCGGGAGTATCGCGCACGACGCACCGGCGCCGGTGCCGACGCGCGAGCATGATCGCGACCCGATCCGGCGGTGCGGCCGTTCGGGGCAGCGGCGGTCCCGGGTCGCTCAGCCCGCCGGACGCGGCCGGAGCCGGAGGTCCTGCATCCCGCCGTCGACGGCGAGCGCGGTCCCCGCGGTCGATCCCGAGCGCGGGGAGGCCAGGTAGGCGACCGCGCCGGCCACCTCGTCGGCGGTGACCAGCCTGCCGTGCGGCTGGCGGGCCTCCAGCGCGGCCCGCTCGGCGGCCGGGTCCTCGGCGGCGGCCAGCAGCCTGCCGATCCACGGGGTGTCGGCGGTGCCGGGATCGACGCAGTTCACCCGGATCCCCTCGCCGAGGTGGTCGGCGGCCATCGCCCGGGTGAGCGCCAGCACCGCGCCCTTGCTGGCGCTGTAGAGCGCGCGCTGCGGCAGGCCGGCGGTCGCCGCGATCGACGAGGTGTTCACCACCGCGGCCGCCGGTGACCGGCGCAGCGCGGGCAGCGCGGCGCGGGTGGTGCGCACGACGCCGAGCAGGTTGACGTCCAGGACCCGCAGCCACTCGTCGTCCGGGTTGTCGGCGACGGTGCCCTGCGCGCCGATCCCGGCGTTGTTCACCAGCACGTCGAGCCGGCCCCACCGGTCGACGACGGCGTCGACGGCGCGGCGCACCGAGCCGTCGTCGGTGACGTCGGCGGCGAACCCCACGGTCCCCGCGGGGACCTCGCCGACGTCCAGGTCGAGCACCGCCACCCGGGCGCCGTCGGCGGTGAGCCGCCGGGCCACGGCGGCCCCGATCCCGGACGCGCCGCCGGTCACCAGGGCCACCAGGCCGTCGAACTCGCCCACCTCAGGCCCGCGACCGGGCCATCGGGACGTGCGGGATCCCGTCCTCGACGAACGGCTCCCCCGCGACCTCGAACCCGTGCCGCCGGTAGAAGGCGGTCTGCGCCTGCTGGGCGTCGAGCACGCAGTGCCCGTCGCCGACCTCGGCCAGCGCGGCGTCCATCAGCCGGTGCCCGAGGCCGCGGCCGCGGGCGTCGGACCGGGTGCAGACCCGCCCGATCCGGTAGCCGCCGCCAGGCTCCTTCAGCAGTCGGAGGGTGGCGAGGATCTCGACGTCGTCGCCGCGCTCGGCGGCCAGCCAGTAGTGCCGGGTCCGCGGTTCCAGATCGCGGCCGTCGAGCTCCTGGTAGGGGCATTCCTGCTCGACGACGAACACCTCGGTGCGCAGCGCGAGCAGCGCGTAGAGGGTGCCGGTGTCGAGATCGGGCGCCCAGCTGCGGCGCACCGTGGCGCCCGGGGTGTGCACGGTCACCGCCCCTGGGTACCAGACCGCGGAGCCGCCACGGAAGCGGTTAGCCTCGCGGTGTGTCCCACCACGATCTGGTCGTCATCGGCACCGGCTCCGGCAACACCTTCCTGGACGAGCGGTTCGCCGGGCTGGACGTGGCGCTGGTCGAGCACGGGGTGTTCGGCGGCACCTGCCTCAACGTCGGCTGCATCCCGACCAAGATGTACGTCTACGCCGCCGACGTCGCCGAGACCGTCCGGCACGCGCACACCTACGGCGTCGACGCGAGCATCGACAAGATCCGCTGGACCGACATCCGGGACCGGGTGTTCGGCCGGATCGACCCGATCTCCGCCGGCGGCCGCGAGTACCGGGTCGAGCGCAGCCCGAACGTCACCGTGTACTTCGGGCACGCCCGGTTCACCGGGGAGCGCGAGCTCGCCGTCGACCGGACCGACGGCTCCGGCACCGAGGTCGTCACCGCCGACCGGGTGGTGATCGCCGCCGGCTCCCGGCCCAGCATCCCGCCGGTGGTCGCCGCCTCCGGGGTGCCGTTCGAGACCTCGGACACCGTGATGCGGATCGACGCCGTCCCGCGCCGGCTCGCGATCCTGGGCAGCGGCTTCATCGGCAGCGAGTTCGCGCACGTGTTCTCCGCGCTCGGCGCCGAGGTCACCGTGATCGCCCGCGGCCCGCGGCTGCTGCGCCATCTCGACGACACGATCTCCGAGCGCTTCACCGAGATCGCCGCCGCCCGCTGGGACGTTCGGCTCGGCCGCCAGGTCACCGCGCTGTCCGGCGACGGGACCGGCGGCGGCGGCGAGGTCACGATCACCCTCGACGACGGCTCGCAGGTCGTCGCCGACACCCTGCTGGTCGCCACCGGGCGGATCCCGAACGGGGACCGGATGGACCTGGACCGGGCCGGGATCACCGTGCACGCCGACGGCCGGGTCGCCGTCGACGAGTTCCAGCGCAGCGTCTCCGCCGAGAACGTGTGGGCGCTCGGCGACGTCAGCTCGCCGCACCAGCTCAAGCACGTCGCCAACCACGAGGCCAAGATCGTCGGGCACAACCTGGGCAACCCGGCCGAGCTGCGCGCGACCAACCACGATCTCGTCCCGTCCGCGGTGTTCACCGAGCCGCAGATCGCCGCCGTCGGGCTCACCGAGTCCGAGGCCCGCGAGCAGGGCCTGGACGTCACGGTGAAGGTGCAGAACTACGGCGACGTCGCCTACGGCTGGGCCATGGAGGACCGCACCGGGCTCTGCAAGATCGTCGCGGAGAAGGGCACCGGGCGGCTGCTCGGCGCGCACATCCTGGGGCCGCAGGCGTCCACCCTGATCCAGCAGCTGATCCAGGCCATGGTGTTCGGGCAGGACGCGCGGGCGCTGGCGACCCAGCAGTACTGGATCCACCCGGCGCTGCCGGAGGTCGTCGAGAACGCCCTGCTCGGCCTGGAGATCTAGCTGTCACCTCCGGCTCGTCTCACTCGACGAGGACGACGTCCATCTCGAGCGCCCGGTAGGTCACGGGTGCTCGGCGGTCGCGGGTCACCAGCGGGACGGACGCACGCAGTGCGCACATCCCGACCGGCGCGTCGTAGACCGCACCACCGGATATCCCGACCTCCGGCAGCCGGGTCATCGGATCGGACGCGGCCTCGCTGTCGAGGAACACCGTGTGCGGGACGTTGTGTGCCAGGAGGACGGAGACGGCTCGGCCGGTCCGACGGGTCGGCGGTGGCAGCCGGGTGAGCACGGAGAAGGTCTCGAACGCGGCGTGCCCGGAGAGCCCCAGTCGACGCCCCTCGACCGCGGCCCGGCACCCGGAGCGCGCCTGATGATCGGCGATACTGAGCGCCACGGCGACGCTGGTGTCGACGAGGAGTTCGGGGTCAGCGTCGGTCGGCGTCAGCTCGCCGCGCGCTCGGCCGGATCCACCGGCTCCCCCGGGGACCCGCCGCGCCCACCCAGCTCCGGGTCGTACGGGGTGGCCGGGCGGGTCTCGTCGCGCATCTGCTCGAGCAGCGTGGTGACCTCGTCCATGATCTTCCTGGTGGCGGCGTCCAGGGTGCTGCGGGTCAGCGGCTTCCCCTCGAACTCCGACAGGTCGACGGGCGGGCCGAGGGCGATGCCGATCCGCTTGCGCGGGCGGAAGCGCGGCCGCCCCTCGGCGGGCAGGAAGTCCTGGGTGCCCCAGTTGGCCATCGGGATCACCGGCGCGCCGGAGCGCAGCGCGATCCGGGCGACGCCGTTCTTGGGCTTCATCGGCCAGCCGTCCGGGTCGGCGGTGTAGGTGCCCTCCGGGTAGACGGCGACGATCTCGCCCCGCTCCAGGGCGTCGATCGCGCCGGCGAACGACTCGGCCGCCCGCTTCGACGCCCGGTACACCGGGATGTGCCCGCCCCCGCCGAGCACCCACTTCACCACCGGCACGCTCCACAGCTCCGACTTCGCCATGAACCGCGGCATCCGGCCGTGCGTGGTGCCGAAGGCGATGTCGAAGATCGGGTCGGAGAACGAGACGTGATTGGCGACCAGCAGCGCGCCGCCGGTCCGCGGCAGGTGCTCGCCGCCCCGCCAGCCCGGCCGGGTGCCCCACAGCACGAACGGCCAGATGACCGCGATCGCCAGGCCGAACCAGAATCCCGACCCGCGCCGCCGGCGGCGCAGCGTCGCCGCGATCCGCTGCCGCACCGTCAGCTCCGGTGGCATGCCCATCGTTGCGCTCCTCGCGTCCGGTGTCCCCGATCGGGCCGGGGACGCCCCACATCCTCGTCGCTCCCCGGTCGCCGGATCCACCGGGCCGGGTGATGATTCCGGCGGCGCACCACGGTCGCGGCGCCCCACCGGGGGTGATCCTGCGACCCGTCCGGCCGCGCCGCGTCCGTACTCCCACGGAACCGGTGCGGCCGCCGGGGACCGTGCCTCCCGCATCCCACCGAGTCACCGGGCCGCGGTCCACCACTGCCGGTGTGATGCCGGTCCCAACCACCGGGCCGTCGGCGGCCCGCCGGACGAACCACCCGTGACATCCGCACCCGGCCCCGAGAGGTGAACCGTGCCCGACCCGACGCCGCAGCTGGACACGGTGGGCCGGGCCCGCCCGGAACCGGCCGGGGTGCTGCTGGTCGCGCACGGCGGGCGGGCGCACTCGACGGCACCGGCCCGCCGGCGCGGCCTGGCGTACCGGCGGATGTCGCCGTTCGCCCGCGCCGTGGAGCGCGCCGGGCGGGGGTACCGCACCGCGCTGGGCACCGGGATCGCCACCCATCTGCTCCGCTACCGGGTGCGCGGCTGGAACGGCCCCGCGATGGACGCCCTCCAGGACGTCCGGTGGGCGGTCCGGGAGCTGACCGACCGCCATCCCGGACGCCCGGTCGTCCTGGTCGGGCACTCGATGGGCGGGCGGGCCGTGCTGCGGGCCGCCGGCGCCCCCGGCGTGGTCGCCGTCTGCGCGCTGGCGCCCTGGCTGGACGGCACCGACCCGGTCGCGCAGCTGGCCGGGCGGGCCGTGCTGATCGCGCACGGCGACCGGGAGCGGATGACCGATCCGGCCGCGTCGTACGCCTACGCGCTGCGGGCCCGCGAGGTCACCGGCCGGGTGGCGCGCTTCGACGTGCACGGCGACGGGCACGCGATGCTCCGCCGGGCCGCGGACTGGACGGCGCTGGTGCGCCGGTTCGTGCTCGGCGAGCTCGGGGCCGAACCCCCGGACCCGGTCGTCTCGAACGCCATGACGGAACCCGCGCCCGCCGGGCTGCGGGTCGCCCTCGGACCGGCGCACCGGTGAGCCGCCGGTGCCCGACACGGACAGGAGCGAGACGATGACCGGTCGCCCGACCGTCGCGGTGGTGGGCAGCGGGGTGTCCGGCCTGACCGCCGCGCACCTGCTCGCGGGAACCCACGACGTCACCCTGTACGAGGCCGACGACCGGCCCGGCGGGCACGCGCACACCCACGAGCTCACCACCTCCGACGGCGGGATCACCGCCGTCGACACCGGCTTCATCGTGCACAACGACCGGACCTACCCGAACCTGCTGCGGCTGTTCGGCGAGCTCGGCGTCGCCACCCAGGAGTCCGACATGTCGATGTCGGTCCGGTGCGACGGCTGCGGGCTGGAGTACGCCGGTGCCCGCCGGATCGGCGGGCTGTTCCCGCAGGCGTCGAACCTGGCCCGGCCGCAGTACCTGCGGATGCTCGCCGAGGTGACCCGCTTCCACCGGCACGCCCGGCGGGTGCTGCACGACGAGCTGGCCGGTGACGTCACGCTCGGCGCGTTCCTGGCGATCGGCGGCTACTCCCGCTACTTCGTCGACCACTTCATGATCCCGGTGGTGTCCTGCGTGTGGTCGGCGGGCGCGGCGCTCTCGCTGGACTACCCGGCCCGCTACCTGTTCACCTTCCTCGACCACCACGGGATGCTCGCGATCGGCGGCTCCCCGCGGTGGCGCACCGTGACCGGCGGCTCCCGGTCCTACGTGGACCGGATCGTCAAGCAGCTCCCGGCGGTGCGGACCGGGACCCCGGTGCGCGCCCTGCTGCGGACCCCGGCCGGAGTCGAGGTCACCGACGACGCCGGCGGTGTCGCCGGGTTCGACAAGGTCGTCGTCGCCACCCACCCGGACCAGGCGCTGCGGATCCTCGGCGCCGACGCCACCGCGGCCGAGCGGGACGTGCTCGGCGCGTTCACCTACTCGCGCAACGAGACCTGGCTGCACCACGACACCTCGCTGCTGCCCAGGACCGCGGGCGCGCGGGCGTCCTGGAACTACCTCAAGCCGGCCTGCTCCCCCGACCCGGACGCCCCGGTGCTGGTCAGCTACGACATGAACCGGCTGATGCGGCTCACCGACCCGGACGACTGGGTCGTCACCCTGGGCGCGGCGGGCCGGGTCGATCCGGCGGCCGTCGTCGCCCGGATGAGCTACCAGCATCCGGTGTACACACCGGACTCGGTCGCCGCGCAGCGCCGGCTGCCGGAGCTGAACACGCCGGTCACCGCATTCGCGGGCGCCTACCACGGCTGGGGCTTCCACGAGGACGGCTGCGCGTCCGGCGTGCGCGCCGCCGCCGCGCTCGGGGCCGGCTGGGACGCCCGGTGACCCCGGCGCCCGCCATCTACGACGCGCAGGTGCGGCACGCCCGGCACCGCGACCTGCGGACCGCGTTCGCGCACCCCACCCAGCTGTGGCTGGTCGACCTGGACGCGCTGCCCGAGCTGCCGTTCTGGCTGCGCCCGTTCGCCCGGTTCCGGGCCGAGGACCATCTCGGTGACCCGGCCCGCAGCATCCGGGAGAACGTCGACGAGCTGCTCGCCGGGCACGGCGTCGACCTGGCGGGCGGCCGGGTGCTGATGCTCGCGCACGCCCGCGAGCTGGGCCACGTGTTCAACCCGATCTCGGTGTTCTGGTGCCATCGCGCCGACGGCAGCCTCGCCTGCGTCGTCGCCGAGGTGCACAACACCTACGGCGGACGGCACTGCTACCTGCTGCGGCCGGACGAGCGGGGCCGGGCCGGCGCCGACAAGGACTTCTACGTCTCGCCGTTCCTGGAGGTGCGCGGCCACTACACGATGTCGCTCCCGCCGCCCGGCGAGCGGCTCGCCGTCGCGGTCACCCTGCACCAGGACGGGCGGCCCGCGCTGGCCGCGACGCTGACCGGCACCCGCCGTCCGGCCACCACCCGGGAGATCGTCCGCAGCGTGCTGCGCAGGCCGCTGGTCACCCGCCGCACCTCGCTGCTGATCCGGCTGCACGGCATCGCGCTGTGGCTGCGCAGGCTGCCGATCGTGCCGCGCCCCACCGGACCGCCGCAGAACCGTCCGGCGCCGCCCGCCGAACACCCTCCACACCAGATCGTCGACGAGGAAGGGATCACCCGATGACCATGCAGCACGACGTGCCGGTGACCGGACCGGCCCGGAACGGGCGGCGCCGCGCGCACGCCGTGCCGCGCCCCAACGAGGGGGTCTGGCCCGGCCTGGCGACACCGCCCTCGGCACCGGTGAAGGCGCGGATCGCCGAGTCGCTGTTCCGCAACGCGGTCCGGAGCCTGCCGGTGCGGGTGGTGCTGCCCGGCGGCGAGCGGCTCGGCGCGGGCGGACCGGACAGCCCGGTCATGCGGATCGAGCGGCCCGCCGCGTTCTTCGCCCGGCTCGGCGCGAACTCCAAGATCGGGTTCGGCGAGTCCTACATGGTCGGCGACTGGACGACCACCGACCTGCCCGGCCTGCTGACGCCGTTCGCGGCCCGGCTGTCCACGCTGGTCCCGCCCGCGCTGCAGCGGCTCGGGCGGCGCTTCGCCGAGGCCCGCCAGCCGCGCGAGGAGCGCAACTCGCTGGAGGGGTCCCGGGAGAACATCCACCGCCACTACGACCTGTCCAACGAGCTGTTCGCGCTGTTCCTCGACGAGACCATGTCGTACTCCTCGGGCTGGTTCGCCGACGGCTCCGACGACCTGGTGCTCGCCCAGCAGCGCAAGATGGACGGCATCCTGGACATGGCGGGCGTCCGGGACGGGATGCACGTGCTGGAGATCGGGACCGGCTGGGGCGGCCTCGCGACGCGCGCCGCGCAGCGCGGCGCCCGGGTGACCACGCTGACCATCTCCCAGGAGCAGAAGGACCTCGCCGAGCGGCGGATCGCCGAGGCCGGCGTCGCCGACCGGGTGCAGGTGCTGCTGCGCGACTACCGGGAGGCGCGCGGCAGCTACGACGCCGTCGTCTCGGTGGAGATGGTGGAGGCGGTCGGCGAGGACTACTGGCCCACCTACTTCGCCGCGCTGGACCGGCTGCTCGCCCCGGGCGGCCGGGTCGGCCTGCAGTCGATCACCATGCCGCACGAGCGGATGGTCGTCTCCAAGGACGACTACACCTGGATCCACAAGTACGTCTTCCCCGGCGGCCTGATCCCCTCGGTCACCTCGATCGAGCAGAACCTGGCCGCCGACACCGGCCTGCGGGTCACCGAGCGGCGCAGCCTCGGCTACGACTACGCCCGCACCCTGGGGCACTGGCGGCGGGACTTCCTGGACCGCTGGGAGGACGTCGCCGCGCTCGGCTTCGACGAGACCTTCCGCCGGATGTGGGAGTTCTACCTGGGCTACTGCGAGGCCGGCTTCCGGGTCGGCTACCTCGACGTCTTCCAGTTCTCGCTGCAGCGCCGCCCGGGGGTGTCCTCGTGAGCGCCACCGCCGCCGACCGGCTCGCCGCCCTGCTGGAGGACGTGCTGCGCGCCCCGCTGCCGGTCCGGCTGCGCGCCTGGGACGGCAGCGAGGCGGGCCACCGCGGCACGGCCGAGGACCCGGACCCGCCCACCGTGGTCGTCCACCGGCGGCGCGCGCTGCGCAGGCTGCTGTGGGCGCCCGGCGAGCTCGGCCTGGCCCGCGCCTTCGTCTCCGGCGACCTGTCCGTCGACGGCGACGTCGCGGACGGGCTGTCCCGGTTCTGGGCGCTCGCCCGGCCCGGCTCCGGCGCGGTGCGCCCGTCCGGCCGGCAGAAGCTGGCGGCGGTCCGGACCGCCGCCCGGCTCGGCGCCGTCGGGCCGCCGCCGCGGCCGCCCGCCTCGGAGGCGCGGATCGGCGGCCGGCTGCACACCCGCGGCCGGGACCGGGCCGCGATCAGCCACCACTACGACCTGTCCAACGAGTTCTACGCCTTCCTGCTCGACCCGCAGATGGCCTACTCCTGCGGCTACTGGACCCGCGAGGAGGGCCCCGACTACGGCCTCGTCGACGCCCAGCGCGACAAGCTCGACCTGATCTGCCGCAAGCTCGGCCTCGGGCCCGGGATGCGGCTGCTCGACGTCGGCTGCGGCTGGGCGTCGCTGCTGGTGCACGCCGCCGAGCACTACGGCGTGCACGCCACCGGCGTCACGCTGTCCGCGCAGCAGCGCGACTACGGCGTGGAGCGGGTCCGCCGGGCCGGCCTGTCCGAGCGGGTGGAGATCCGGCTGCAGGACTACCGGCAGATCCCGGCCGAGCAGTTCGACGCGGTCGCGTCGATCGAGATGGGCGAGCACGTCGGGCAGGACAACTACCCGGTCTACGCCGCGCAGCTGCACCGCATGCTGCGCCCGCAGGGACGGCTGCTGCTGCAGCAGATGTCGCGCGGCGCGGCCGGCGCGAACACCGCCCCGGGCGGCGGCGCCTTCATGGAGTCCTACGTGGCGCCGGACATGTACATGCGCCCGCTCGGCGAGACGCTCGGCTTCCTGGAGCGGGCCGGGCACGAGATCGTCGACGTGCACTCGCTGCGCGAGCACTACGTGTGGACCGTCCGGCCGTGGCTGGACACGCTGCAGCGGCACCGGGAGACCGCGACCCGGATGATCGGCGAGGAGCAGTGGCGGATCTGGCTGCTGTACCTGGCCGGGGCGGCGCTGGCGTTCGAGCAGAACCGGATGGGCGTGCACCAGATCCTCGCCGTGCGGCCCGGCCCGGACGGCGCGTCCGGGCTGCCGCGCAGCCGCACCGGCGTGCTCGGGCTCGATCCGGCCCTGGACGGCGCGGCCGCCGCGCCCGGGCAGGTCACCCTCCGGTGACGCCGTTCCCGTGGGCGGCCTGGGGCGCGAACCTGGCGATCACCGCGGTCGCGGTCCTGGTGCTGGCCGTGGCCGGGTACGCGATCGGCGTGCGGCGCGGGCGGCACGACGGCGCGGACGTCCTCTGGGGGCTCGGGTTCGTCCTGGTCGCGCTGGTCACCGCGGTGTCGGCGACGGTGCTGGATCCGGCGGGCCCGGCCTGGCGGCGCTGGCTGGTGGTGCTGCTCGTCGCGCTCTGGGGCGGCCGGCTGGCCTGGCACATCGCCCGCCGCAACCGCGGCCGCGGTGAGGACCGGCGCTACGTCGAGCTGCTCGCCCGGTCGCCGGGCAGCGCGTTCCGGAAGGTCTACCTGACCCAGTGCGCGGTGATGTGGCTGGTGTCGCTGCCCGTCCAGGTCGCCGCCTACGGCGCCGTCGGCGGCTGGGGGCTGGTCGTGACGGTGGCCGGCGTGCTCGTGTGGGCGGTCGGGTTCGGCTTCGAGACCGTCGGCGACGCCCAGCTCGCCCGGTTCACCGCCGATCCGGCGAACCGCGGTGCCGTGCTCGACACCGGGCTGTGGCGCTTCACCCGGCATCCGAACTACTTCGGCGACGCCTGCGTGTGGTGGGGGCTGGGCATCCTCGCGCTGCACCACCCGGCCGGGCTGGTCGGGCTGGTCGGCGTCGCCGCGATCACGGTGAACCTGGTGCGCGGCACCGGCGCGGCGCTGCTGGAGCGCGACATCGCCGGGCGGCGGCCCGGCTACGCCGACTACGTCCGCCGGACCAGCGGGTTCCTCCCGCTTCCTCCGCGGGCGCCGCACCGTGCGGGATGAGAAACTGATCATCATCGAACCGGAGCCCCGCGCCGGGACGAACACCGGGTGAGTCCCCATCCGCGACGAGGAGAGACCATGGCCGTCGGCGATCTCGCGACCGACTTCGAACTGCAGGACGAGACCGGCACCCCGCGCAGGCTGAGCAGCCTGCTCGCCGCCGGTCCGGTGGTGCTCTTCTTCTACCCCGCCGCGATGACCAGCGGCTGCACCCAGGAGGCGTGCCACTTCCGGGACCTGGCCGCGGAGTTCGCCGAGCTGGGCGCGCAGCCGGTCGGGATCTCCAGCGACCGGGTCGACAAGCAGGGCATGTTCGCCGCCGCCAACGCGCTGTCGTTCCCGCTGCTGTCCGACGCCGAGCACACCGTGGCGAAGTCGTTCGGCGCGTGGCGGGCCTGGCTGCCGGGCAACTTCCACACCCGGCGGCGGACGTTCGTGATCGACACCGACCGCCGGATCCTGGCCGAGATCGGCTCCGAGACCGCGATGACCCGGCACGCCGACGACGCGCTCGCCGTGCTCCGGGAGCGCCGCGCCGCCTGAGGCCGTCCGCACCCGCCGGCCCCGGTCCGCACCCCCCGCAGCAGGTGCGGACCGCGGCCGGCGGGTGCGGGCTCAGGGCAGGGTCAGGATCTCCGCGCCGTCGTCGGTGACGACGATGGTGTGCTCGAACTGGGCGACCCAGGACCTGTCCTTGGTGACGACGGTCCAGTCGTCGTCCCAGGTGTCGTGCTCGATCCCGCCGAGGGTGATCATCGGCTCGATGGTGAAGGTCATCCCCGGCTCGAGGACGGTGTGCACGTCGGGCTCGTCGTAGTGCAGCACGACCAGCCCGGAGTGGAACTCGTGGGCGATGCCGTGCCCGGTGAAGTCGCGGACGACGCCGTAGCCGAAGCGCTTGGCGTAGGACTCGATGACCCGGCCGACGACGTTCAGCTCGCGGCCCGGGCGGACCGCCTTGATCGCCCGCATGGTGGCCTCGCGGGTGCGCTCGACCAGCAGCCGCGGCTCCTCGGCGACGTCCCCGGCCAGGAACGTGGCGTTGGTGTCGCCGTGCACGCCGCCGACGAAGGCGGTGACGTCGACGTTCACGATGTCGCCGTCGTTGATCACGGTGGTGTCCGGGATGCCGTGGCAGATGACCTCGTTGAGGCTGGTGCAGCAGGACTTCGGGAAGCCGCGGTAGCCCAGCGTCGACGGGTAGGCGTCGGAGTCGATCAGGAACTCGTGCACCACGCGGTCGATCTCGTCGGTGGTGACGCCGGGGCGGACGGCCTCCCCGGCCAGCCGCAGCGCCTCGGCGGCGACCTTGCCGGCGTGCCGCATGAGCTCGATCGTCTCCGGCGTCTGCACGTCGCCGCGGCGGCTGCGCGCCGGGGACGGCTTGCCGACGTACTCCGGCCGCGGGATGTGGGCCGGCACCTCGCGGATCGGGGTCGGCGTGCCGGGGACGAGCAACGTGCGGGTGGCCATGCGTTCCATGGTATGCCTCGCCGCGCGGTGCCGACCGGGCCGCGGGGTGTGACCCCCGGGACGGGCCCGTCCCGGTCAGCCGTGGGACGGCTCCCGGGGGCCGCGCAGCCGGGCCACCACGCCGGACAGCCCGCGCCAGCCGAGCAGCAGCACCGCCAGCGACACCAGGGCGACGACCGCGAACGACAGCGGCAGCCGCCCGAGGAAGCCCAGCCGCAGCGCGAACCCGATGCCCGCGGTGCAGGCGAGCACCACGGACCCGGCCCACAGCGACGCCGGCGAGGCACGCACCCAGGGTGTCGCCCAGGCGACCCCGGCGCCGATCAGGAACGGCAGCGCGGTACCGGCGAGGCCGACGAGACTGTCCGACTCGGCATGGCTGATCCGGCCGACGGCGGCGAACACCACGACCGCGACGAGGTCGGCAGCGAGCGCCAGGGCGGGGATCCGGCTCGGGTGCACGCCGACCAGGGTAGGCGCCGGGGCAAGAGCGCTCCCCCCGGCCGTGATCGCGAATCGGGAACCGGGCCGGTCGCCCGGCGGACGTCCCGGTTCCGGATCGGTGATCAGCGGGGCACGTCGGCCAGGAACCGGGACGAGAGCTGGACGGCCGGGCCGGACGAGCCGCCGTCCACGATCAGCGTCGCGAACGCCAGGTCACCGCGGTAGCCGGTGAACCAGCCGTGTGCGCGGTTGGTGCCGTCCGGGCCCGCGTACTCGGCGGTGCCGGTCTTGCCGAACACCTCGCCCTGCCCGTTCGCCGCGGTCGCGGTGCCGGAGGTGACGACGGCCCGCATCATCGGCCGGAGCTGGTCGAGCACGGCCGGGTCCGGGGTGCCGGGGGCGATCGTCGCCTCGGTGGGCAGGCCGCGGATCAGCGCCGGGGTGACCGGTGCGCCGTGCGCGATCGTGGCCGACACCAGCGCCATCCCGAACGGGGAGGCCAGCACGTCGCCCTGCCCGATGCCGTCGACGGAACGCTGCAGGTCGTCGGTGGCGGCGTCGACCGAGCCGGTGATCGTCGTCATGCCGGGGATCGTCCAGTCCGCGCCGAAGCCGAGCTCCCGGCCCGCCTCGGGCAGGCCCTCGGGCGGCAGGCCGAGCGCGAGCCGGGAGAACGTCGTGTTGCAGGAGCGGGCGAACGCCTGCTGCAGCGGGACGGTGCCCAGCACGAACGAGTCCTCGTTGGGGATGGTGCGGCCGTCGATCACCGTGGTGCCGGGGCATTCCACCGGCGTCTGCGGGGTCAGGTTCTCGGCCGGCATCGCCGCGTAGGCGGTCACCATCTTGAAGGTGGAGCCCGGCGGGTAGCGGCCGGTCAGCGCGAGCGTGCCGTCCCGGTCGGCAGCGGCGTTCTGGGCGACCGCGAGCACCGCCCCGGTCGACGGCCGGACCGCGACGATCATCGCCTGCCGCGACTCGCCGTCCACGGCGTCCTGCGCGGCGTCCTGCACGGTGCGGTCCAGTTCCAGGGTGACCGGCTGCCCGGGTGCGGGCGGCGCTCCGGTCAGCGACGACGCGGTGGCACCGTCGGCCCCGACCGCGTCGACCGACCAGCCCGGGGTCCCCCCGGCGGCCCGGTCGATCTCGGTGCGCGCACCCTGGATCACCTGGCCGGCGAACCCGGAGTCCGGCGGCAGCAGCCGGGTGGAGCGGACGAACCGCACCCCGGGCAGGTCCTCGATCCGGTCGCGGACCCGGTCGTAGTCGGGTTCGCGCAGCACGACGACGGTGTACGCCTGGTCCTCCGGGGTGTTGTTCGCGCCGTCGGTGATGCTGCGCGCGGTGATCGCCGGGTCGACGTCGCCGAGTGCCGCGCCGAGCGTCGACGCCGTCCGCGCGAGATCGCCCTGCCTGCGGTCGAGGGTGACCGACACGACCGGGACGGGCGCCAGCAGGGTCGCCCCGGAGGCGTCGAGCACCGGGGCGGGTTCGGCGTTCACGGTGCGGGCGACCGGGCGCTGCCCGTCGCCGAGGCCCGGCGCGAACGCGGCGGGCGACCAGTCGACGGCCCAGCCGGTGTCGTTCGCCGCCGTCCCCGGCGCGGCGAGGAGCGGCAGCTCCAGGGTGTAGGCCCAGCGGCGGCCCTGCCCCAGGTCCCAGTCGACGTCCACGGTCGAGGTGGCCCGGCCGTCGTCGGTGCGGGTGCCGGTGACCCGGGCCGTCATCGACGTCGCGTCCAGGTCGGTGCGGGCCCGCTCCAGGTAGGCCCCGGCGGCCTCCGGGTCGCTGGTCAGCCCCGCCGCGGCGGGGGCGTCGCCGGCCGCCCACGCGGTGACGTAGCGCTCCGCGGCGCTGCCCGCGCCGTCCCAGGGGCGCCACAGTGCGACGACCACCCCGGCCGTCGCCAGGACGGCGATCACCACGGCGAGCACGACCGGTCGGTTCCGCAGGGAGCGCAGCACGGTCGCCGAGTATGACGGGCCGGGGATCACACCGGCCGGACGGCACCGCTCACCGCGGCGCCGCGGCTCACTCCTCGACGGCGGCGAGGTGCTCCCGCACGGTCCGCAGCATCGCGACGAGCTCGGCGGACCGCCGATCGTCCAGCCCGGTCGACGAGGGCGCGTTGAACGCCTCCACCAGGGGCCACGCCCGATCCAGCGCCGCGGAACCCGCGGCGGTCAGCACCAGCCCGGTCCGGCGCCCCCGGCCCGCAGGCCCGTCCCGCCGGATCAGCTCGCGCCCGACGAGATCGGTGACCAGCTCGCCGACGCTCTGCGGCCGCAGCAGCACCACCCGCGCCAGCTCGGCCTGCGACGGCGACGGGGCGCCCGTGCGCTCCCGGTCGCGCAGTTCGGCGAGCACCCCGAACTGGGTCGGGGTCAGCCCGGCCGCCGCGAACACCCGGTGGAAACCGCGGGAGACGACGTGGGCGGTGCGGATCAGCTCCCAGAGCGGGATGTCGGCATCGTGCACCGGCCGAAACTATCAGGT
The DNA here is from genome assembly GCF_039526905.1 of Pseudonocardia kongjuensis. Lineage (NCBI taxonomy): Bacteria > Bacillati > Actinomycetota > Actinomycetes > Pseudonocardiales > Pseudonocardiaceae > Pseudonocardia > Pseudonocardia kongjuensis. The sequence continues at coordinate 24,382 of NZ_BAAAJK010000060.1, read as the reverse complement.
ACCTTATTTTTATCAGGCTCCTGATACCGGAGGTGCGGGATGCGGGTCGTGGTGGCGGGCGGCGGGATCGGCGGGCTCGCGCTCGCCCAGGGACTGCACCACAACGGGATCGAGGTGGTGGTGCACGATCGCGATCCGCGCCCGGAGTGCACCGGCGGCTACCGGCTCCATCTCGACGACGGTGCCCGGTCCGCGCTGGCCCGGCTGCTCCCGCCACCCGTGCTGCAGGCGGTCCTGGCCTCCGCGGGCGGCGGCACGGCGTTCCACCGGTTCACCGTCACCGACCACCGGCTGCGGGCACTCACCACGCAGACCCTCCCGGCCGGCGACCGGTTGATGATCGGGCGGATCCCGCTGCGCACCCTGCTGGCACACGATCTCGACGTCCGGTGGGGGTCGTCGTACACCGGGCACACGACGATCCCGGACGGCCGGGTGCGGGCGGAGTTCATCGGCGGCCCGGAGATCGGCGACGTGCTCGTCGGCGCCGACGGCGCCGGATCGGCGCTCGCCCGCGCGCTCGCCGGGCGTCCGCTGTCGGCACCGACCGGGATCGAGGGCCTCGCCGGCCGGATCCCGCTCGACGACGACCTGCGCGGGCTGCTCCCGGACGCCCTGCGGCACGGTCCGCTGCTGGCGCTCGGGCCGGGCGGGCTCGGACTGTTCCTGAGCGTGCACGACCCGGCGAGCAGCCCGGTCGCGGCGTCGTCGTGCACCGCGCCGCCGGCGATGGTGGAGCCGGCCTCGCTGGTGTGCGGCCCGATGCTCCCGGCCGCGCGCTTCCCCGTCGATCCGCGCGGATCGGACGGGCCCGATCTCGTCGCGCTGACCGGCGAGCTCCTGCGCGGCTGGCATCCGGACCTGTGCGAACTCGCCGGACACATCGACCCGGCGAGCACCGCGCACTTCCGGTTCCTGGCCGCCGACCCGGACGCCGATCCCACGCCGTGGCCGGTCGGCCGGGTCACCGCCCTCGGCGACGCGGTGCACGCGATGCCGCCGACCGGCGGCCGGGGCGCGGCCACCGCGATCCGGGACGCCGACGTGCTGGCCCGCGAGCTCGTCCGGGCGCGGGACGGGGCGACGACCGTGCCGCTCGCTCTGCTCACCTACCAGCGCGAGATGGCGGCCTACGGCCCGGCGGCGGTCGGCGAGTCGCTGGTGCCGCTGACCTGGCTGCGCCGGCTGGCCGGCCGCACCGGCACCGCGGCGCTGCACGCGGCGGGCGCCGCCGCCGGTCTCCGTGCCCGGGCGTGCCGCCCGTGGCGGGACGGTGCGCCGCCGCGGCTCAGAACAGGACGGTCGCGAACTGCGCGACCTGCGTGAACCCCACCCGCCGGTAGGCGGCGCGGGCGGGCGAGTTGAACGCGTTGACGTACAGGCTGGCGCAGCGCCCCATCGCCCCCAGCGCCACCGCGACCGACGCGGTGCCCGAGGTGCCGAGCCCGTGCCCGCGCCACGCCGGGTGCACCCAGACCCCCTGGATCTGCCCGACCTGCCGGGACAGCGCGCCGATCTCGGCCTTGAACACGACCTCGCCGTCCTGGAACCGGGCGAACGCCCGGCCGGAGGTGATCAGCTCGGCGACCCGGGCGCGGTAGCCGGCGCCGCCGTCGCCGTCCCGCGGGTCGACGCCGACCTCCTCGGTGAACATCGCGACCGCGGCGGGCAGGTAGCGGTCCAGCTCCTCGATCCGGACCGGCCGCACCTGCGGGTCCGGCGGGACGGCGGGCATGCCGGTCAGCGTCATCAGCGGCTGGTCCGGGCGGACCTCGCGGGCGGGCCCCCAGACCGAGGACAGCTCGTCCCACATCGGCAGCACCAGCTCGGCCCGGCCGACCAGCGACGAGCAGGCCCGGCCGGCGCGCCGGGCCCGGTCGGCGAACGCGCGCAGCGCGGACCGCTCACCGCGCAGCGGCACCAGGTTCGCCCCGGAGAAGCAGAGCCCCTCGGCCGGGCCGCCGTGCGACCACAGCTCCCCGCCCAGCCGCCACGGGTCCAGACCGACCGCCTCGACCCGCGCCGCGACCATGCAGGAGGCGACGGGGTCGGCGTCCAGCACGTCGTGCACCCCGGAGCGGTGACGATCGTCGAGAAGCCGTGCACCGGCCACCCTCAGCACGTGACTCATGATGCCACGCCGTACAACGATCAGCCGACCGTCACCTGTGGTTCGCCCGGGACGGTCTCGCCCATGTCCTCGGCGAGCCGCATGGCCTCCTCGATCAGGGTCTCCACGATCTTGTGCTCGGGGACGGTCTTGATGACCTCGCCCTTGACGAAGATCTGGCCCTTGCCGTTGCCGGAGGCGACCCCGAGGTCGGCCTCGCGGGCCTCCCCCGGCCCGTTCACGACGCAGCCCATGACGGCCACCCGCAGCGGCACCTCCATGCCGGTCAGACCGGCGGTGACCTCGTCGGCGAGCTTGTAGACGTCGACCTGGGCGCGCCCGCAGGACGGGCAGGAGACGATCTCCAGCCGGCGCGGGCGCAGGTTCAGCGACTCCAGGATCTGCTGGCCGACCTTGATCTCCTCGACCGGCGGGGCGGACAGCGACACCCGGATCGTGTCGCCGATCCCCTGGCGCAGCAGCGCGCCGAACGCGACCGCCGACTTGATGGTGCCCTGGAACGCCGGCCCGGCCTCGGTGACGCCCAGGTGCAGCGGGTAGTCGCACTGCTCGGCGAGCAGCTCGTAGGCGCGCACCATGACGACCGGGTCGTTGTGCTTCACCGAGATCTTGATGTCGTGGAAGTCGTGCTCGGCGAACAGGCCCGCCTCCCACAGCGCGGACTCGGCGAGCGCCTCCGGGGTGGCCTTGCCGTACTTGTCCATCAGCCGCTTGTCCAGCGAACCGGCGTTGACCCCGATCCGGATCGGGGTGCCGTGGTCCTTGGCCGCCTGGGCGATCTCCTTGACCTGGTCGTCGAACTTGCGGATGTTGCCCGGATTGACCCGGACGGCCGCGCAGCCGGCCTCGATCGCGGCGAACACGTACTTCGGCTGGAAGTGGATGTCGGCGATCACCGGGATCTGCGACTTCTTGGCGATCGCGGGCAGCGCCTCGGCGTCGTCGGCGGACGGGCAGGCCACCCGCACGATGTCGCAGCCGGACGCGGTCAGCTCGGCGATCTGCTGCAGCGTCGCGTTGATGTCGGAGGTCAGGGTGGTCGTCATCGACTGCACGGAGATCGGGTGCTCGGAACCGACACCGACCGGGCCGACCTGCAGCTGACGGGTCCTGCGCCGCGGGGCGAGGGTCGGGGCTGGCGCGGACGGCATACCCAGGGAGACGCTCACGACCACCACTATCCCATCGCCGCGGGCGGGCCGCCGTTCCCGGTGAGCGGACGCACCCCGGTCAGGTGCGGCCGTGCTTCTCCTGGGCGTCCTGCAGGGTCGACGAGTGCGGCAGCCAGGTGGCCAGCTCGACCGGCCAGCCGTCGTCGGCCAGCACCCGCACGACGGCCGGGTCGTCGTCGATGATCATCGCGATCTCCCGGTCCCGCGCGAGCCGGCGCAGCACCTCGCGCTTGACGTAGCGGGCCGGGCGGTGGTCGTCGTCGGGCCGCATGTACAGCGGCCCGGTGGCCAGGCCGAACCCGGCCAGCCAGTCCTCGGTGAGCCGCCGGTTCCGCTCCGGGCGCCCGGTCAGGTAGACGACGTCGTAGCGCTCCAGCGCCGCCGCCAGCCGCTGGGCACCCTCCTCCAGCAGCGGATCGGCGTGCGCGGCGGCGAAGAACTTCTCCCACCGGTGCACGTCGAGGAAGTGCAGCCGGTGCGAGACGTCGGCCAGCACGCCGTCGATGTCGAACACCGCCAGCGGGCGGAGGTCGTGCTCCGGGCTCATCCGAAGATCCGCACCGGGTTGACGATGTCGGCGACCGCGACCATCAGGCTGAAGCCCAGGAACACGAGGACGAACACGTAGGCGAAGGGCAGCAGTCTCGCCGCGTCCACCGGCCCGGGATCGGGTCTGCCGAGCGCCTGCGCGGTGTTGCGTTTGATCGACTCCCAGATCGCCGGGACGATCTGGCCGCCGTCCAGCGGCGGGATCGGCAGCAGGTTGAGCAGGAACAACGAGATGTTGACCGCGGCCAGCATGCTGAGGAACAGCCCGAGATTGTCCTGCCAGGGCACGCCCTCCTGGGACAGGATCTCGCCGCCGATCCTTGACACCCCGACCACGCCCATCGGGCTGTCCTGGGCCCGCTCCTCGCCGAGGAACGCCGCGCCGAACAGCGCGGGCACCCGGGCCGGGATCTGGGTGATCGCCTCGGCGGTGCCGGTGATCATCTCGCCGACCCGTTCGACGACCTGGTCCGGCCCGAGCCGGTAGTAGCCCTGGCTCAGCTCCACGCCGAGGAAGCCGGCGGTCACCGTCTGGCCGCGGTTGCGCGGGTTCAGGTCGGCGAGGGTGTTGTCGATGACGTCGACGGTCAGGTTCAGCTGCTGCCCACCGCGCTCGACGGTGATCGGCATCGGCCCGGACGACGCCCGGATCGACTCCTGCAGGCCGGGCCCGGCGTTCTCGGCGACCGGACGGCCGTCGAAGGCGACGATCCGGTCACCCGGCTGGATGCCGGCGGCCAGCGCCGGGGTGGGCGGGGCACCGGCCGGGCACTCGGCCGGCGGCGCCTCCTGCTCGGCGACGACCGCCGCAGGCACCACGCACTCGTTGACCGCCGCCACCTGGGTGCCGACCTGGAACGTCCCGACGCCCATCAGCACCGTCGCGAACAGGGCGACCGCGAGGATCAGGTTCATGAACGGCCCGGCGAACATGACGACGATCCGCTTCCACGGCGAGCGGGTCCAGAACTGCCGGTCGGCGTCCTCGGGCCGCACGTCCATCTGGGACTGGGCCCTGGCGTCGTCCATCAGGCCCTGGAACGGCCCGGTGCGCCGGCTGCGGCCGAGCCGGCCACGGCCCGGCGCCGGGGGCAGCATCCCGATCATCCGGACGTAGCCGCCGAGCGGGATCGCCTTGATCCCGTACTCGGTCTCGCCGCGGCGGACCGACCAGACCGTCCGGCCGAAGCCGACCATGAACTCGGGCACCTTGATGCCGAACCAGCGGGCGGTCGCGAAGTGCCCGAGCTCGTGCCAGGCGATCGAGATCAGCAACCCGACGAAGAAGATCGCGATCCCGACGATCGTCCAGAAGATGGTCACGAACCCGCCTTCTCCCTCGCATGGGCGCGGGCCCATTCCTCCGCCGCCAGCACGTCCGCAACGGTAGCCGGGTCACCCGTCCAGGCGTCGGCCGCCTCCAGGACCTCGGCGAGCAGGTCGGTGATCCCGAGATAGCCGATCCGGCCGCGCACGAACGCCTCGACGAGCTCCTCGTTCGCGGCGTTCAGCACGGCGGGCAGGCAGCCCCCGGCGCTCCCGGCGGCGCGGGCCAGCCGGACGCCGGGGAACGCGTCGTCGTCGAGCGGCTCGAAGGTCCAGCTCTGCGCCCGGCTGAAGTCGCAGGGGGTGGACGCGCCGGGCAGCCGGTCCGGCCAGCCCAGCGCCAGCGCGATCGGCAGCCGCATGTCCGGCGGGGACGCCTGGGCCATCGTCGAGCCGTCGGCGAAGGTGACCATCGAGTGCACGATCGACTGCGGGTGCACGGTGACGTCGATCCGGTCGTAGCCGATACCGAACAGCAGGTGCGCCTCGATCACCTCCAGGCCCTTGTTGACCAGGGTCGCCGAGTTGATCGTGATGACCGGGCCCATCGCCCAGGTCGGGTGCTGCAGCGCCTGCTCGACGGTGACGTCGGCGAGCGAGGCCCGGGTGCGGCCGCGGAACGGCCCGCCGGACGCGGTCAGCACGAGCCGGTCCACCTCGGTGGCCCGCTCGCCGCGCAGGCACTGGGCCAGCGCCGAGTGCTCGGAGTCGACCGGCACGATCTGCCCGGGCTGCGCCGCCGCCAGCACCAGCGGCCCACCGGCGACCAGCGACTCCTTGTTCGCCAGCGCCAGCCGGGCGCCGGTCGCCAGCGCGGCCAGGGTCGGGCCGAGCCCGCGGGACCCGGTGACCCCGTTCAGCACGACGTCGGCGCCGCAGGCGGTGACCAGCTCGGTGGCGGCCTCCGGGCCGTCGAGCACCTCGACGCCGGGCAGCGCGGCCCGCAGCTGCGCAGCGGCCCCGCGCGAGGACACCGCGACCCGGGGCACGTCGTGCGCACGCACCTGGGCGACCAGCGCGGGCACGTCGGACCCGCCCGCGGCCAGCCCGGAGACGGTGAACCCGCCGGCGCGGGTGATCACATCGAGGGCCTGGGTGCCGATCGAACCGGTGCTGCCCACCACGACGAGTGACTTCATCACTGCCCATCATCCCCGGTGCGGTCGCTGTGCGACGATGGCCCCGGTCTGCGGCGGGACGTAACGGGAGGAAGCACGTGGCGAGCAACACACGCGAGGTCGCGGTCCGGTCGGGCGTCGATCCCGAGGCGGAGCCCTCGGTCGACTGGGGCTGGCACCAGAACTTCACCAAGGGCCTGCCGATCGCGGCCGGTCTCGTCGGGATCACGCTGCTGCTGTTCACGATCGGGCACCCGATCAGCTGGACCGAGTTCCTCTTCATGGGTGTCCCGGCCCTGGTCTGCCTGGTCGGCGCCGTCGCACACCCGATCTACAAGCGGCGCAGCTGGCGCCACTGATCCCGCCGTGGCCACCGATGCGGGTGCGCCGGTCGAGCTGACGATCGGCGACCGCGTCGTGCGGCTGTCCAGCCCGGACCGGGTCTACTTCCCGGCCCGCGGCGAGACGAAGCGGGACCTGGCCGCGTACTACACCGCGGTCGGCGACGGCGTGGTCCGCGCCCTGCGCGACCGGCCGTGCATGCTGCACCGCTTCCCCACCGGCGTCACCGGGGAGAAGGTGCACCAGAAGCGGCTGCCGCGCGGCGCGCCGGACTGGGTGCGCACCGTGCGCGTGCACTTCCCGCGCTACCACCGCACCGCCGACGAGCTGTGCGTCGCGCACCTGGCCGACGTGATCTGGGCGGTCCAGATGTCCACCGTCGAGTTCCACCCGTGGAACTCCCGCGCCGCCGACGTCGAGTCCCCCGACGAGTGGCGGATCGACCTGGACCCGATGCCGTCGTCGTCCTGGGCGGACGTCCGGCGGGTCGCCGGTGTGGTGCACGAGGTGCTCGACGAGCTGGGCGCGACCGGCTACCCGAAGACCTCCGGCGGCGCCGGACTGCACGTGTACGTGCGGATCCCGGCCGATCACGGGTTCGCCGACGTCCGCCGGGCCGCGCACGCGTTCGCCCGCGAGGTGGGCCGGCGCTGCGATCGCGTCGACCTGTCCTGGTGGCGCAAGGACCGGGACCCGTCGAAGATCTTCGTCGACTACAACCAGAACGCCCGCGACCACACGATCGCCTGTGCCTACTCGGTGCGCGGCACCCCGGACGCGCGGGTCTCGGCGCCGGTCCGCTGGGACGAGATCGACGCCTGCGAGCCCGGCGACTTCACGATCGCGACGATGCCGGCCCGCTACGCCGAGCTCGGTGACCTGCACTCCGGTATCGACGACTCCGCGTTCCCGATCGACCCGCTGCTGGAGTGGGCCGACCGGGACGCCCGCGACGGCCCGCCCGACCTGCCCGACCTCGACGATCCGGGCACGTAGGGCCGGGCCGTGGAGGAGAACCCGGGGATCGCGTGGGGCGTGGCGTTCGGGCTGCTCGCCGGGGGCGCGCTCGCGGTGCTGTCCGGCAACTGGTGGCTGTTCCCCGGGCTCGGTCTGCTGGCCGGGCTCCTGATCGGGATGATGGTCGACCGGCGCGGCTCCGCCTGATCCGCACCGCGAACGGGAGGGGACAGCGGATGGACGACGAGCACCGCCGCAACCAGCTGCACCGGCTCGGCTACGGCATCGGCGGCGGGCTGGTGGTCGGCGCCGTCGTCTGGACGCTGACCGACACCTGGTGGTGGGTGCCGGTGTTCCTGGTCGTCGGGTTCGGCGTGGGGCTGTTCCTGCGCGCGACGACGCCGCCTGCCTCCTAGCCGCGCGCGCCGGACCCCGGCTCCCCGGCGCGCCCGCGCAGCCTGCCGAACTCGGCGGCCATCGCCGCGCGGCTCCAGTGCGCGTTCAGCCCGGACGGGTTGGGCAGCACCCACACCCCGGTGTCCCCGAGCCGGTCGGGCTGCTCCCCCACCCGGGCGTCGCGGCGCCCGAACGCGGTCCGGTAGGCGCCGATCCCGACCACCGCGAGCCATCCCGGCCGGTGCCGCGCGACCAGCTCGCGCAGCCGCCTGCCACCGGCGACCAGCTCGTCGTCGGTGAGCTCGTCGGCGCGGGCGGTGGCCCGCGGCGCCATGTTCGTGATCCCCAGGCCGAGCCCGGCCAGCTCGCCCTGCTCGCCGGGACGCAGCAGCCGCGGGGTGAACCCGGAGTCGTGCAGCACCGGCCAGAAGCGGTTCCCGGGCCGCGCGAAGTGGTGGCCGGTGGCGGCCGAGAGCAGGCCCGGGTTGATCCCGCAGAACAGCACCCGCAGCGGCGGGTCGCCGGGGCCGGGGAGCACGTCGGGGATCGTCCGGTCGCGGGCCCGCTCGAGCTCGGCCCGGGACGGCCCCGGATCGTGACCGTCGGCGCGTCCCATCGGGGCAGTCCAGCACGCCGCCGATCAGTTCGCGCCGCCGGGCCGGTCCACCCGGGTGGGTGCGCCGTCGTGCCGTCGCGCCCGACCGAGAGGAGACTGCCCGCCGTGGACCTGCCCGTGATGCCCCCGGTGAAGCCGATGCTGGCCAAGCCCGCGCCGTCGATCCCGGACGGCCGGCTCTACGAACCCAAGTGGGACGGCTTCCGCTCGATCGTCTTCCGGGACGGCGACGAGGTCGAGATCGGCTCCCGCAACGAGCGACCGATGACCCGCTACTTCCCCGAGGTCGTCGAGGCGGTGCTGGCGAACTTCCCGCCGCGCGCGGTGATCGACGGGGAGATCGTGGTCGCCGACCGGGCGAACAACACCCTCGACTTCGAGGCGCTGCAGCAGCGGATCCATCCCGCCGCCAGCCGGGTCACGCTGCTCTCGAACGAGACACCGGCGTCGTTCGTCGCGTTCGACCTGCTCGCGCTCGGCGACGAGGACCTCACCGGGCTGCCGTTCGCGCAGCGCCGGGCCCGGCTGGAGGAGGCGCTCGCCGACGCCGCCCCGCCGGTGCACCTCACCCCGATCACCGACGACACCGGCACCGCGCGACGCTGGTTCGAGCGCTTCGAGGGCGCCGGCCTGGACGGGCTGATCGCGAAGGACCCGCAGGGCACCTACCAGCCGGACAAGCGGGTGATGACGAAGGTCAAGCACGAGCGCACAGCGGACTGCGTGCTCGCCGGGTACCGGGTGCACAAGTCCGGGCCGGACGCCGTCGGGTCGCTGCTGCTCGGCCTGTACGACGAGCGCGGCGTGCTGGCGTCGGTCGGCGTGGTCGGCGCGTTCCCGATGGCGCGGCGGCGCGAGCTGATGACCGAGCTGGCACCGCTGGTCACCGACTTCGACTCGCACCCGTGGGCCTGGGCGAAGCAGCTGGAGGGCGAGCGCACGCCGCGCAAGTCGGAGGGCAGCCGGTGGAACGCGGGCAAGGACCTGTCGTTCGTGCCGCTGCGCCCGGAGCGGGTGGTCGAGGTGCGCTACGACTACATGGAGGGGGCCCGGTTCCGGCACACCACCCAGTTCGTGCGGTGGCGCCCGGACCGGGAGCCGGGGTCGTGCACCTACGAGCAGCTGGAACGCCCGGTGCGCTTCGACCTGGACGAGGTGCTGGCCGGCCGCGGCTGACCCCGGGCCCGTCGCTCCGGCGAACCCGTTCCGCCGATCCCGCCCGCCCCGCGACGCCGCGCTGCGCGGATCACGCTCCAGGACTCCCGGAACAGGGATCATGGTCGGGCCGGGGTCCCGCTCAGGACCGGCAGCCGCAGGACTCGCGGTGCACGAACCGGGTCGGCAGCCGCACCGACCGCGGCTCGGCGTCGGGCTCGGCCATCCGGCGCAGCAGCAGCCGCACCGCCTCCCGGCCGATCCGGGCGAACGGCTGCGCGACCACGGTCAGCCGCGGGCTGAACGCGTCCGCCCACGGGAAGTCGTCGAACGCGGCGAGTGCGATGTCGCCGGGGATGCGCAGGCCGACGTCGTGCGCGGCCTGCACCGCGCCGATCGTCATCGCGTTGTTCCCGGTGACCAGCGCGGCCGGGCGGTCCGGCCGGTCCAGCAGCCCGCGGACCGCCCGGCGGGCCGGTTCCGCCTCCGAGTGGCCCTCCACGACCAGCGAGTACGTCAGTCCGGCGCGCTGCAGCCCGAGCCGGTACCCGGCCAGCCGCTCGACCGTGGTGGCCAGCCCGGCGTGCCCGGCGACGTAGCCGATCCGGCTGTTGCCGGCCGCCGCGAGGTGCTCCACCAGCCCGGCCACCGGCTCGACGTTCTCGGTGCCGACCTCGTCGTGCCCGCCGCCGAGCATCCGGTCCACGAGCACCGTCGGCACCTTCTGCGCGGCGAGCGCGGCCAGGGTGCCGGCCGAGTCCGCGGACGGCGCGAGCAGCACCCCGTCGACCCGGCTGCGCAGCCGGGCGACGGCGGTCGCCTCGTAGCCGGGGTCGTCGTGCGGGTCGGCGAGCAGCAGCGTGTATCCGGCCGCGGCGGACTCGTCCTCCACCGCGTGCAGCAGCTCCCCCAGGTACGGGTTGGAGATCGCGGACAGCGCGAGCCCGAGCGTGCGGGTGCGGGCGGTGGCCAGCGACCGGGCCGCCGCGTTCGGCGTGTACTGCACCTTCTCCATCGCCGCCAGCACCTGCCTGCGGGTGTCCTCCCGGACCGGGCGGGTGCCGTTCAGGACGTGCGAGACGGTCGCGGTGGACACCCCGGCGAGCCGGGCGACCTCGGCCATGGTCGCGATGGTGCACCTCCGGTCACGGTTCGACCGCCCAATGCAGGCAAGCGCTTGCGCAAGCGGTTACTTCGCGCATACCGTACACGAGTCCGCCGAATGGACGTGTGCAGAATCACAGTGTTTACCAGAAGATCACACCCCTCGACGACGAGGAGAGCGCCGTGAGGAACGGCCGAGCCGAACGGAACCAGTCGCCGTGACCCCCGGGACCACAACCCGCCGCCGCCGACGGCCCGCCGTCGCCGCCGCCCTGCTCGCCGCCCTCTCACTGGTCCTCTCCGCGTGCGCCGGCGCCGGTGCGCTGGGCCTGCCGGAGGGCGCCCGGGTGGTGACCATCGCGATCGTCTCCAACCCGCAGATGGAGGACGCGATCGCGCTCACCCCGCGCTTCGAGGCCGAGAACCCGGACATCCGGCTGCGCTTCGTGAGCCTGTCCGAGAACGAGGCCCGCGCGAAGATCACCGCGTCGGTCGCCACCGGCGGCGACGAGTTCGACGCCGTGATGATCTCGAACTACGAGACCCCGCAGTGGGCCGAGAACGGCTGGCTGGTCGATCTCGACCCGCTGATGGCCGACACCCCGGGCTACGACCAGGACGACTTCACCCCCAGCATCCGGGACGCGCTCTCCGGCCCCGACGGCCACATGTACTCGGTGCCGTTCTACGGCGAGTCCTCGTTCCTGATGTACCGCACGGACCTGTTCGCCGAGGCCGGGCTGACCATGCCCGAGCAGCCGACCTGGCCGCAGGTCGCCGAGTTCGCCGACCGGCTCACCGACCGGGACCAGAACCGCTCCGGGATCTGCCTGCGCGGGCTGCCCGGCTGGGGCGAGGTGATGGCCCCGCTGGACACCGTGATCAACGCCTTCGGCGGCCGCTGGTACGACGAGCAGTGGAACGCCCAGCTGACCTCGCCCGAGGTCCGCGAGGCCGTCCAGTTCTACGTCGACCTGGTGCGCGAGAACGGCATCCCCGGCTCGGCGCAGGCCGGCTTCTCCGAGTGCGGCACCCAGTTCAGCCAGGGCAACGCCGCGATGTGGTACGACGCCACCGTCGCCGCAGGCCTGGTGGAGAACCCCGAGGAGTCCCAGGTCGTCGGGAACGTCGGCTACGCCCCGGCCCCGGTCGGCGACGACGGCCGCCCGTCCGGCTGGCTGTACTCGTGGGCGCTGGCCATCCCGCAGACCACCGCGGACAAGGGGCCCGAGCAGGTCGACGCGACCTGGAAGTTCCTGTCCTGGATGACGTCGAAGCCCTATCAGCAGCTCGTCGGCGAGGAGTTCGGCTGGACCTCGGTGCCCCCGGGGGCCCGCCGGTCGACCTACGAGATCCCCGAGTACATCGAGGCGTCGGCGGCCTACGCGCCGCAGACCCAGCGGGCGATCACCGACGCCGACCAGGAGAACCCGACCCGGGACCCGGTCCCCTACACCGGCGTGCAGTTCCTCGCGATCCCGGAGTTCCAGGACCTCGGCACCCGGGTCAGCCAGCAGATCTCGGCCGCGATCGCCGGTCAGCAGACCGTCGATGAGGCCCTCGAACAGGCCCAGAACTACGCCGAGACCGTCGGCGAGAGCTATCAGGAGCAGGAGGGGGTGAACCCGTGAGCACCTCGGAGACGAGCACCCCGCGCAGCGGCACGGCCGATGTCGCCGAACCCGCGCCGTCGAAGCCCGGGCGGCCCGCGGCCGGTCCCGGCTCGCGCCGGGACGGCTGGATCCGGCGCGGGCCGCTGCTGCCCGCGCTGATCTTCACGATCGTCGTCACGCAGCTGCCGTTCCTGTTCACGATCTACTACTCGACGCAGTCCTGGAACCTGGTCAACCCGGGCAGCCAGCGGTTCGTCGGCTTCGACAACTACGTGACGGTCTTCACCGACTCGCAGTTCCGCGGCGTGGCGCTGAACTCGATCGTGCTCACGCTCGGCTCGGTGCTGATCGCGATGGTCCTCGGGCTGGCGATCGCGCTGCTGCTCAACCGGAGCTTCCCGGGGCGCGGCCTGATCCGGACGCTGATCATCACGCCGTTCCTGATCACCCCGGTGGCCGGCGCGCTGATCTGGCAGACGGTCATGTTCGACCCGACCTACGGCCTGGTGAACTTCGTCCTCGGGCCGTTCGGGGCCGGCACCACCGACTGGATCTCCAGCTACCCGCGGGCCGCGGTGATCGTCGCGCTGGTGTGGCAGTGGACGCCGTTCATGATGCTGCTGCTGCTCGCCGGGCTCGGCTCGCAGCCGCCCGAGGTGGTCGAGGCCGCCCGGATGGACGGGGCAGGCGGCTTCGCGGTGTTCCGCGAGGTCACCCTGCCGCACCTGCGCCGGTTCATCGAGCTGGGCGTCGTGCTCGGCGCGATCTACCTGGTGAACACGTTCGACACGATCTACATGATGACCCAGGGCGGCCCGGGGACGGCGAGCGCGAACCTGCCGTTCTACATCTACCAGCGCGCCTTCCTGGGCTTCGACATCGGCGAGTCGGCCGCGATGGGCGTGGTGACCGTGGTCGCGACGATCATCGTCGCCACCCTGGCCCTGCGCCTGATCTTCCGTAGCTTCTCCACCGAGGAGGCGTGATGACCGCGGTCTCCGACGACGCCCGGGACACCCGCACGACGCCGGGCGCGGGCACCCCCGCCCGGCCGACCGGCCGCGCCACCGGCACCCTGCTGACGGTGCTGGCCTGGGTCGTCGGCATCGGCTTCTTCTTCCCGGTGCTGTGGATGGTGCTCACCGCGTTCAAGCAGGAGCGCGACGCCTACACCGACCCGCCGACCCTGTTCTTCACCCCGACGCTGGACCAGTTCGCCGGGGTGTTCGGCGGCGGCGTCACCCCGTACCTGCTGAACTCGCTGTTCGCGACGCTCATGTCGACCGCGCTGGTGCTGCTGCTCGGCACGCCGGCGGCGTTCGCGCTGAGCCTGCGCCGGGTCAAGCGCACCCAGGACGTGCTGTTCTTCTTCATCTCGACGAAGATGCTGCCGATCGTCGCGGCGATCGTGCCGATCTACGTCGCGGTGAACTTCATCGGCGCGCTGGACAACATCTGGACCCTGGTCGTGCTCTACACCGCGATGAACCTGCCGATCGCGGTCTGGATGATGCGCTCGTTCTTCCTGGAGGTCCCCAAGGAGCTCCTGGAGGCCGCCAGCATGGACGGCGCCTCGCTGTGGCGGTCGCTGCGCGAGGTCGTGCTGCCGATCATCTCGCCCGGCATGGCCGCCACCGCGCTGATCTGCATGATCTTCAGCTGGAACGAGTTCTTCTTCGCGGTGAACCTGACCGCGTCCCAGGCCGCGACCGTCCCGGTCTACCTGGTCGGCTTCATCACCTCCGAGGGCCTGTACTTCGCGAGCCTGTGCGCCGCGGCCACGGTGGCCGCGCTGCCGGTCGTCATCATCGGCTGGATCGCGCAGAACAAGCTGGTGCAGGGCCTGTCCTTCGGGGCCGTCAAGTGAGCCCCCGTCCCGTTCAGAGAGGAACCCGCCGTGGCTGACGTGGTGTTCGACCAGGCGAGCCGGATCTACACCCCGGGCGCCAAGCCGGCGGTCGACCGGCTGGACCTGACCGTGGAGGACGGCGAGTTCGTCGTCCTGGTGGGGCCGTCCGGCTCCGGCAAGTCGACCGCGCTGCGGATGCTGGCCGGGCTCGAGGAGATCGACGGCGGCGCCATCCGGATCGACGGCGAGAACATGGTCGGCGTGCCGTCGAAGGACCGGGACATCGCGATGGTGTTCCAGAACTATGCGCTCTACCCGAACAAGACGGTCGGCGAGAACATGGCGTTCCCGCTGAAGATGGCCGGCCTGGACAAGGACGCGCGGGCGACGAAGGTCCGCGAGGCGGCCGAGATCCTCGGGCTCACCGACTTCCTCGACCGCAAGCCGCGGGCGCTGTCCGGTGGGCAGCGGCAGCGGGTCGCGATGGGCCGGGCGATCGTCCGCGAGCCGCGGGTCTTCCTGATGGACGAGCCGCTGTCCAACCTGGACGCCAAGATGCGGGTGTCGACGCGCACCGAGATCGCCGCGCTGCAGCGCAGGCTCGGGGTGACCACCGTCTACGTCACGCACGACCAGGTCGAGGCGATGACGATGGGTGACCGGGTCGCGCTGCTCGCGGACGGCAAGCTGCAGCAGTTCGCCACCCCGGCCGATCTCTACGACCGGCCGGACAACGCCTTCGTCGCGGGCTTCATCGGCTCGCCGTCGATGAACCTGTTCACCGTGCCCGTCACCGAGCGCGGCGTGCGGCTGGCCGGGCACGAGATCGGCCTGCCGCAGGACGTGCGGTCGACGATCGGCGCCCAGCAGCTCACCACGGTGACCCTCGGCATCCGGCCCGAGCAGTGGAGCGTCGGCTCCGACGGCGGCGAGGGCATCCCGGCCCGGGTGGACGTCGTCGAGGAGCTGGGATCGGACGCCTACCTCTACGGCACCCTCGCCGAGTCGTCCGGGGACCTGTCCGCGACCGCGTCGCTGACCGGCTCGAAGGACGACGCGGTCGTGGTCCGGACCGGCGGCCGGTCCGGGGCGCGCCGCGGGGACCGGGTGGCGCTGACGCCGTCGGTGGAGGGGCTGCACCTGTTCCACCCGGAGACCGGCGCCCGCCTGTGAGCACGCCCGCCCGGCGGCGCGAGGGGGCCGCCGGGCGGTGCCGTCACCGGTCGTTGATCACGCCGATCGCGATCGCCAGGATCGCGGCGTTGTAGAGGAACGCCAGCACGCTGTGCGCCAGCAGCCGGAACCGGACGGCCGAGCCGTTGGTCTGCACGTCGGAGACGTTGAACGAGGTGCCGACGCCGAACGAGAAGTAGGCGAAGTCGACCAGCGTCGGCCGGTCGGTGCCGGGGAAGACCAGGATCCGCTCCGGCAGCGCCGCGTAGTAGTCGCGGGCGTACCGCTCGGCGTAGCCGAAGTGCAGGATCGCCCAGGCCAGCAGCACCGCGGGCACGGCGGCGAGCTGACCGGCGAGCTCCAGGTCCGGGTCCGGGTCGCCGATCACGATCATCAGTCCGGCGGTGATGCCGGCCAGGCTGGTGATGGTGGTGAGCAGGAACCCGCTGCGCCCGCCGAGCGCGGACCGCAGCCAGCCGCCGTCGGTCCCGCCGCGGTCGCGGGCGCTGCGGACCAGCCGCCGCACCCGGATCGTCAGGTAGAGCACGGCGAGCAGGTCCCAGAGCAGCAGGATCGCCAGGTTCTCGTCGATGAACACGGCGACGCCGAGCAGCACCAGTGCGAACTCGATCACCCGGGAGGTGATCAGGGACAGCCGTGCGCTCACGGACCGTTCCTCGTCGGGTGCCGCACCGGACCAACCTAGCCCGGCGACGGCCGCCGGTCGCCGGGGATCACCCGGCCGGGTGCGAGGCGGCGAGCTGGCCGCAGGCGGCGTCGATCTCCTGGCCGCGGGTGTCCCGCACGGTGCAGGCGACGCCTGCGGCCCGCACCCGGCGCACGAACTCCTCCTCGACCGGTTTCGGCGAGGCGTCCCACTCGCTGCCCGGGGTCGGGTTGAGCGGGATCAGGTTGACGTGCACCCGGGAGGTGCCGATCCGCTGCCGGAGCAGCTTCCCGAGCAGGTCGGCGCGCCACGGCTGGTCGTTGACGTCCCGGATGAGCGCGTACTCGATCGAGACGCGGCGGCCGGTGGTGGTGGCGTAGCGGCGGGCGGCGTCGAGCACCTCGCCGACCTTCCACCGGTTGTTGACCGGCACCAGGGTGTCGCGCAGCTCGTCGTCCGGGCAGTGCAGGGAGACCGCCAGGGTGACCGGGATGCCCTCCTCGCGGAGCCGGTCGATCGCCGGGACCAGCCCGACCGTGGAGACGGTGACGCCGCGGGCGGAGATGCCGAACCCGTCCGGGGCGGGCGAGGTGATCCGGCGGACGGCGGCGACCACCCGCTTGTAGTTCGCCAGCGGCTCGCCCATGCCCATGAACACCACGTTCGACAGCCGGGTGGGCTCGTCCAGCACGCCGTCCCGGGCGTCGGCGGCGGCCCGGCGCACCTGGTCGACGATCTCGGCCGTCGACAGGTTGCGCTGCAGACCGCCCTGGCCGGTCGCGCAGAACGGGCAGGCCATCCCGCAGCCGGCCTGGCTGGAGATGCAGACGGTGGCCCGGTCCGGGTAGCGCATCAGCACCATCTCGGCGAGCACGCCGTCGTGACCGCGCCACAGCGTCTTGCGGGTGGCGCCGCCGTCGCAGGCCTGCTCGGTGAGCGGGGTGACCAGCGGCGGCAGCAGCGCACCGAGCTTGCCGCGGGCGTCGGCGTTGAGATCGGTCATCGCCTCGACGTCGGCGGTCAGCCGGCCGAAGTAGTGCCGGGACAGCTGGTCCAGGCGGAACTTCGGCACCCCGAGGTCGGCGGCGGCGGCCGCCCGTTCCGCCGGGTCGAGATCGGCGAGATGGCGGGGCGGCGTGCCGCGGCGGGGGGCGTCGAAGACGAGCGGGAGGCTGGACATGGCACCCACCAGTGTGCCAGCCCGGCGCCGGGCTACCGCAGGCCGGGGATCCGCAGGTTGTAGCGCCGTGCGAGGTCCTCCAGGATCCCGAGCCTGCGCAGCGCCGCCACCCACAGCACGATGCCGGCGCCGAGCCCGATCACCGGCTGCGACGAGCCGGTGCCCTGGCCGGTCCAGGTCAGCGCGAGGAACGCGCCGAACGCGGCGATCAGCAGCACCAGGGCGCCGGTGGCGACCAGGCTGCGCTCCTCCAGCACGGTGGACGCCTGGATGAGCAGCACCCCGACCAGCGCGGCGGACACCGCGATCGAGATCTCCCGGTAGCCGACCAGCCCCAGGATCGCGGGCAGCAGCACGAGGCCGGCGACACCGATCAGGATCAGCCGCTGCATCCGGCGCTTGCGCTCCGGGTGCAGGGTGACGGCCATCGCGGCGTTGCGCCGCCGGACGACCCACATGTAGGCGGCGAGGAACAGGCCGAGCGCGACGAGCACGGTGCCGAACCCGCTGGCCAGACCGCCGGCGCCGACCGTCCAGGCCAGCGTGCCGAGGACGATCTCCAGGCTCGGGGCCGGCACACCGAGCGAGGGCTGACGCGTGGTGTACGGCATGGGTCCACGGTAGCGAGACCGGTCGCCCGTTCGCCGCCACTCCCCCGCCGCCGGTGAGCGGTCGGGCTTGACGCCCACCCCACCGGAAATCGGACATCGTGGGACGCTGACCGCTCGGGTGGGCCCCGAACCCCGCCCGGCACACCACCACCGACGCCGGACCGGTCCGGCGCACGTCGAGGAGCACGATGACCCACCCCGAGAAGGCACGACCGGTGACCGACGACGCCCCCCGCGCGACCCGGCCCGGAGTCGGCAGGCGCACCGTGTTCGCCGGCGCCGGCGCGGCGGTCGCGATCGGCGCGGTCGCGGCCTGTGGCGGCGGCACCACGACCACCGACGACGGCGGCGGCCAGCAGCAGACCGGCGACGTCCCCGACGGCGCGCCGGGCACCGAGCTCGGCCCGGCCTCGGAGGTCCCGGTCGGCGGCGGCACCATCTACTCCGACGAGCAGATCGTGGTCACCCAGCCGACCGAGGGCGAGTTCACCGGCCTGTCCGCGGTCTGCCCGCACCAGGGCTGCGCGGTCGGCTCGGTGGCCGGCGGGGTGATCGTGTGCCCGTGCCACGACAGCCGGTTCGGCCTGGACGGTGCGGTGCTGCAGGGCCCGGCCCGGCAGCCGCTGGAGTCGCGGCCGGTGACCGTCGCCGACGGGACGATCACCCTCGCCTGAGCCCGCCCGGGCCCGGCGTCAGGGCAGGATCAGCCCGGCCGGGCCGGTCGTGGCCCGGCGCCGGGTGTGCACCCGGTAGCCGACCCGGAGGGTCAGCCCGGCGACGTCGTCGATGGCGCGGCGGGCGGTGCGCTTCGAGAACTCGATGCGCAGCACCTCCTCCAGGTCGGAGCGCTGCTCGAAGCGCCAGGTCGCGACGACCCGGCGCAGCGCGAACCCGTGCCGGGCGAAGAACCGGTCCACCGCGGGCGGGTCGTAGCGGGGCAGCTCGGCCCGCAGCCAGGTGCCGTACGGCCGGGACGTGAAGTCCAGGTCGACGACGGCGAGCACGCCGCCGGGGCGCAGCACCCGCTGCGCCTCGGCCAGGCCCGGCTCGCAGCCCGGCCCGAAGAAGTACGCGGTGCGGGCGTGCACCAGGTCGGCGGAGGCGTCCGGCAGCGGCAGCGCCTCCGCCCCGCCCTCGAGCACGGTGATCCGGTCGTCGCCGGCGCACCGGCGGCGGGCCCGCTGCACCAGCGGCGGATGCGGTTCGACGCCGGTGACGGTGGCCGCGTCGTCGGCGAACCGGGGCAGGTGGAACCCGTCACCGCAGCCGACGTCGACGACGTCCCGCCCGGCCCAGCCGCCGGTCTCCTCGCGCAGGGCGGACCAGAGGGTGCCGTCGGCGTCCTGCGCGCGGTTCTCGATCTCGTAGATCTCGGGCCAGTTCCAGATGTTCGGGCTCGGGATGGCCGGGCCCGGCCGCGGCTGCCCGCCGAAGCCGGCGTAGCTCCGGCTCACGCGACCGGGACGACGAGCCCGAGCACCGCCCAGGCGACGAACGCGGTGGGCAGCAACGAGTCCAGCCGGTCCATCAGGCCGCCGTGGCCCGGCAGCAGGGTGCCCATGTCCTTGATCCCGAGGTCGCGCTTGACCAGCGACTCCACCAGGTCGCCGAGGGTCGCGGTGGCGACCAGCAGGGCGCCGACCAGGATCCCCCAGTACCAGGGGACGCCGAAGAACAGCGCCACGCACAGCGACCCGGCGATCATGCCCGCGACCAGCGAACCGGCGAAGCCCTCCCAGGACTTCTTCGGGCTGATCGTCGGCGCCATCGGGTGCCGGCCGGCGACCACCCCGGCGGCGTACCCGCCGACGTCGGAGGCGATCACGCAGAGCAGGAAGGTCAGCACCCGGCCGACGCCCTGCGGGGCGACCGTCAGCTGGACCGCGAAGGCGACCAGCAGCGGCACGTAGACCGCGACGAACAGCGACGCCCCGATGTCCCGGACGAAGTGGGCGGCGCCCTCGCGCATCCGCCAGATCAGGCAGCCGAGGACGGTCGCGGTGAGCGCGATCGCGGCGCCGCGCACACCGAACGGCCAGGACAGCCAGACGACGGCCTGCCCACCGGCCAGCAGCACCGGCAGCGAGACCCGGATCCCGGCGCCGCGGCGCAGCGCGCCGGCCAGCTCCCAGGTGCCGATCGCGGTGACCGCGGCGAGCACGACGACGAAGCCCTCGGGCACGATCAGCAGGCTGAGCAGGATGATCGCGCCCAGCCCGACACCGACGGCGATCGCCGCGATCAGGTTGCGGCCCAGCCGGGACCGCTTGTAGCCCTTCATCCCGCGGACCAGCTGGGGCTCGCCGGCCGTGGCCGCGGCGCCCGCCGGTGCCTCACCGGGCAGGTCGGACGTCACGGGGACGGCGGCGTCGGGAGAAGGGGTCACCGGGCGTCAGACCTCGAGGAGCTCGGATTCCTTGTTCTTCACCAGCTCGTCGACCTGGGCGACGTACCGGTCGGTGAGGTTCTGCAGCTCCTTCTCGGCGCGCACGACCTCGTCCTCGCCGGCCTCGCCGTCCCGCTGGATGCGGTGCAGCTCGTCCATCGCCTTACGGCGCAGACCACGGACGACGACCCGGGCGTCCTCGCCCTTGCCGCGGGCGACCTTGACCATGTCGCGGCGGCGTTCCTCGGACAGCGCGGGGATGATCACCCGGATGATCTGTCCGTCGTTGCTGGGGTTGACGCCGAGATCGGACTCGGCGATCGCCTTCTCCATCGCCTTGAGCTGGCTGGCGTCGTAGGGCTTGATGACGGCCATCCGGGCCTCCGGGATGGAGACCGACGCGAGCTGGTTCAGCGGGGTCGCGGCGCCGTAGTAGTCGACGACGATCCGGGAGAACATGTTCGGCGTCGCCCGGCCGGTGCGTACGGACGTCAGGTCGTCCCGCGCGACGGTGACGGCCTTCTCCATCTTCTCCTCGACGTCGAAGAGGGTTTCGTCGATCACGGTTGCTTCACCCCGGCCTGTCGTACTCGCTGTTCCCACACCGATCCTCTCACCCTCCGCCCGGGCGGCGCGTACCGCACCGCCCGGGCGGGGTGAGACCGGATCAGTCCTGGCCGACCTCGAAGCGGACGAAGTCCTTGACCGTCAGGCCGGCCTCGTCGGCGACCGCCTTGACGGACTTCTTCGGGTCGAGCACGGACGCCTGCTCCAGCAGCACGATGTCCTTGAAGAAGCCGTTCACCCGGCCCTCGACGATCCGCGGCAGCACCTGCTCGGGCTTGCCCTCCTCGCGGGCGGTGGCCTCGGCGATGCGCTTCTCGTTCTCGACGAGATCGCCGGGGACCTGCTCGCGGGTGGTGTACTGCGGGCGCGCGGCGGCGACGTGCATCGCCAGGCTGCGGGCCGCCTCGTCGTCGCCGCCCTCGTAGGACAGCACGACGCCGATGCCCGGGGGCAGGTCGGTCGAACGCTTGTGCAGGTAGACGGCGGTCGGGCCGTCGACGTTCACGTAGCGCTTGAGCTCGAACTTCTCGCCGATCCGGGCGGACAGCTCCTGGACGGCCTCGCCGACGGTCTTGTCGTCGAGCTTCGCCTCGGCCAGCCCGGCCAGGTCGGCGGGCTTCTGCTCGACGGCGGCCTTCAGGATCTTCTCGGCCAGCACGATGAAGTCGTCGGACTTGGCGACGAAGTCGGTCTCGCAGTCCAGCTCGACCATGATGCCGCCCTCGGCGACGACCAGGCCGTTGGCCGTGGCGCGCTCGGCGCGCTTGCCGACGTCCTTCGCGCCCTTGATGCGCAGGAGCTCGACGGCCTTGTCGAAGTCGCCCTCGGACTCCTCCAGGGCCTTCTTGCAGTCCATCATCCCGGAGCCGGTCAGCTCCCGGAGCCGCTTGACGTCGGCGGCGGTGTAGTTCGCCATCAGGTGTCTCTCGTCCTCTGGGTCGTGACGGGAATGGGTCGCCCGGGAATCACCGGCAACGGCACCGGGGATCGGGCCCGGTGGTCACCGGGCCCGATCCCCGGACGGTCAGTTCTGGGTGCCGTTGCTGGAGGTGGCGGGCGCGGTCGCGGCGGAGGCGCCGTCGCCGCCGGTCGCGGCGGCACCGTCGCTGCCCGCGGCGGCGATGGCGGCACCGTCGGTGGCGACCTCGGTGCCGGCCAGCACGTCCTGCTCCCACTCGGCCAGCGGCTGCTCGGTGGCGGCCTCGCCCTCGCCGCGGCGGGCACCGCGGGCGACCAGGCCGTCGGCCGCCGCCTTCGCGATCACCTTGGTGAGCAGCGCGGCGGAGCGGATCGCGTCGTCGTTGCCCGGGATCGGGAAGTCGACCTCGTCCGGGTCGCAGTTGGTGTCCAGGATGGAGACGACCGGGATGTTCAGCTTCCGGGCCTCGCCGACGGCGATGTGCTCCTTCTTGGTGTCCACGATCCAGACGGCGGACGGGACCTTGGACATGTCGCGAATACCGCCGAGGGTCTTCTCGAGCTTGTCCTTCTCACGGGTCAGCGTGAGGATCTCGCGCTTGGTGCGACCCTCGAACCCGCCGGTCTGCTCCATCGCCTCGAGCTCCTTGAGGCGCTGCAGCCGCTTGTGCACGGTCTGGAAGTTGGTGAGCATGCCGCCCAGCCAGCGCTGGTTCACGTACGGCATGTTGACCCGGCCGGCCTCGTCGGCGATGGCCTCCTGGGCCTGCTTCTTGGTGCCGACGAACATGATCGTCCCGCCGTGCGCGACGGTCTCGCGCACGAACTCGTAGGCGCGGTCGATGTACGACAGCGTCTGCTGGAGGTCGATGATGTAGATGCCGTTGCGCTCGGTGAGGATGTAGCGCTTCATCTTCGGGTTCCAGCGACGGGTCTGGTGCCCGAAGTGCACGCCGCTGTCGAGCAGCTGCTTCATGGTGACGACGGCCATGGCCTGCGTTCACCTCTCTTCTCGGGCGCGGCGGACGCCGCGCGTGCGGTTCACTGCGGGACCCCCGGTGGGGTGGACCGCCCTGGCGCCCGCGGCGGGACCGGACCCGGTTCCCCGATCATCGAGACGAGCTCGACGACCGGATCCGCGGGACCGCCCGGCCTCCGCTCCCGGCGCCGTACCCTGCAGGGACACTGCAACGACGGCGACGCGGGCACGCGGGCGCGCGAAGTCACCACACAGAGCGTGGTGCGGGTACCAGTGTACGCCCGGCCCGTCCGGGCGATCGCGGCGGAGCCCGTTCGGCGCCACACGGTCCCCGCGGGGGTGTGTCCACAGGTGCGGGATCCGTCCACAGCTGCGCGGTCCGCCGGTCGCAGGGGCCGCGGTGGCCGCAGGCTCGTGGGGTGGATCCGGCACCGCTGACCTCGCGTCCTGCGCCCGGCCCGCCGGGGCGGGCCCGGGTGGGCGGGGTGTGCCGTGGGTCCGGGCCGGGTGCGGGCGGAGGGCTGCCCGGGTGGTCGCGGTCGGGGTGGCCGTGGTGGTCACGCTGGCGGCCGCGGCGGGGCCGTGGTCCGCACACGCCGGTTCGTGGTCCGCGCCGTCCGCGCACGCCGGCTCGCGGTCCGCGCACGCGGGGCCGTGGTCAGCACACGCGGGCCCGCTCCGGGATCGCGGCTCGGCGGCCCCGGCCGGACCGGTTGCGCCGGTTCCTCCGGCCGGCTCCGCCACCCCGGCTCCCCCGGCTCCCCCGGCCGGCTCCGCCACCTCGGCTCCCCCCGCTCCCCCGGCCGACTCGGCCACCTCGGCTCCCCCCGCTCCCCCGCTCGGCTCCGCCATCCCGGCTCCCCCCGCTCCCCCGGCCGGCTCCGCCATCCCGGCTTCCCCGGCTCCCCCTGATCCCGCTGCCGGCTCGGAGCTCCCTGCCGGCCCGGTTCCACGCCCCGGTCCGGCGCTCCCGGACGCTGCGGGGACGGCGGTCACCTCCGTCGCCCCGCCCGCACCGCCGCGCCCGGCGGGTGCCGGGATCCCGGCTCCCGGCGCGCGGTACGCCTGGCCACTGCATCCGCCCCCGGTGGTGACCGGGGCGTTCCGGGCTCCCACGTTCCGCTACGGGCCGGGGCACCGCGGCGCCGATCTCGCGGGCGGGCCGGGACAGGCCGTGCTCGCCGCGAGGGAGGGGACCGTCGTCTTCGCCGGGCCGGTCGCGGGGCGCGGTGTCGTGTCGGTCGACCACCCGGACGGCCTGCGCAGCACCTACGAGCCGGTGACGGCGACCGTGGCCGCGGGCACCGTCGTCGCACCGGGGGATCCGCTCGGGGTGCTGGAGGCCGGCCACCCCGGGTGCCCGGTCGCGGCCTGCCTGCACTGGGGTGTGCGACGCGACCGGCTCGACCATCTGGATCCGCTGGTGCTGCTGCGCCCGCCGCGGGTCCGGCTGCTGCCCTGGGCGGGCGCGGCGCCCGGGTGACGCGGGGGCCGGGCAGGTCAGGCGCACGGACAGGGGCCGGCGGCCCGGCGCGGCGCGGCGCGGCGCGGCGCGGCGCGGCGCGGCGCGGCG
>NZ_BAAAJK010000059.1:0-81729 GCF_039526905.1 Pseudonocardia kongjuensis | reverse complement strand
GGGCCCGCCGTCGCGCGGCGGCCGGGCGGCCGGTGCCCGGTGCCGACGACCGGGCGGCGACCGCCGCCCCGAGGTCCGCGGCGGCCGCGGCGAAGGCGGGATCGAAGAACAGGAAGCTGAGCAGCTCGGCGCCGTGCGTGAGATCGGTGTCCGGCACGGCCCCGCCCACCAGCCGTTCCAGCACCAGCAGCGGCGGGTTGCGCAGCGCCCGCAGCCCGCCGTACTCACGGCGGCGGATCTCGGCGGCCAGCTCGGCCAGCTCGGTGGCCCGGTCCGCGGGCGGCCCGGCGAACCAGGCGCCGATCCGGGCGTGCCTGCCGTCGGCGCCCCGGTCGATCTCGGCGTTCACCGCGCGCAGCGTGCGCAGGTCCTCGGTGACCCCGGCGCCCAGCACGATCCGCAGCGCGAGCGCCGCGACCGCGTACACGTCGGGCACCCGGTCCGGCGGCGGCGCCACGTCCGGGCACGGCGCCGCCGGCGTCGTCGCGACCACCCCGATCCGGTCGGCGCCCAGCCGCAGCGCCGGCTTCAGCGGGGTGTTCAGCCGGACCCCGCCGTCGACGTACCAGCCGGCGCCCGGGCCGTCGATCCAGCGCGGCGCGAACAGCACCGGCACCGCCGCCGACGCGAGCAGATGGTCCGGGGTCAGCCGGGTGCCGACGTAGCGGATGTCGCGGCCCGGATCGTAGGGCGGGAGCGCGACGTCCGGCCCGTGCTCGACGAACACGACCGTCCCGCCGGTCCCGGCCGCGGTGCAGGCGACCCCGACGGCGTCGACGAGCCCACCGGCGACGGCGTGGTGCAGCCGGTCCCAGTCGACGACCCGCTCGACGACCGGGCGCAGCCGGTCCGCGTCGAGCAGCCGGGTCACCCGCTCCGGCAGCCCGACGGCGCGGCGCAGCGCGGACGGGACGCCCAGCAGGTCCCCGGCGTAGGCGACACCGGCCTCCAGCGCCGACGACGGCAACGCGACCACGTCACCCGTCCGCACCGACTCCCAGCGGGCGACCAGCTCCGCCGCCGCGGCGTCGGGCCGGGTCCCGGCCAGACCGGCCAGCGCGGCCACGTTGAGCGCCCCGGCACTCGTCCCGACCAGCACCGACGGCGCCGACCATGCCCGCTCCAGCCGGGGCAGCAGCTCGGTGAGCGCCCCCGCCTCGTAGGCGCCGCGGGCGCCGGCGCCGGCCACCACCAGCCCGGTCCGTCCCGCCATCACGCGCCCCCTCGCCTCGGCCCCCGAAGCCAGGTTACCCGCGGGTCACCCCTCGTAGGCGGCCCGCAGCGCGGCCGTGTCCAGCTTGCCGTGGGTGGCGTAGAGGACCTTCGCGACGCGCCCCGCGGCGTCGGGGTCCGGGCCGTTCAGCCAGCCCAGCAGGCCCGGCGGCACGATCTGCCAGGAGAAGCCGAAGCGGTCCTTCAGCCAGCCGCAGGGCTGCGTCGTGCCGCCCTGCACCAGCGAGTCGTAGAAGTGGTCCACCTCGTCGGCGGTGTCGCAGTGCACCTCCAGCGAGACCGCCTCGCTGAAGGTGAACTCGGGACCGCCGTCGAGCGCGGTGTACTGCTGCCCGCCCAGCCGGAACGACACGGTGAGCACCTGCCCCTCCCGCTCCGGGATCTCGGGGCCGTAGTGGGTGATCTCGTCGATGCCGGAGTCCGGGAACACCGACGTGTAGAACCGGGCGGCCTCCTCGGCCCGTCCGTCGAACCAGAGGCAGGGTGTGATCGTCCGCATCGCGCGTCCCTTCGGCCGGGGGCGCCGACCGCCGGCGCCCCGTACCGTCACCGACCGGGGGCGGCCCGGGAACTCATCGGCCGGCCGGCCCCGGATCCCCGGCGCGCGGCACCGGGCGGACGTGCGCGGCCGCCGCGGTGGCCCGGTCGCGGGCGGTGGCGACGTCGTCGGCGGCGGCGACCGCGACGCCCATCCGGCGTCGCTCGCCGGCCGTCGGCTTCCCGAACAGCCGCAGGTCGGCGCCCGGGACGGCGAGCGCCTCGGCGACGCCCTCGTAGTCCGGCGCGGTCAGCTCCTGCCCGCCGTAGACGACCGCGGACGCGCCGGGGGAGCGCAGCGAGGTGTCCACCGGCAGCCCGAGCACGGCGCGCGCGTGCAGCTCGAACTCGCTGAGCCGCTGGGTCGCGAGGGTGACCAGGCCGGTGTCGTGCGGCCGCGGGCTGACCTCGGAGAACAGCACCTCGTCGCCGCGGACGAACAGCTCCACCCCGAACAGGCCGCGCCCGCCCAGCGCCTCGGTGATCCGGCCGGCGACGTCCTGCGCGGCCGCCAGCGCGGCGGGCGACATCGGCTGCGGCTGCCACGACTCGACGTAGTCGCCGTTCTCCTGGCGGTGCCCGACCGGCTCGCAGAACGCGGTGCCGCCGGCGTGCCGCACGGTGAGCAGGGTGATCTCGTAGTCGAACTCGACGAAGCCCTCGACGATCACCCGCGGGTTCGACACCCGGCCGGCGGTGCGGGCGTGCTCCCAGGCGGCCTCGGCGTCGCCGGCGTCCTTGAGCACCGACTGGCCCTTGCCCGACGACGACATCACCGGCTTGAGCACGCACGGCAGCCCGACCCGGCCGATCGCCGCCCGGACCTCGTCCAGGGTGTCGGCGAACGCGTACGGCGACGTCGGCAGCCCCAGCTCCTCGGCGGCGAGCCGCCGGATGCCCTCCCGGTCCATGGTCAGCTTCGCCGCCCGCGCCGTCGGCACCACGGTCGTCCCGGCGGCCTCGATCTCGACCAGCGCGTTCGTCGCGATCGCCTCGATCTCCGGGATGACCAGGTCCGGCGCCTCCTGCTCGATCAGCGTCGCCAGGGTGACCGGGTCGGTCATGTCGATCGCGTGCCAGCGGTGCGCGACCTGGTGCGCGGGGGCGTGCGGGTAGCGGTCGACGGCGACGACCTCGACACCGAGCCGCTGGAAGGCGATCGCCACCTCCTTGCCGAGCTCACCCGAGCCGAGCAGCAGCACGCGGGTGGGATCCGGGCCGAGCGGGGTGCCGATACGCATGGCTCCGGACCCTAACCGGGGTCGTCCGGCGCGCCGCCAGGGAACGGGCGCGAGGTCACACGTCCGGTTCATCCAGCGGCCGGCAGCCGCGCCGGATCAGGAGACCCGCGGCAGGAACCCGTCCGGCAGCTTCCCGGCCGCCGCGGCGTCGAGCAGCCAGCGGGTCCGCTCGGTCCCGCGGGCCCCGCCGACCGGCAGCTCGGTCTCCGGGGTCCCGGTCAGCGCACCCGCCACCGCGGGAGCCTTCCCGGCGCCCGCCGCGACCACCCACACCTCGCGGGACCGCCGGGCCGCGGCCAGGGTCAGCGAGATCCGGGTCGGCGGCGGCTTCGGGCAGTCGAACACCCCGACGACGGTGGCGGCCTGCTCGTGCACCGCCGGGGAGTCCGGGAACACCGACAGCGTGTGCCCCTCCTCGCCCATGCCGACCAGCGTCACGTCGAACGCCGGGATGCCGTCCTCCTCCGGGCGGGCCAGGTCCGCGAGCAGCCGCGCGTAGTCGGCGGCCGCCCGCACCGCGTCGTCGGCCGAACCGCCACCGGCCGGCGCGGCCGGCATCGGATGCACCCGGGCCGGGTCCAGCGCCACCCCGTCGAGCAGCGCCTCCCGGGCCTGGAGCTCGTTGCGCTCCGGATCGTCGGCGGGCACGAACCGCTCGTCACCCCAGAACACGTCCACCGCCGACCAGTCGACGGCGTCCCGCCCGGGGGACGCGGCGACCTCCCGCAACAGCTGGATGCCGACCCCGCCGCCGGTCAGCACGACCCGCGGCACGGTCCCGCGGGACTGGACGTCGGCCAGCGCCGTCAGCAACCGGGCCGCGGTCGCCGCTGCCAGCACCGCCGCGTCCGGATGGACGACGACCTGGATCTTCTCGCTCGGGGACACGCTCGCACCTGCCGGCATCTCAGACCTTCACGGGGGTTCGGCCGCGCGTCACCAGGGACACACCGGCCAGGGCTTCCTGGTACACCTCGTCCGGATCGAGCCGGCGCAGCTCCTCGGCCAGGCAGTCCGACACCTCGCGGCGGGCCAGCGCGATCAGCCGCTCCGGCTGGCCGGGCTGGGTCAGCCGGGCGGTGCGGCCGTCCGGCCGGGCCAGCTCCACGTCACCCGACGGCCGGTTCAGCCGGATCAGCGACAGGCCGTTCTCCTGCGCCGACGGGGACCGCTTCACCTTCACCCCGAGCGCCGACGCCAGCCAGCCCGCCATCAGCTCGGTCGACGGCGACACCGCCTCCCCGGCGACCACCGCACCCGTCACCTCGTCGTGCGGCGGGACGTCCAGCGCCGCCGCCAGCTGCGCCCGCCAGTGCGTCAGCCGGGTCCAGGTCAGGTCGGTGTCCCCGGGCGCGTGGTCCCGGCGGCGCTGCTCGAACGCCTTCGTCGGGTTCTTCGACGACAGCGCGTCGGTGATCCGGCGCTGGGCCAGCCTGCCCACCGCGTCCTCCGACGGGCTGGCCGGCGCCTCACCCGGCCACCACGCCACCACCGGCGCGTCGGGCAGCAGCAGCGGCATCACCATGCCGGCGCCCGCGTCCTCCGCGGCCAGCGCGCCGTAGCCGCGCAGCACGATCACCTCGCTCGCGCCGGCGTCGCCGCCGACCCGGATCTGGGCGTCCAGCCGGGCCGCCGCCCGGCGCTGGCCGCGGGCCAGCACGATCACCCGGCACGGGTGCTCCCGGCTCGCCGAGTTCGCGGCGTCGACCGCCCGCTCCAGGCTCGGCCCGTCGTCGGTCACGACGACCAGCGTGAGCACCCGGCCGAGCGCGAACACCCCGCCGGACTCGCGCAGCTCGACGAGCTTGCGGTTCACCGCCGAGGTGTTGCTCGACGGCAGATCGATGATCATGACGAGACCCCTCGTGGGTGGGAGACGGGCTGTGCCGATGCGGCCGTTCGCGGGCTCACGGGCTGTGCTGATGCGGCTGTTCGCGGGCTCACGGGCTGTGCTGATGCGGTCGTTCGCGGGCTCACGGGCTGTGCTGATGCGGCTGTTCGCGGGCTCACGGGCTGTGCTGATGCGGCCGTTCGCGGGCTCACGGCCGGCGCCAGTGTCGGCCGGTCCGCGCCAGCATCTCCGCCGACGAGTCCGGGCCCCAGGACCCGGCCGGGTAGCCGTCCGGCCCCTCCGCGGAGTCCGCCCAGAACTCGATCACCGGGTCGAGGATCTCCCAGGACCGCTCGACCTCCTCGTTCACCGGGAACAGCGACGGCTCGCCGAGCAGCACGTCCAGGATCAGCCGCTCGTAGGCCTCCGGGGACGACTCGGTGAAGGCGTTGCCGTAGCCGAAGTCCATCGTGACGTCGCGGACCTCCATCTGGTTGCCCGGCACCTTCGAGCCGAACCGCATCGTCACCCCCTCGTCCGGCTGCACCCGGATCACCAGGGCGTTCTGCCCGAGCTCCTCGGTCATCGTGGCGTCGAACGGCAGGTGCGGCGCGCGCTTGAACACCACCGCGATCTCGGTGACCCGGCGGCCCAGCCGCTTGCCGGTGCGCAGGTAGAACGGCACCCCGGCCCAGCGCCGGTTCTCCACCTCGTAGGTGATCGCGGCGAACGTCTCGGTGGTGGACCTCGGATCGAAGCCCTCCTCCTCCTTCAGCCCCGGCACCTGCTCGCCGCCCTGCCAGCCGCCCTCGTACTGGCCGCGGGCGGTGGTCTCCTCCAGCGGCAGCGCCAGCTTGACCGCCTTCAGCACCTTGATCTTCTCGGCCCGCAGCTCGTCCGACGAGAACGACGTCGGCTCCTCCATCGCGGTGAAGGCGAGCAGCTGCAGCAGGTGGTTCTGGATGACGTCGCGGGCCGCGCCGATCCCGTCGTAGTAGCCGGCGCGCCCGCCCAGCCCGATGTCCTCGGCCATCGTGATCTGCACGTGGTCGACGTAGTTGGCGTTCCAGATCGGCTCGAACAGCTGGTTGGCGAAGCGCAGCGCCAGCACGTTCTGCACGGTCTCCTTGCCGAGGTAGTGGTCGATCCGGAAGACCGAGTCCTCGGGGAACACCTCGTTGACGATCGCGTTCAGCTCCTTGGCCGACGCCAGGTCGTGCCCGAACGGCTTCTCGATCACCACCCGGCGCCACACGTCCGGGTCCTCCTGCGCGGACAGCCCGGAGCGGGCCAGCTGCTTGCACACCACCGGGAACGCGCTCGGCGGGATCGACAGGTAGAACGCGTGGTTGCCGCCGGTGCCGCGCTTCTCGTCCAGCTCGCGGACGGTGCGTTCGAGCTCGTCGAACGCGGCGTCGTCGTCGAAGGAACCCTGCACGAACCGCAGCCCCTCGGCGAGGCGGTCCCAGACCTCCTGCCGGAACGGGGTGCGCGCGTGCTGGCGGACCGCGTCGTGCACGACCCGCCCGAAGTCCTCGGTGTCCCAGTCCCGCCGGGCGAACCCGGTGAGCGCGAAACCCGGCGGGAGCAGGCCGCGGTTCGCCAGGTCGTAGATCGCGGGCATCAGCTTCTTGCGGGACAGGTCCCCGGTCACCCCGAAGATCACCAGGCCGCAGGGGCCGGCGATCCGGGGGAGGCGCTTGTCGCGGGGATCGCGCAGCGGGTTGGTACGGCCGCCGTTCGCGGTGGGCATCGCCCCTCCTGATGTGGGTACTCGACGGCTGGTCGCCGGGCTGGTCGGGATCAGTGGTCCGGCCGGGTCTCGACGGCACGGGCGAGCGTGACGAGGCCGGTCAGCCGGTCGGTCAGGTGCAGCCGCAGTACGGGGCGCCCCCGGCTGCGCTGCTCGCGGACGACCGCTCGGGCCTGTGCCGCGTGCAGGCTATCCAGTCCGGACGGTTCCGGCGCGGTACCCGCGCCGAACGGGTCATCCGGAGCAGCACCCGATCCGTCGGGATCGAGCCCGCCGCCGGTGAGGTGGCAGTGCACCGCCCGGTCCGGCCCGCCGGTGTCGCCGCTGCGGCAGCCCGGGGCCCAGCCGAACGCGACCGGCAGCCCGGTCCGCCCCGCGAGCGGGCCGCGCAGCACCGCGACCGACGCGTCGGACTCCGGATCCAGCCAGGCGGACACCGCCAGGTGACCGCCGTCGTCCGCGACCGCGGCCAGCGCGTCCAGCGCACCGGCGACGGTGTCCACACCGGACGGCAGCCAGCCGTCGGCGTGCACCGCGATCCCGCCGTCGACGAACGCCGGCGGGTCCTCCGGCTCGCCCGGATCGGGGGCGGGCAGGCCCGGCGCGAACGGGTCGGTCCGCCGCGCCCGCGCCGCCAGCGCCGCCGCGACCTGCCACAGCACGATCGTGGCGCCGGGCGGGGCGTCGGTGCGGACCGCCCCGCGCCCGGGCGAGGGCGCCGGGCCGGTGCCGTCGGCGTGCACGTCGACCACCGGCGGCGGCGCGGCCGGATCGGCGACCTGCGGGGCCGGGACGGGCGCGTCGGGACCGGTCGGGACGGCGGCCAGCCCGGCCGCGGTGAGCAGCGGCGCGAGCCACGCGGTCAGCGCGGGCGAGCGGTCGTCGTCGCGCAGCGCCAGCACCGAACCGCCGGCCGCGGCGAGCGCCCCGGCGAGCAGCAGTGCCGGGTTCTCCGGGTCGTCCTCGCCGAGCGTGGCGGCCGCCGGGACGGCCGTCGCCAGCAGCCCGGCGACGTCGGCACCGGCCAGACCGGCCGGGACCAGCCCGAGCGGGCCCAGCGCGCCGAACCGGGCCGGGACGTCCGCGTCCAGGGTCACCACCGTGACGCCGGCGCCGGGCGTGTCCAGCGGCGAACCGGGTTCGGTGAGGTGCACGGTGCGGCCGGTGAGGGCGTCCGCGCCGATCTCGTCGGCGAGCACCGACACCACCGCGTGCCGGACGGCGCCGACCACCGGATCGTCACCGGCCGGATCGGCGACCACGAGCACCGTCTCCGCAGGCTCCCGGGACAGCGCCTCGGCGACCTGCACCGGATCGGCGGAGTCCAGCGCGGTCAGCCGGGTGGTGTCCGGGGAGCCCGCGGCGACCAGCCGGGCCACCGCGACCGCGTCCGGCGTGCCGACCAGCAGCACCCGGTGCGCGCCGAGGACCGCGAACCGCTCGCGCAGCGCCGCGATCTGCCCGGTCAGCGGGCGGGACGCCCGGGCCAGCCCGGTCCAGCCGGTGCCGGAGCCGGGCACGGCCGGCCACACACTCGGATCGCCGTCGGCCACCCGGGACGCGACCGTCTCCTCCGCCAGGTCGCCGGCGATCCGGCGGGCCGCGGTCGAGAACGGCTCCCCGGCCAGCACCACCCGGACCGGGGCGGCCGGTGCCGGTACGGAACCGCCGGCGGCGGCGGAGCCGAGATCGGCCCCGTCGCCGCCGGGCGTGTCGGCCACCGGCTACCTGGCGGCGTCGAGCTGCGAGCGGACCGTGTCCTGCAGCTCGGTCCACGACTTCTCGAACTTGTCCACGCCCTCGTTCTCCAGGACGAGGTAGACGTCGTCGAGGTCGATGCCGACGCCCTCCAGGTCGGTGAAGACCTGCTGCGCGGCACCGGCGGTGTCGGTCACCTTGTCGCCGTCGACCTCACCGTGGTCGGCGAACGCCTCCAGGGTCTTCTCCGGCATCGTGTTGACGGTGTTGTCCACCACCAGCTCGGAGACGTAGAGGGTGTCCGGGTAGTCCGGGTTCTTCACCCCGGTGGACGCCCACAGCGGACGCTGCGCGTGCGCGCCCTTCGCCGCGAGCGCGTCCCAGCGGGCGCCGGAGAACGCGTCCCGGTAGGCCGCGTAGGCCAGCCGGGAGTTCGCGACCGCCGCCTTCCCGCGCAGCGCCAGCGCCTCGTCGCCGCCGGCCGCCTCCAGCCTGCCGTCGATCTCGGAGTCCACCCGGGACACGAAGAACGAGCCCACCGAGTGGATCGAGGCCAGGTCCTGGCCGTTCCCGACGGCCTGCTCCAGCCCGGTCAGGTACGCGTCCATGACGGCCTTGTACCGCTCCACCGAGAAGATCAGCGTGACGTTGACGCTGATCCCCTCCGCGGTGGCCCGGGTGATCGCGGGCAGGCCCGCCTCGGTCGCCGGGATCTTCACCAGCAGGTTCGGCCGGTCGACCGCCTTCCACAGGTCCAGCGCCTGGGCGACGGTCTTCTCGGTGTCGTGCGCCAGGCGCGGGTCGACCTCGAGCGAGACCCGTCCGTCGACGCCGCCGGTGCGCTCCCAGACCCCGGAGAACACGTCGCAGGCCTGCTGCACGTCGGCGACGGTGATCTCGCGGATCGCCGAGTCGACGTCCGCGCCGCGGGCCGCGAGCTCGCGGACCTGCTCGTCGTAGGCGGCGCCGTCGGACAGCGCGCCCGCGAAGATCGTCGGATTGGTGGTGACCCCGACGACGTGCTTGTCCTCGATCAGCTCCGCGAGGTTCCCGCTGGTCAGCCGCTCCCGGGACAGGTCGTCGAGCCAGATGGACACACCCGCCGCGGAGAGCGCGGCGAGACGATCGTTGCTCATGGTTGTCTCCTTGTGGCTCAGGAGTGGCTCAGGACGACTTCTCCACCGCGGCGAGCGAGTCCCGCGCGGCGGCGGCGACGGTCTCGCCGGTGAAGCCGAACTTCTCGAACAGGGTGGCCTGGTCGGCGCTGGCACCGAAGTGCTCGATCGAGACCGAGCGGCCGGCGTCGCCGACGTAGTCCCGCCACGGCATCGCGATGCCCGCCTCGACCGAGACGCGGGCCCGCACCGCAGGCGGCAGGACCGACTCGCGGTACCCGGCGTCCTGCGCGGTGAACCACTCGACACACGGCATGGAGACCACACGGGTTCCGACGCCGTCGGCCTCCAGGATCTTCCGCGCGGCGACCGCGAGGTGCAGCTCCGACCCGGTGGCGATGATCACAACCTGCGGGACGCCGGACGACGCCTCCTCCAGCACGTAGCCGCCGCGGGCGACGCCCTCGGCGGAGGTGCCGCTCAGCGTCGGCACGTTCTGCCGGGTCAGCGCGAACCCGATCGGGCCGTCGGACGGCCGCTCCAGGGCGGCCTTCCACGCGTAGGCGGTCTCGTTCGCGTCGCCGGGCCGCACGACCGACAGGCCCGGGATCGCCCGCAGCGCCGCGAGGTGCTCGATCGGCTGGTGGGTCGGCCCGTCCTCGCCGAGGCCGATCGAGTCGTGCGTCCACACGTACAGCGGGTTGGTCTTCATCAGCGCGGCGAGCCGGACGGCGGGCCGCATGTAGTCGGAGAAGACCAGGAAGGTGCCGCCGTAGGCGCGGGTCGGGCCGTGCAGCGCGATGCCGTTCAGCACCGCGCCCATGGCGTGCTCGCGGACACCGAAGTGCAGCGTGCGGCCGTAGGGCTGGGCGTTCCAGGTGCTGGTGGTGGCCGACTTCGGGCCGAACGAGTCGGCGCCCTTCATCGAGGTGTTGTTCGACTCCGCCAGGTCGGCCGAGCCGCCCCACAGCTCCGGCAGGACGTCGGCGACCGCGGCCAGCACGGCACCGGACGCCTTGCGGGTGGCCAGGCCCTTCTCATCGGTGTCCCAGTGCGGCAGGACGTCGGCCCAGCCCTCCGGGAGCCGCTTCGCCAGCAGCCGGTCCAGCAGCTGCTTGCGCTCCGGCTCGCGCTGCGCCCACTCGTCGAAGGTGCCCTGCCAGGTGTCGTGCGCGGCGCGGGAGCGCTCGCCGACCGAGCGGGTGTGCGCGAGCACCGCCTCGTCGACGTCGAACTCCTTGTCCGGGTCGAACCCGAGGACCTCCTTGACGGCCCGGACCTCGTCGTCGCCGAGCGCGGAGCCGTGTGCGGCGCCGGTGTTCATCTTGTTCGGCGACGGGTAGCCGATGACCGTGCGGAGCACGATGAACGACGGCCGGGAGGTCTCCGCCTTCGCGGCCTCCAGCGCGGCCAGGATGCCGCTGACGTTCTCGCCGCCCTCGACGACCTGCACGTGCCAGCCGTAGGACTCGTACCGCTTGGCGGTGTCCTCGTTGAGGGCGATGTTGGTGTCGTCCTCGATCGAGATCTCGTTGGCGTCGTAGATCACCGTGAGGTTGCCGAGCTCCTGCCGGCCGGCCAGCGAGGACGCCTCCGAGGTGACGCCCTCCTCGATGTCGCCGTCCGAGGCGATCACGTAGATCTGGTGGTCGAACGGGCTGGCGCCCTCGGGGGCGTCCGGGTCGAACAGGCCGCGCTCGCGGCGGGCGGCGATCGCCATCCCGACCGCCGACGACAGGCCCTGGCCGAGCGGGCCGGTGGTCATCTCGACCCCGCGGGTGTGCCCGTACTCCGGGTGCCCCGGGGTGAGCGAGCCCCACTGCCGGAGCTGCTCGAGGTCCTCCCGCTCCAGGCCGTAGCCGGCCAGGTAGAGCTGGATGTAGAGGGTGAGGCTGGAGTGCCCGGCGGAGAGCACGAACCGGTCCCGGCCGAGCCACTCGGGATCGGCCGGGTCGTGCTGCATCACGCGCTGGAACAGGGTGTAGGCCAGCGGGGCCAGGCTCATCGCGGTGCCCGGGTGACCACTGCCGCACTTCTGGACCGCGTCCGCGGCCAGGACCCGGATGGTGTCCACGGCCTTGCGGTCCAGGTCGGTCCAGTCGTCGGGCACGTGCGCGCGGGTGAGCGCGGCGACGGCGCTGTCCCCGGCGTGGGGGGACGTGGCGGTCTCGGACAAGGCGGTGGCTCCTGTACTCGCGTCGGCATCTGACGGTGCTGCCGTGGGCGGCTGGTCGGCGGGGGAGCGCGTCCGGCGACGCCGTCGGAGGACGCCGCCGCGTGCCGGCCCCGTTCGGGCCCGGTGCACTGCGACCCGGATCACCCGGTGGCATCGTCGCCACCCCCGGCCCGGCACACCCTACTGCGGACGCCGGGCCTGCGGGTTTGCCGACCGTCGCGGCACCGGGCCCGGTCACCCGACACGGGTGTACCCCGGCGCCCCGCACGGCATGCCACCGGTTAGCATCGACGCGCTGTAGAACGTGGCGCCCTGCTACCGCGAGCACCTCGGCTCTAGAGCCCAGCCCGAACACCGAGCCGAGCGAGGTACGAACAGGTGAGCGCACCCGCGTCGCGGCCGAGCCGGACCGTCGAGCCCGTCCCGCAGGACCGGATCGT
The DNA here is from genome assembly GCF_039526905.1 of Pseudonocardia kongjuensis. NCBI lineage: Bacteria > Bacillati > Actinomycetota > Actinomycetes > Pseudonocardiales > Pseudonocardiaceae > Pseudonocardia > Pseudonocardia kongjuensis. The sequence goes on along the minus strand of NZ_BAAAJK010000059.1, from coordinate 69,705 downwards.
CGCGCCCGCCGCGGACCGCCCGGGAGCCGAGGCCCCGGCCGCCGCCCCCACCGGACGGGTGGCCCGGATCCGGGCCACCGTGCTGGCCTACCTGGGCCTGACCAAGACGCGGATCATCGAGCAGCTGCTCGTGGTCACGGTGCCCGCGATGTTCCTCGCCCAGCGCGGGATCCCCTCGCTCTGGCTGATCGTGGCCACCCTGGTCGGCGGGGCGATGGCCGCTGCGGCGGCGCACGCGCTGAACTGCGTCGTCGACGCCGACATCGACAAGAAGATGCAGCGCACCGCGCGCCGCCCGCTGGCGCGGGGGCAGGTGCCCACCCGCAACGCGCTGGTCTTCGGCCTGGTGCTCGCCGCCGCCAGCTCGGTGTGGCTCGGGTTCACCACGAACTGGTTGGCCGCGGCGCTGTCGCTGGCCGCGATCGCGTTCTACGTGCTGGTCTACACGCTGGTCCTGAAGCGGCGGACCGCGCAGAACATCGTCTGGGGCGGCGCCGCAGGCTGCATGCCGGTGGTGATCGGCTGGGCCGCGGTGACCGGCACCGTCGAGTGGCCGGCGCTGGTGATGTTCGGCGTGATCTTCTTCTGGACGCCGCCGCACTTCTGGGCGCTGGCGATGCGCTACCGCGAGGACTACGCCGCGGCCGGGGTGCCGATGCTGCCGGTGGTCGCGCCGGCGCCCGCGGTCTCGGTGCGGATCGTCGTCTACAGCTGGGTGATGGTGGCCTGGAGCCTGCTGCTGCTGCCGGTGACCTCCTGGGTGTACCTGGCGGTCGCGCTGCTCGGCGGGGCGTACTTCGTGTTCCGGGCGCACCGGCTGCACGCCCAGGTCCGCGCGGGCGGCGAGGTGTCGCCGATGCCGCTGTTCCACCTGTCGAACATCTACCTGTGCGTGCTGTTCGCGGCGATCGCCGTGGACGCGGCGCTGGGCCTGCCGGTCCTGTTCTAGGAGCTCCCGGTCCCGCTGTACCGGCCCGGCGTCCGGCCGGTGGTCTCGCGGAACGCGCGGACGAAGGCGCTCGTCGTCCGGTAGCCGACGGCGTGCGCGGTCTCGGTGACGTTCGCGCCGCCCGCCAGGATCCGGACACCGGCCCGGATCCTGGCGTGCGTCCGCCACTGCACGTAGCTGAGCCCGGTCTCGGCCCGGAACCGGCGCAGCAGGGTGCGGCTGCTCCAGCCGATCCGCCTGCTCCACTGCTCGGCACCGTGCGTCTCCTGCGGGGCCTCGACGATCGCCCTGGCGACCTCGCACAGCCGCGGGTCCGCCGGCATCGGCAGGTCCGGCGGCCCGCCGTCGGCCGGTTCGACCGAGTCCAGCGCGACCTCCTCCGCGCGCCGCCGGGCCTGCGGTGTCAGATCGGTGCGCCCGAGGTGGGAGATCAGGCCGGTCCACGCCGGGCCGAGCCGGACGAGTGCGTGCCCGCGCAGCGGGACCGACGGCCCGGGCTCGACGAAGGTGCACCGGTAGCCGGTGCTCCCCGAGATCACCCCGCGGTGCGGGGTGCCGGCCGGGATCCAGATGCCGGCCCCGACCGGGACGACCCACATGTCGCGGTCGACCTCCACCGTGCGCGGGCCGGTGGTGCCCCAGATCAGCTCGTGGCACGGGTGCTGGTGCTCGCGCACCCGGACCGGGCCGGGCAGCGGGTCCACCGGCCGTGTCCACACCCGGTCCCCGGGACGGTCCGGTCGCTCCGCCTTGACGTGCACGCCGACGGTCAGGCACCGGTATCGGGAACGGGACAACATGTGTCCGATTATGAGCACAGGCAAGGCTGCCCACACTCCTACCGTGTCGAGCGTGATGATCACGGACCTCCCGACCGCTCCACCGGCCTGCGCGGCCATCTCGCGCCGGCTCCGCGAACCGTTGCGCGGCACCGCCGCGGTCACCCGGGGATGGCTGCTGGTGGAGCACCGGGGCGCCTGGGGCGACGGCGGGCTGGACCGGGCCGGTGCCGGTCCGGGGGTGGCGATCGAGGCGCGCTGCGAGGCGGCGGGTGTCCGCGTGGTGCTGGTCCGCGAGCCCGGCCGGTCCCGGGAGCAGGGCCCGTTCCGGGTGCAGCTCGCCCACTCCGGGCGCGCCGGGGAGTGGCTGGAGGAGCTGCGGGTGACGGGCCTGGACGAGCTCGCCGGCCTCGATCCCGCGGTGACGCTGTCCCCGGTGCCCCCGGGTCTCGGTCGGCGGGTCGCCCGGCCCCGGTTCCTGGTCTGCACGCACGGCCGCAAGGACGCCTGCTGCGCCGTGTTCGGCCGTCCGGTGGCCCGCGCGCTGGCCGCCGGTGGACGCGTGTGGGAGTCGACCCATCTCGGCGGCGACCGGTTCGCCCCGGCGATGGTGTGTCTGCCGCACGGGGTCTACTACGGCCACGTCGACCCTGCGGACGCCGGTGCGCTCGCCCGGTCCTTCGACGACGGCCTGCTCTCGCTGCGGCACCTGCGGGGCCGTTCCTGCGATCTGCCCGAGCAGCAGGTGGCCGAGCACGCGGTCCGCGACGCGCGGGGACTGACCGGGATCGACGACGTCACCCCGCTGGCGGTGCGCCCCGGCCCCGGTTCCGGTGACGGTGACGGTGTGATCGTGCCGGTCCGGCATCCGGGTGGCACGGACACCGTGCGGGTCCGCCCGGCGCCGTCGGCGGAGCGGCTGACGTCGTGCACGGCGGGGGAGTGGGGCAGGCCCGATCCACGCGCGGTCACGATCGTGCCCGCCCTGGCCGGCGGAGCGGCCCGGTGAGGGGGCCCGCGGTTCCCCGGCGGACGGTGCTGGGGGCGCTCGGCGCGTCCGTCCTGCTCGGTGCGTGCGGCACCCGGGCACCGTTGCCACCGGCCGACGGCGGCGGCCCGCGGGTGGTGACGATGGTCCCGGCGCTGCTCGACGCGGCGCTCGCGGTCGGCACGGTGCCGGTGCTCGCCGCGGTCGTCGGCACCGACCCGCCGGCGCATCTGGACGGCCGCGCCGATCGGATCGAGCTGATGAACGGGATGCTCGGTGTCGATGTCGAGCGGGTGGTCGCGGCCCGGCCGGACCTGATCCTGACCCAGGCCGGGGAGGGCAACGAGGTGGAGGGCCTGCGCCGGGTCGCCCGCACCGTCGAGATCACCCTCCCGCAGCCCGCCGGGCGCTGGAAGGAGTACGTCGCCGCGGTCGCCGGGGCGCTGGACGGCACCGGGGCGCTGCCCGCTGTGGAGTCCGAGCACGCCGGGCGGGTCGACGCCGCCCGGGAGGTGCTCGCCGCGCTCCCCGGGACCTGCTCGGTGCTGCAGGTCGACAGCGACCGGGTGCGCTCCTACGGGCCGGACTCGTTCGCCGGCTCGCTGCTCCGCGAGGCCGGGGCGGCCATGACGGACGCGCCCGCGGGCGCGCAGTGGAACGCCGACGGCTACCTCGACGTCAGCCGGGAGCAGCTCGCCGCGGTCGCCGGGGACACGCTCTTCCTGATGGTCCGGGTGATGGAGGGGGAGGACGACGCCGAAGCCCGGCGGGACCCGCTCTGGAGCCGGCTGGACGCCGTCGTGCAGGGGCGGGCGCACGTCGTCGACCGTGGGACGTGGGTGCACCGCGGGTACTTCTCCGCCGCGCACGTCCTGGACGACGCGACCCGTGCCGCCGGCGGCTGACCGGCCGGCCGGCGTTCACGACACCGCGCGGGCCAGCGCCTCCCGGATCCGGCCGCGGTCCGGCAGCGGGCTGGGGCGGCCGTCCGGGAGCAGGTAGAGGCGGCAGGTCAGCGCGGGCGGCGTGGTGTCCGGTGGCGGATCGATGTCGGCGCCGTCCACCCGGATCGTCGGTGAGCCGGTGAAGTGTTCCCGGGCCGCCTCGTCGTCGGTGAGCACCGGGCGGGACTCTACGGTCGCCGGATCGAGGCCGAGCGCGGTCATCTCCGCGCCCAGCAGCTCCAGCGCCCGCGGGTGCGACGGGCAGCCCGGCCACCACAGCAGCTCCACCACCGGTGCGCCGTTCACGACGACCACTTGATCGAGCAGCCGAGGACGTCGGTCTCCGGCCGGTCGGGGGCGCGGCCGTCGAGCACCGCGGCGAGCGCGTCGCGCAGCAGGTCCGCGGCCAGGTCCGGTTCGCCGACGTCGGCGTCCGGCGCGCCGTGGTACGCGACGGTGCCGGCGGCGTCGAGCACGAACACCTCCGGGGTGTACCGGGCGCCCCAGCTGCGGGCGACCGACTGGTCGGCGTCGACCAGGTAGGGCCCGGCGAACTCGCCCGCGGCGACCCGTTCCCGGGAGCGCTCGACGCCGTCGAGCACGGTGCCCGCGGCCGGGTCGTTCGCGTTGATCTGCAGGAACCGCACGCCACGGTCCGCGTGGTCCCGGGCGACCTGCTGCAGCCGGTCGTGCCAGCCCAGCGAGTAGGGGCAGTGGTTGCAGGTGAAGATCACCACGGTGGCGGGCCCGGCGGAGGTGCCGCTGCGCAGCGGGACCGGCGTGCCGTGCACGTCGGGCAGCACGAAGCCGGGCGCCGGGTCGCCGGGTCGCAGCGCGCGGGCGGTGCCCTGCGGGTGCACGTGGTGTGCCCGGCCGGTGATGCGGGCGATCCGGCCCGTGCCGTCGAGGGAGAACAGCAGGTCCATCGCGGCCATCGGCTCCGGCGGCACCGGTAGCCCGGGCACCCGCACGTGCACCGGGCCGCCGCCCGGGCCGGTGGCGCGCAGCACGACCGGATCGGCGCCGGGCTCGGGGAGGGCCCACTCGACGTCGTCGCCGAGCCAGCCGGGCGGCATCACCATCGAGGACTGGGCGAGCACCGCGTCCGGCCCGACCGAGGGGGTGGGCGGGAACTCGAACACCACCTCCGGTGCGAGCAGCGGACGGCGGGCGGCGGCCGGGTCGGCGGCGGTGTCGGCGTCGATCCAGCCGCGGACGGCCTCGGGTGCGGCGGCGGGTGCGGTCACGGACGGCTCCAGTTGATCGAGCACCCGACGACCGGGGTGCGGGCGGGATCGGGGGTGCGGCCGTCGAGCACGGCGTCGATCGCGGCGCGCAGCCAGGCCGCGTCGAGCGCCGGATCGGTGGCGTCGGCGTCCGGGGCGCCGTGGTAGGCGACGACGCCCGCCGGATCGAGGACGACGACGTCGGGGGTGTTGCGGGCGCCCCAGCTGCGGGCGACCGACTGGTCGGCGTCGACCAGGTAGGGGCCGGCGAACTCGCCTGCGGCGACCCGCTCCCGGGAGACGTCGAGCCCGTCGCGCGGGTTGACCGCCGGGTCGTTCGCGTTGACCTGCAGGAAGCGGACGCCGCGCGCGGCGGTGTCCCGGGCGACCTGCTGCAGCCGGTCGTGCCAGCCGAGCGCCCACGGGCAGTGGTTGCAGGTGAAGACGACCACGGTGGCCGTCGCGGCGGCCGGGTCCAGGACCGTCTCGGTCCCGTCGGTGCTGGGCAGGACCAGCCCGGGTGCGACGTCGCCGGGCTCCGGCGCGGCGGCCAGCCCGGGCGGCTCGGGATGGTGCGGCTGCGGCGCGATGAGCGCGATCCGGCCGTCGTCGTCGAGCACGAACCGGATGTCGAAGGCGCTCATCGGGCCGCCCGGGCTGGGCAGCGGGGCGCCGGCCGGGCCGGTCGCCCGGACGGTGGCCTCCGCGCCGGTGGCGGAGACCAGGCTCCACTCCGCGTCGCCCAGCCAGCCCGGCGGGATCATCAGGCCGATCCGTTCCAGCACCGGATCCGCGCCCTGCACGCGGTGCGCGCCGAACTCCAGGACGGCGGTGTCGGCGAGCAGGTCGCGGCGGCCGCCGGCCGCCTCCGGGGACCGTTCGGCGGAGATCCAGTGGCGGACCGCGGACGGTGCGTCGGCGAGGGTGGTCATGGGCGCTCCCGATGTCGCTGGTGTGACATCAGGATAGTCGTTAGACGCTTAACGTGTCACATGACGGTGATGCAGCCGGTCAGCCGTCCCCGGGGCCGGTCCGGCGGGCCCGGTCGGCGAAGTGGCCGTGCGCGGCCGGCCGCCACGCCGACCGGCACCGCAGCACCAGCTCCCGGGCCCGCTCCCGGGGCCAGTCCGCGGGCAGCGCGTCCTCCGGCAGTCCCGGATCGGCCAGCGCGCAGTCCCGCCAGGCCCGGCTCAGCGCGGTCCAGGCGGCGAAGCAGCCGGCCGGCCCGTCCGCGGTGCGATCGGCGAACCCGGCGAGCAGCGCGTCGTAGTGCCGGGCGACCGCGTCGAGATCCCAGGCCCCGGCGACCACCGCCGCTGCGTCCGGGTGCACGATCTGCGAGCGCAGCGCGGTGACGGCGGCCCCCTCGGACTCCAGCGCGGCCAGCACCAGATCCAGGTAGCGGCTGCGCGGCGCGAGCCACACGCCGTCGCCGAGCCGGCCCCAGCCGGCCAGCAGCAGCGCCGAGCGCGAGCGGTCCCGGGCCCGCCGGTCGGCGTGCGGGCCGACGACGACCACGTCCCAGGAGCCGTCACCGGGCCCGCCCGGGGCGTCCGGGGCGAGATCGACGGAGCCCTGCAGCAGGGTCTCCCGCAGCTGCGGGGTGATGCGGACCTGCGAGTGCCTGCCGTGCCGCGCGGTGGTGAGCCCGCCCTCGCGCACGGTGCGCGACACCGCCTGCCGGACCGCGGCGGGGGAGTGGCCGAGGGTGCCCAGCACGTCCACCAGCGTCGCGTGCCACACGGTCCCGTCGCCGGGGGCGACGTACTCGATCAGCACGTCGACCAGCGCGGCCACCGCCGATCCGGCCCGGCCCGGCTGCTCCCCGCGTGCCCGGCCGTTCACCGCAGCAGCTCGGGCGTCTCCCACGGCTCGCCGAGCACGTGCTCGCCGAGGAACGCGTACACCGTGCGGTACCAGAGGATCGAGTGGTTCGGCGAGAGCACCCAGTGGTTCTCGTCCGGGAAGTACAGGAACCGGTGCGGGTTCGCCGCCGGATCCGGCTGCCGGGACACCAGGTCCCACCACAGCCGCAGGCCCTCGCCGATCGGCACCCGGTAGTCCTTGTCGCCGTGGATCACCAGCATCGGGGTGACGATCGCGTCCGCGTGCCGGTGCGGGCTGTTCGCCTCCGCCATCTCCGGCGTCATCTCGGTCAGCCAGTACTCGGCGTGGTCGGTGGTCGGGCCGAACTGGTCGAGCGCCCACAGGCTGGCGTGCGTGACGATCGCGGCGAACCGGTCGGTGTGCCCGGCGATCCAGTTCGCCATGTACCCGCCGAACGAGCCGCCCATCACGGCGACCCGGGTGTCGTCGACGTCCGGGCGGGCCAGCGCGGCGTCGGTGGCGGTCATCAGGTCCTCGTAGGGCGGCCCGCCCCACCGGCCCCAGCCGCGCTGCACGAAGTCCTGCCCGTAGCCGGTGGACAGCGCCGGATCGGGCAGCAGCACCGCGTAGCCGCGGGCGGCGAGCAGCCACGGGTTCCACCGCCACGCCCAGGCGTTCCAGCTGGCCAGCGGGCCGCCGTGGATCCACAGCAGCAGCGGCGCCGGCCGGTCCGGCCCGGCGCCGTCGGGCAGCACCAGCCAGCTGCGCAGCCGGGTGCCGTCCGGTGCGGTCGTCTCCACCTCGGTGAGCCCGCCGGGCAGCTGCACCGCGGGCACCGGGCCGCGCAGCTGCACCGGTGCGCCGTCGCGGGCGGTCGCGTCCACCCGGACCGGCGCGGGTGCCGCGTCGACGGCGTTGCGCAGCGCGTACACCCAGCGGCCGTCCGGCGACGGGCAGGGATCGGTGTAGCAGCCGTGGTCGCCGGTCAGCCGGGTCACCGTGTCGGCGCCGGGCGCCAGGTCGATCCGGAACAGCGGGCCGCGGCCGCCGTCGTCGGCGGTGACGATCAGCGCCGACGAGTCCGCGGTCCAGCGCACCGAGGTCGGCCAGCGGTCCCAGCCCTCGGCGACCGGGCGGGCCGCGCCACCGGCCAGCGGCACCAGCACCAGATCGGTGCGCGGCGCCACCTGCGGGGTGGAGACCCGCTCCCGCCGCACGACGACCGTCCGGCCGTCCGGGCTGATCCGCGGGTCGCCGTACTCGTGGCCGTCGTCGGACAGCAGATCGCGGTGCTCGCCGGTGACGGTGTCGATCGCGACGATCCCGGGCCGCCAGCTGCCGTGGCCGTGCGCCCGGTGCCAGCCGGTGACGACGGTCGAGCCGTCCGGGGAGACGTCGAACGCGGTCTCGTCGAGCGCCCGGCCCGGCGCCGGGGTGAGATCGGTCCAGCCGGACTCGCCGGGCCCGTCGCCGTCCGCCGGGGCCACCAGCAGCCGGTTCCCGGCCGGGCCGAGATCGTGGTCCCAGTGCCGCACCGGGTAGCCGGTGTGCAGGATCGCGGTGACCTTCGCGTCGGAGCGGGCCGACCGCCGCTGCTCGTCGTCGGCCGCGGTCACCGCGCCGGGCAGCGTCGGCGACGACGCCACCAGGGTCCCGGCGCCGGTGGCGACCGCGACGTCGGCGATCCCGCCCGGCCGGCCGCCGATCTGGCGGGCCTCGCCACCGCCGGCCGGGAGCAGCCACAGCGCGGTGGCCGGATCGGTCTCCTGGCCGGCGTCCAGGTCCGGGCGCGACGACCGGAACAGCAGGTCACCGGCCGGGGTGAACACCGGACCCGACTCGCCGGCGGCGCCCCGGGTCAGCCGCCGGGCGGGTGTCCCGCCGTCCGGGTCGACCTCCCACAGCGCCGTCCGGTAGCGGGTCGCGTCGGACTCCAGCTCGGCGACGCCGGTCACCAGCCGGGAGCCGTCGGGCGAGAGCGCCAGCCCGCCGAGGCGGGGCAGCGCGACGTAGGCGTCGAGATCGTGGAACGGGGTCTTCGGGGCGTCGTCCGTCGGCACCCCCGGTTCATAGCATCCCGGGTGCCCCCGCTCCCGGCCGATCCGCCGATCAGGAGGGCAGCAGCAGGAGTTTCCCGGTGGTGCGCCGCCCCTGCAGGTCCTCGTGCGCGGTCCTGGCCTCGGTGAGCGGGTAGCGGTGCCCGATCCGCACGTCCAGCCGGCCGGCCGCGACCTCGGCGTAGACGGCGGCCGCCCGGGCCCGCAGGATCTCGGTGGTCTCGACGTAGTCGAACAGCTTCGGCCGGGTCAGGTGCAGCGAGCCGCCCGAGTTGAGCCGCTGCGGGTCGACCGGCGGGACCGGGCCGGACGCGGCGCCGTAGAGCACCAGCGTGCCGCGCCTGCGCAGCGCGGCCAGGCTCGCGTCGAAGGTGGTCCGGCCGACGCTGTCGAACACGACGTCGACGCCGGTCCCGCCGGTCAGCCCGCGGACCTCGGCGGCGAGATCGTCCACCCGGGTGTAGTCGATCACCTCGGCGGCACCGGCGCCGCGGGCCAGCTCGGCCTTCTCCGCGCTGGACGTCGTCGCGATCACCCGGGCGCCCTTGGCGGTCGCCAGCTGGGTGAGCAACAGCCCGACCCCGCCGGCGGCGGCGTGCACCAGCACCGTCTCGCCACCGGTCAGCGGGCGGCAGTCGTTGACCAGGAAGTGCGCGGTCATGCCCTGCAGCAGCGCCCCGACCGCGACGTCGTCGGCGATCGACTCCGGCACCGGCACGGCCTTCGCCCACGGGACGACGGTCTGCTCGGCGTAGCTGCCCAGCGTCTCCGCCCAGGCGATCCGGTCGCCCACCGCGACCCCCTCGACGCCCTCGCCGAGCGCGGTCACCCGGCCGCTGCCCTCCAGGCCGGGCACGTACGGGGTCTCGATCGGGTAGATGCCCTCACGCTGGTAGGTGTCGATGTAGTTGACGCCGGCGGCGCCCACCTCGACCAGCACCTCACCCGGTCCGGGAGCCGGCGGCTCGACGTCGGCGACCTCCAGCACGTCCGGTCCGCCGGCCCTGGTCACCCGTACCGCTCGCATGCGCACTCCTCCTCGTCGTCGTGGTCGGTGGCTGCCGACGATCATGCCCTCAGGCGTCCCGGCGCCGCATCCGCACGGTCAGCACCACCGCCCCCACCAGCAGGTGGCCGAGTGCGACCAGGGTGCTCGCGGCCAGCCCGCGGTAGGGCAGCGGATCGCGCAGCACGTCGGCGACGGCGTCCCAGCCGGTGGTGATCAGGTAGGGGCGCAGCGGCTCCAGCGCCGGGATCGCGGCGAGCACCCCGGTCAGGATCAGCCCGCCCAGCACCGACGACAGCACCACCAGCGGATGCTCGGTGCAGGCCGACACGGCGAGCGCGACGGCGCCGATCGCGGCCAGCTGGCCCAGCGTCCACAGCGCGGCGAGCCCGATCCGCTGGGCGGCGTCGGAGAGCGGCAGCACCGATCCGGACAGGCTGACCAGCGCACCCCCGTCACCCGCGACGAGCGGCACCACCGGCGGCCCGATCAGCACCCAGCCGGCGACCGTGCCGGACACGACGACCGCGGCGACCGCCAGCACCGCCACCACCAGCACCCCGAACGCCTTCATGACGACCAGCCGCAGCCGCCCGACCGGGGCGAGCAGCAGCCCGCGCAGGGTGCCGTGCTGCGACTCGCCGGCGATCGCGTCGGCCGCGGCGACCGCCACGGCGAGCGGCAGCAGCAGCGTGAGCAGCGCCGACAGCGCGGCCACCGGCAGGGTCAGCCCGTTGCCCGTCACCTGGGACAGCAGGCTGCGCGACGGGCCGTCGGACAGCGCGATGCCGACCGCCATCAGCACCGGGACCAGCGCGAACAGGCCCAGCCCGACCAGCGTCCGGGGCCGCCGCAGCACCCAGCGCAGCTCGGCGCCGAGCAGCCGCGACCAGGGGACCGGGCGGACCGGCACCGCGCCGCTCACCCGTCCCCCTCGGTGATCCGGGTGAACAGCGTCTCCAGGTCGGGGCGCTGCCTGCGCAGCCCGTGCACCGGGACCTCGGCCCGCACCAGCGCTGCGAACAGCTCCGGCGCCGGCGGCCCGTCGTCGACGACCACCCCGCCGTCGTCGGCCCGCGCGCTCGCCCCGGCCCCGCGCAGCACCCGCAGCGCGCCGCCGACGTCGGTGGTGCCGATCTCCCAGCCGCCGGCGACCGCGTCGAGCAGCCGGTGCAGCTCGCCGGAGGCGACCAGCGCGCCCCGCTTGAGCACGGCGACGTGCGTGCACACCGCCTCCACCTCCGACAGCAGGTGCGAGGACAGCAGCACGGTGACCCCGGAGCGCCGCAGGTCGGCGACCACCGCCCGGATCTCCCGGGTGCCCGCCGGGTCGAGCCCGTTGGTCGGTTCGTCGAGCACGACCAGCCGGCGCGGCACCACCAGTGCGGCGGCCAGCCCGAGCCGCTGCTTCATGCCCAGCGAGTAGCCGCGGTAGCGGCGCCCGGCCGCCCCGGCGAGCCCGACCCGCTCCAGCGCGGCGTCCACCGCGGGCCGGATCGCCGGGCCGGTCAGCCGCGGTTCGAGCGCCGCGACCCGGCGCAGGTTCTCCCGGCCGGACAGGAACGGATGGAACCCGGGCCCCTCGACGAGCGCGCCGACGTCGGGCAGCGCGGCGGGCAGCCCGCCGGGCACCGGGCGGCCGAGCAGCTGCACGGTGCCCGAGGTGGGCCGGGTGAGGCCGAGCAGCATCCGGATCAGCGTGGTCTTGCCCGAGCCGTTCGGGCCGAGCATGCCGAACACCGACCCGGCGGGCACGTCGAGATCGACGCCGTCCACCGCGGTGACCCGGCCGAACACCTTGCGCAGCTCCCGGACCCGGGCGGCGGGCCCGTCCGGGGCGGGGGACGGGACCGCGCTCATCGACCGCCGCTCACCGGTCGAGCGCGGCGCCGAGGACGTCGGTGCCGACCGCCCCGGCGGCGAACCGGCCGTCGTCGGTGACGATCGCGGAGCCCGCGTTCGTGGTGACCTGGTGGCCGGTGCCCCACGGCCCGGACACCGGGGTGCCGATCCCGGCGATCGTGGCGCTCGCGTCCTCCGGCAGCGGGCCCGTCCACACGACGACGGTGTCCCAGCCGTCGCCGACGACCGCCGGTGCGGCACCCTCGGGCGGTGCCGGGGCCGGGGCGGGCGGTGGCGCGTCCTCGATCTGCGCGCCGGGTGGCGGGGTGAAGGTGAACAGCGCCGGATCCTGCGGGCCGAACCCGATCTCGTCGACGCCGATCCGGAGCACCGGATCGGTGCCCGCGCCGAGCACGGTCAGCTCCAGCGGGGTGCGGGTCTGCGCGTCGACCGCCGCCCGCACCTCGCGCAGCACCGTCCGCTCGCCCGGCTGCGGGGTGAGGACGAGGGTGTAGGCCGGGCGGCCGGCGATCTCGGTGGTGCCGTCGACGGCGACGGTGCTGGTGTCGCGCAGCGCCGCCACGATCTCCCGGGCGGCGGCCTGCGGATCGGTCCCGGCGCGCTCCGGGCGGTCGGCGTGCGCCGGGATCCGGGTGGCGACCCGGTCGGCGGAGTCGTAGACCCAGGTCGTGCCGCCGCCGCGGACGTAGGTGCGCTCGCTGTCCGGACGGGGCAGCGCCACCCGGCCGCCGCCCGCGCCGTCCGACCAGACCCGGGCGGTCGAGGTGCCCTCGGCGAGCAGGTCCGATCCGGCGCCGGGCAGCGCGGGCAGGCCGAGCCGGTTGTCGACCGAGACGGTCGCGGCGAGCGCGACCGGCTCCGCCCCGATGACGGAGGCGACCAGCTCCTCGGCGGTCACCGGCGGCAGCTCGGGCGCGGCCGCGGCGCGGGCGGTGACCAGGCCCGCGGTGAGCGCGACGGCCACCGCCGCGGTGAGCGCGGCGGCGATCCCGCCGCGGCGCAGCCGGCGGCCCGGGGGATCGGCCGGGGGATCGGACGTCATGTCACCAGGGTGCCGTACGACGGGAGCATCGTGCAGGGCCGTGCAGGGCCGTGCAGGGCCCGTGCCGGACCGGTGCGCAGCGCGCAGCGGCGCGCGGCCGGGACGGGTCAGGGCGCGTCGGCCGAGGCCCCGGCGAGCGGGCGGCCGCCGGGGGCGGGATCCGCGGTGCGCGGGAGCGGGGCGGGCGGCGCCGGGCGGGTGGCCGTGCCGGCCCACATCCAGGCCGCGGCCGCGGTGACCAGACCGGCACCCAGCACGTGCAGCGACACCAGCAGCTCCGGCACCCCGAGCGCGTACTGGACGCTGCCGAGCACCCCCTGGGCGAGCACGACGGCGATCAGCGTCGCGTACCGCCGGTTCAGCGCGGCCGGCGCACCGACCGCGCGGAACAGGAAGCCGATGCCGACCAGGACGCCGAGGTAGAGGAACAGCGCGTCGACGTGGATCTGGGTGAGCAGCGGGATGTCGACGGCCAGCCGCGGGGTGTCCGGGTCGCCGCCGTGCGGACCGGCCGCGGTGACCAGGGTGCCGGCGACCAGCAGCACGGCGAGCACCGCGGTGGAGAACAGCACCAGGCCGCGACCGGCGGCGGGGACGGTGAACGTGACCGGGCCGTCGTCCTCGGTGGTGGCGGTGACCAGCAGCACCGCGAACCAGACCAGCACCATGGACGCGAGGAAGTGCAGCATCACCGTCCACCAGGCCAGCCCGGCGAGCACGGTGATCCCGCCGATCACCGCCTGGGCGACGACGCCGATCGGCATGGCCAGCGCGAGCGCGGTCAGCCGGCGCCGGCGCGGCCGGGTGCAGAGCGCCGCGAGCAGGGTCGCCCCGGCGGTGAGCACCACGAGGATGCCGAGCAGCCGGTTCCCGAACTCGATCCACATGTGCAGCGGCGCGATCTCGGCGTGCGAGACCGGCACCATGCTGCCCGGCTCGCACTGCGGCCAGGTCGAGCAGCCCAGCCCGGAACCGGTGACCCGCACGACCGAGCCGGTCACCCCGATCCCGATCTGGGCGACCAGGTTCGCGATCGACAGCCGGCGCATCAGCACCGGCGGGGTGGACGGCACACGGCGGAGGAGACCGGTCACGCTGGACACACTACGAATGGTAGAAGAACGGCTGCCGCGTCCGGTTACCGGGACACCAGCCGGCGCAGCAGGGCGTCCGCGGGTCCCGGCCGGCCCGCGGCCTCCAGCCGGGCCGCGACCAGCAGCGACACCAGCCACACCGCGACCGCGGCGAGCAGTGCACCGGCGTTGCCGACGTACCGGCCGAGGCCGCCGAGATCGGGATGCAGCACGACCGCCACCAGCACCGAGTTGAGCAGGTAGAAGGTCAGCGAGCGGCGGCCCATCGCGGCGACCGCGCCGGCCAGCGGGCCCGGCCGGTCCTGCAGGCGCAGCCCGAGCAGCGCGAACGCCGCCGCGTACCCGGCCCCACCGGCGACCCCGGTCAGCACCTGCAGGGCGAGCAGCAGGCCGCCGGTCACCCCGCCCGGGACGAGCACCCCGGTGGTAATCAGGACGGCCGGCACCGCGCCCAGCACGGACACCGTGACACCGCCCACGGCGATCCGGCCCAGCGTGCGGCGGTGCGCCGCCGGGTCGTCGAGCAGGCCGGCCCGGGCGGCCAGGTAGCCGAGCACGACCAGCAGCAGCAGGGGATAGGCGAACCCGACGTAGAGCGGTGTGACGGGGGCGCCGACGATCCGGGCGATCCAGTCACCGGCCGTGGTGTAGCCCGGGATCACCTCCGCGGCGGCGCCGGAGGCGGTCATCGACCAGAGGCCGATCATGCCGAGCGGCACGGTCACCGCGTAGCCGGCGGCGAACCACAGCGCGGCCCGGCGGACGGTCCGGTCCGGCCGGAACAGCAGCCATCCGGTGAGCAGCGCGGCGAGGCCGTAGGAGGCGAGGATCTCGCCGGGGAACACCAGGATCGCGTGCACCAGCCCGAACAGCACCAGGAACAGGCCCCGGCGGCGGACCGACCGCCTGATCTCCGGCCCGGGGACCTCGCGGCCGCCCCGGCCGCGCTGCTGCCGGGCCACCGACCAGGCCAGGCCGTAGCCGAACAGGATCGCGAACATCGGGAACGCCCGGTTGTCCAGCAGCAGCGTGGTCAGCACGGCCGCGATCCGGTCGACCGGCGCCGCACCCGCGGTCGCGGTGCCGAACGGCACCGCGGCGTACACCCCGGCGTAGGCCATCGCGATGAGCAGCAGCATCGCGCCCCGCGCCAGGTCCGGCGCGAGCAGCCGGCCGGTCGCCGGCCGCGGCGCGCGCTCGGTCTCGTGGGTCATGGCCGGGTGCCTCCTCGTCGTCCGGCCGGGCGGTGGACGGCCCCGGCCGGACCCGATCATGACGGTGAACCGGACGAACCGGATCCCCCGGAAGTCACGACCGCGGCCGACCGAGGTCGATCGACGACCCCTCTTCCGGCGCGGGGAGGATCAGCGCCAGCGGACCAGCCGGGCCGCGGCGAGACCGGCGGCGACCGCCCAGCCGGCGAGCACCAGCAGCGACCCGATCGCCGGGAACCGGCCCTCGCCGAGTGCGGCCCGCAGCGCGTCGGCCAGCGCGCCCGACGGCAGCCAGGGCGCCACCGCGGACAGCGGGCCGGGCAGGTCGGCCACCGGGACCAGGATCCCGCCGGCCAGCAGCAGCACGAACCACACGACATTGGCGACCGCGAGCACGATGTCGGCACGCAGCGTCCCGCCGAGCAGGATGCCCAGCGCGCCGAACGCCGCGGCGCCCAGCAGCACCGCGACCAGCACGCCGTCGATCCGGGCACCGGCGGGCGTCCAGCCGAGGGCGGCGGCCAGCGCCGTCAGCATCAGCACCTGCAGCAGCACCACCACGGCGACCGCGACCAGCCGGCCGCAGACCAGCAGCCAGCGCGGCAGCGCGGTCGCGGCGAGCCTGCGCAGCGCCCCGTAGCGGCGGTCGAAGCCGAGCGCGATCGCCTGGCTGGTGAACGCCGAGCTCATCACCGCGAGCGCGAGCATCGAGGCCAGGAACCAGCTGATCCGGGGCTCCGGCGAGGGCAGCGCGGGGATCAGGGTGAGCCCGACCAGCAGCGCGGCCGGGATCAGCAGGGTGAGCAGCACCTGCTCGGCGTTGCGCAGGGCCAGCCGGGTCTCCAGGCCGCCCTGCGCGCGGAGCATCGTCAGCGTGTCGCCGCGGCCCGGATCGGGGGCGAAGGTCCCGGCGGGGAACCGTTCGGTCACGAGCGCAGCTCCCGTCCGGTGAGGTCGAGGAAGACGTCCTCCAGGCTGCGCCGCACCACCTGCACGTCGTCGGCGAGCACCCCCTGGTCGGCGCACCAGGCGGTGATCGCGGCCAGCGCGGCGGGATCGATCCGGCCCTGCACCCGGTAGCGGCCGGGCGCGGTCTCGCTGGTCGCGTAGCCGTGCGGGAGCCGGAGATCCAGGCCCGCGGTGTCCATCCCGGGGCGGGCCCGGAACCGCAGCTCGGTCTGGTCGCCCGCGGTGAGCTGGGCGGGGGAGCCGTGCGCGACGATCCGGCCGCTGTCCAGGATGACGACGTCGTCGGCGAGCTGCTCGGCCTCGTCCATCAGGTGGGTGGTCAGCAGGACGCCCACCCCGTCCCGGCGCAGCGCGCGGACCAGCTCCCAGACCAGGTGCCGGGCCTGCGGGTCCAGCCCGGCGGTCGGCTCGTCGAGGAACACCAGCTCCGGCCGCCCGACGACGGCGCAGGCGAGTGCGAGCCGCTGCTGCTCCCCGCCGGAGAGCCGCTTGAACGGCGTGCCGGCCCGCGGCCGCAGCCCGAGGACGTCGATCAGGTGGTCGGGATCGATCGGGTGCGCCGCGCAGGCGGCGACCAGGTGCAGCATCTCGCCGGTGCGCACGGCCGGGTAGGCACCGCCGCCCTGCGGCATCACCCCGACCCGCGGCCGGACGGCCTCGTCGCCCGGGTCGCGCCCGAGCACCGTGACGGTACCGGCGTCGGCCCGGCGGAAGCCGGTGCAGACCTCGACCGTGCTGGACTTCCCGGCCCCGTTCGGGCCGAGCAGCGCGAGCACCTCGCCGCGGGCCAGATCGAGGTCGACCCGGTCGACCGCGGTGACCGGGCCGTAGCGGACGACCAGGTCGCGTACCTCGAGCGCGGCGCTCACCGGGCCGGTTCCGGTTCCGGTGCGGCGGCCGTACCGGCCGGGGCGCGCAGCACGTGCCGCACCACCAGCAGCGACAGCGCGAACATGACCAGCCCGGCGATCACCGCGAGCGGCAGCTGGAACCCGCGGAAGATGAAGTCGGCCCCGGTCGGCGGCACCACCAGCGCGAGGAACGCCGACAGCAGCAGCATCGCGCGCCGGTAGTGCGGCATCGCGCGGGTCGCGACCAGCGGCAGCAGCGCCCAGAACAGGTACCAGGGGTGCACGACCGGGCCGAGCAGCACGACGGCGCCGAGCGCGGCCCCGGTCGCGGTGACCGGATCGACCCGCCCGCGCAGGCAGGCGAGCAGCAGTACGACGACGATGACCGCGATCGGGATCGCGAACAGCCCGCGGGCCAGGGTCAGCGTGGCGGTCGTGTGGTCGCCGAGCCCGGCCAGCCGGCCGACCTGCCCGGCGAGCAGGCCGACGTCGGTGCTGACCGACATCCAGCTGAGGATCTCGCTGGGCGCGGACAGCCCGCGCAGCCAGTTGAAGCCCAGCCCGGTGGCGAAGCTGAAGAACGAGAACACCACCGCCGCGACGGCGGTCAGCCAGCTGGTCATCACCACCCAGTCGACGAGGCGCCCGCCGCGCCGCCGGATCAGGTAGACGCCGACGAAGCCGAGTGCGACCAGCGCCGGGAGCTTGACCGACGCCGCCGCGACCAGCAGCGCCGCCCCCAGCGTGATCTTCCACCAGGGTTGCACCGTGTCGTCGCGGCCGAGCATCACGTAGAGCCCGAGCAGCATCAGCGGGATCATGATCGACTCGTTGTGGATCCCGCTGACCAGGTGGAACAGCACCAGCGGGTTCGCGGCGCCGAGCCACAGCACCAGCCCGGCGTCGAGATCGAACCGGGCGGCCAGCCGGGGCAGCACCCAGACCAGCAGGGCGACGCCGAGCAGCGCGAGGATCCGGTGCTCGATGATCCCGAGCACCACGTTCTCGCCGGACAGCGCGGTGATGATCCGGCCCAGCCCGAGGAACAGCGGGCCGTAGGGGGCCGGGGTGTCCCGCCAGATCGTCGGGATCCCGCGGGTCAGCGGATCGTCGATGCCCAGCGCCTGCGCCGGGCCGATCGAGTACGGGTCGATCCCGCGGGCCAGCGTCGCGCTCTGCGCCAGGTAGCTGTAGATGTCCTTGGAGAACATCGGCGGCGCCAGCGCCAGCGGCAGCCCCCACAGCAGCGCGGTGCGGCCCAGCTCGCGCCGCTCCGGGGCCGGGTGCCGGGCGCCGCGGGCGGTGAGCATCCGGGCGATCCAGAGCCAGGCCGTGACGACCATCAGCAGGCCGGCGTAGGTGACGGCGATCGCGAGGGTGACGTTGCGGGCGGGCAGCCCGATCACCCGCAGGCCGTGCAGCGGGTTCGGCACCGGGAACGCGCCGGAGCCCAGCGCGCTGATGCCCATCAGGATCGCGCCGGTCAGGCCGAGCCGCCGCGCGATCCGGGCCTGGTCACGCAGTCCGCGCCGGGTCGCCGGTCGCTTCCGGGAGCGGGGCCCGTCCGGATCGGCCGACGGCTCCGCGCTCCTGGGGGAGTCGTCGCGCCCGGGTGGGGCGACCTCGGGCGTCACCATGACCACGAAGGTTAATGGGGGCACCTCCCGGCACCGGGTACCGGTCCTCACCGGCCGCGACCGGACGGAGGGGTGAGCCCGGTCACCCGGAGCGGGGGCGGTTTTGCCGACTGCGGGTATATCCGCAACACTGGTGTTGTGAAAACGAACCGGACCGCGCAGACGCGCCAGGACCCGGCCTGCGGGCACGGGTCCGACGCGGTGCTGCCCGGGTCCGGTACCGGCACCCGGGCCGCGGTGGCGCGGGTGCTGATGGAGCAGGGTCCGGTCACGGCCGCGGTCGTGGCCGGCGAGCTCACCCTGACCGAGGCCGCCGTGCGGCGGCACCTGGACGCGCTGATCGCCGACGGCGAGGCGGAGGTCCGGGCGCCGGCGCGATCGGCCCGCCCGCGCGGGCGCGGCCGTCCGGCCCGGGAGTACCTGCTCACCGACACCGGCCGGGTCCGCTTCGGGCACGGCTACGACGACCTGGCCACCTCGGCGCTGCGGTTCCTCGCCGAGACGGCGGGCGAGCAGGCGGTCGACGCGTTCGCCCGCCGCCGGGTGCGGGACCTGCTCGGGGCCGACATGGACTCGGTCACCGCACCCGCCGCACCGCAGGACCGCGCCGAGGCGCTGGCCCGGGTGCTGAGCGCCCGCGGCTACGCTGCACAGACCCGCCGCGGCGGGCTCGGCGTGCAGCTCTGCCAGCACCACTGCCCGGTGGCGCACGTCGCCACCGAGTTCCCGGAACTCTGCGAGGCCGAGACGCGTGCCTTCGCCGATCTCCTGGGTACCCACGTGCAGCGGCTGGCGACGATCGCGCGCGGCGACGCCGCGTGCACCACACACGTCCCGCTCGAGGATCCCGAACACCTCGGGCGGGCGACGCACCACGACAGGCGCCGGCCCGCGGCGGGGGACCCACGGCCCCCCGAGCAGCGCGACCGGCCGGTGCAGCAACAGGCCCACCGCCCGGCCACCGTGGATCGGCAACCCACGGCGCAGGTGCGGCAGGCGCACGAAGAAGGAGACCCCGCCGACGGCGGGACCTCCTCCCACCACGGTCCCCGAAAGGGAGGCAGTCCGTATGACGACCACTCCTGATGTGCGCACCGAGCTCACCCAGGAGGAGACGATCGCGGCGCTCGGCCGGTACGACTTCGGCTGGGCCGACTCCGACGAGGCGGGCTCCATCGCGAAGCGTGGCCTGTCCTCCGAGGTCGTCGCCGACATCTCCCGCCTGAAGAGCGAGCCCGAGTGGATGCTCGAGTTCCGGCAGAAGGCGCTCGACATCTTCGGCAAGAAGCCGATGCCGCGGTGGGGCTCCGACCTGTCCGGGATCGACTTCGACAACATCAAGTACTTCGTCCGCTCCTCGGAGAAGCAGGCCGCCACCTGGGAGGACCTGCCCGAGGACATCAAGAACACCTACGACAAGCTGGGCATCCCGGAGGCGGAGAAGGCCCGGCTGGTCTCCGGTGTCGCGGCGCAGTACGAGTCCGAGGTCGTCTACCACTCGATCCGCGAGGACCTCGAGCAGCAGGGCGTCATCTTCCTGGACACCGACACCGCGCTGAAGGAGCACCCGGAGCTGTTCCGGGAGTACTTCGGCTCGGTCATCCCGTCCGGGGACAACAAGTTCTCCGCGCTGAACTCGGCGGTCTGGTCGGGCGGATCGTTCATCTACGTCCCGCCGGGCGTGCACGTCGACATCCCGCTGCAGGCCTACTTCCGGATCAACACCGAGAACATGGGCCAGTTCGAGCGGACGCTTATCATCGTCGACGAGGGTGCCTACGTGCACTACGTCGAGGGCTGCACCGCGCCGATCTACAAGACCGACTCGCTGCACTCGGCCGTGGTGGAGATCGTGGTCAAGAAGGGCGGCCGCTGCCGCTACACCACGATCCAGAACTGGTCGAACAACGTCTACAACCTGGTCACCAAGCGCGCCAAGGCCGAGGAGGGCGCGACCATGGAGTGGGTCGACGGCAACCTCGGCTCCAAGGTGACCATGAAGTACCCGGCCGTGTGGCTGATGGGCGAGCACGCCAAGGGCGAGGTCCTCTCGATCGCCTTCGCGGGCGAGGGCCAGCACCAGGACGCGGGCGCCAAGATGGTGCACCTGGCGCCGAACACGTCGTCCACGATCGTGTCGAAGTCGGTCGCCCGCGGCGGCGGCCGCACGTCCTACCGCGGCCTGGTCCAGGTCAACCCGCGGGCGAAGAACTCCCGCTCGACGGTGAAGTGCGACGCGCTGCTGGTGGACACGATCTCCCGGTCGGACACCTACCCCTACGTCGACATCCGCAACGACGACGTGTCGATGGGCCACGAGGCCACGGTCTCGAAGGTCTCGGACGACCAGCTCTTCTACCTGATGAGCCGCGGTCTGACCGAGGACGAGGCGATGGCCATGGTGGTGCGCGGGTTCGTCGAGCCGATCGCCCGCGAGCTGCCGATGGAGTACGCGCTGGAACTGAACCGGCTGATCGAGCTGCAGATGGAGGGTTCCGTCGGATGACGGCCAGTGAAGTTGTCAGCGGCGATGTCGCCGGCCTCGCGCCCGAGCTGAAGGGCGCCAAGGAGGGCCAGGGCGAGGTGCCGATCGCCTCGGCGGGCGAGCGGTTCCGGTCGTTCGACGTCGACGCCTTCGAGGTCCCCGGTGGCCGCGAGGAGAACTGGCGGTTCACCCCGCTGCGCAGGCTGAAGGGCCTGCACGACGGCTCGGCCGCGTTCGAGGCGGTCGCGCCGGTCACGGTCACCGAGACCGCGGGCGTCACCGTGCAGAAGGTCGGGCGCGACGACGCCCGGATCGGCGAGGGCGGTGTCCCGTTCGACCGGGTCGCCGCAGCCGCCTGGTCGGCCTTCGGCGAGGCCACCCTGGTGACCCTGGACGGCGAGCCGGAGCCGGTGACCGTCGTCGTGGAGGGCCCCGGCGAGGGCGCCACCGCGGCCGGCCACCTGCACATCCGCACCACCCCGCACACCCGGGCGACGGTCGTCGTCGAGCACCGGGGTTCGGGGGTGCTCGCGGACAACACCGAGGTGGTGCTGGCCGACGGCTCCCAGCTGACCCTGGTGGTCACCGAGGAGTGGAACGACGACGCCGTGCACGTCGGCTCCGAGCACTTCAGCATCGGCCGCGACGCCACGCTGCGCGCGACCACGGTGCAGCTCGGCGGCGACCTGGTGCGTGTCTCGTCGACGGTCGGCTACGCCGGCCCCGGCGGTGACGCCGAGCTGCTCGGCCTCGGCTTCGCCGACGCCGGCCAGCACCTGGAGCAGCGGCTGCTGGTCGACCACTCGGTGCCGAACTGCAAGTCGAACGTGCTCTACAAGAACGCGCTGCAGAGCGACTCGCGCGACTCCGCGCACGTGGTGTGGATCGGCGACGTGCTGATCCGGGCCGCCGCGGAGAACACCGAGACGTTCGAGTTCAACCGGAACCTGGTGCTCACCGAGCACGCCAGGGCCGACTCGGTGCCGAACCTGGAGATCGAGACCGGCGAGATCGTGAGCGCCGGGCACGCCAGCGCCACCGGCCGGTTCGACGACGAGCAGCTGTTCTACCTGCGCAGCCGCGGCATCCCGGAGGACCAGGCCCGGCGCCTGGTCGTCCGCGGCTTCTTCGGCGAGGTCCTGAACAAGATCACCCTTCCCGAGCTGCGCGAGCGGCTCGAGGCGGCCGTCGAGGCCGAGCTCGCCCTGACCGGCGCCTGACCACCACACCAAGTACGGAGCCACCCACAGATGTCCACTCTGGAGATCAAGGACCTGCACGCCTCGGTCGAGACCGAGGACGGTCCGAAGGAGATCCTGCGCGGGGTGAACCTCACCGTCCGCGCGGGCGAGACGCACGCGATCATGGGCCCGAACGGCTCGGGCAAGTCCACACTGGCCTACGCGGTCGCCGGGCACCCGAAGTACACGATCACCTCGGGCGAGGTGCTCCTGGACGGCGAGAACGTCCTGGACATGGCGGTCGACGAGCGGGCCCGGGCGGGCCTGTTCCTCGCCATGCAGTACCCGGTCGAGGTCCCGGGCGTGTCGATGGCGAACTTCCTGCGCAGCGCGGCCACCGCGGTGCGCGGCGAGGCGCCGAAGCTGCGCACCTGGGTCAAGGAGGTCAAGGAGGCGATGTCCGACCTGGACATCTCCGCCGAGTTCGCCGACCGCTCGGTGAACGAGGGCTTCTCCGGCGGCGAGAAGAAGCGGCACGAGGTGCTGCAGCTCGGCCTGCTGCACCCGAAGATCGCCATCCTGGACGAGACCGACTCCGGCCTGGACGTCGACGCCCTGCGCGTCGTCTCCGAGGGCGTGAACCGGTACCGGGAGGGCGGCGAGACCGGCGTCCTGCTGATCACGCACTACACCCGGATCCTGAACCACATCCGGCCCGACCACGTGCACGTGTTCGCCGGCGGCCGGATCGTCGAGTCCGGCGGTCCCGAGCTGGCCGACGAGCTCGAGCGCAGCGGCTACGAGCGGTTCACCAAGGCCGCGGCGGTCTGATCATGACCCTCACCCACGGAACCGGGACCACGGGCGGCCTGGACGCCGACACCGTGGCCCGGATCCGGGCGGACTTCCCGATCCTCGCGCGCACCGTGCGCGAGGAGAGGCCGCTGGTCTACCTCGACTCCGGCGCGACGTCGCAGCGTCCGCGCCAGGTGCTCGACGCCGAGCGGGCGTTCCTGGAACGGCACAACGCGGCCGTCCACCGGGGCGCGCACCAGCTCGCCGAGGAGGCCACCGACGCCTACGAGTCCGCCCGCGCGCGTATCGCGGCGTTCGTCGGAGCGGACGACGACGAGGTCGTGTTCGTGAAGAACGCGACCGAGGGCATCAACCTGGTCGCCTACGGCATGGGCAACGCCTCGGTCCGGGAGGGTCTCGGCCCGGAGTCGGAGCGGTTCGCGCTCGGCCCCGGCGACGAGGTCGTCACCACCGAGCTGGAGCACCACGCGAACCTGGTGCCCTGGCAGGAGCTGTGCCGGCGGACCGGGGCGACCCTGCGCTGGTACCCGGTGACCGACGACGGCCGGATCGACCTCGACGGCCTCGAGCTGTCCGAGCGCACGAAGGTCGTCGCCTTCACCCACCAGTCGAACGTGACCGGGGCGGTGTCCCCGGTGGCCGAGCTGGTCCGCCGGGCCCGCGCGGTCGGCGCGCTGACCGTGCTCGACGCCTGCCAGTCGGTGCCGCACATGCCGGTCGACCTGCACGCGCTCGACGTCGACTTCGCGGTGTTCTCCGGGCACAAGATGCTCGGCCCGTCCGGCGTCGGCGTGCTGTACGGCCGGCGCGAGCTCCTGGCGGAGCTGCCGCCGTTCCTCACCGGCGGGTCGATGATCGAGATGGTGCGGATGGAGGGCTCCACCTACGCGGCACCGCCGCAGCGGTTCGAGGCCGGCGTGCCGATGACGTCGCAGGCGGTCGGGCTCGGCGCGGCCGTCGACTATCTCGAGAGCATCGGGATGGACGCGGTCGCCGCGCACGAGGCGGAGCTCACCGCCGCCGCACTCGACCGGCTGTCCGCGATCGACGGTGTGCGGATCGTCGGACCCACCTCGGTGCAGGGGCGCGGGGGAGCGGTGTCGTTCGTGGTGGACGGCATCCACGCGCACGACCTGTCCCAGGTGCTCGACGACCGCGGGATCGCGATCCGGGTGGGGCACCACTGCGCGTGGCCGCTGCACCGGCGCTACGGGATCGTGGCCACCGCCCGCGCGTCGTTCGCCGTGTACAACACGCTCGACGAGGTCGAGGCGCTGGCCGACGGGGTCCGGGCCGCCCAGAAGTTCTTCGGGACGGTGTGACCGACGTGCAGCTGCAGCAGATGTACCAGGAGATCATCCTGGACCACTACCGCGACCCGCACGGGTCCGGTCTGCGCGACCCCTACGACGCCGAGACCCACCACGTGAACCCGACCTGCGGGGACGAGGTGACGTTGCGGGTCACCCTGGACGACACGGCGACGGTGGTCCGGGACGTGTCCTACGAGAGCCTCGGCTGCTCGATCAGCCAGGCATCGGTCTCGGTGCTGCACGATCTCGTCGTCGGCCGGCCGGTCGGCGAGGCGTGGAAGGTCATGGCGGCGTTCCAGGAGATGGCGCAGGGCCGCGGCAAGGTCGAGCCGGACGAGGACGTCATCGGCGACGGCGTCGCCTTCGCCGGCGTCGCCCGGTACCCGGCCCGGGTGAAGTGTGCTCTCCTGGGCTGGATGGCGTTCAAGGACGCGGTCTCCCGCACCGACGCGACGATCGACACCGCCGACGCGGCGGCATCAACGACGGAGGGATCTCCGGCATGAGCGACACGACCGAGCAGCAGACCACCGAGCAGGACACCGACGTCGTCCGCGGGGCGGCCGGGATGCCCGAGCCGCCTGCGGCCCCGGCCGAGGGCGCCACCCAGGACCAGCTGGAGGAGGCGATGAAGGACGTCGTTGATCCCGAGCTCGGCATCAACGTCGTCGATCTGGGTCTCGTCTACGGCATCGACCGGGACGGCGACACGGCGGTCATCGACATGACGCTGACCTCCGCCGCCTGCCCGCTGACCGACGTGATCGAGGAGCAGACCCGCTCCGCGCTCACCGCCGGTCCGGACGGCGGGCTGGTCTCCGACATCCGGATCAACTGGGTCTGGATGCCGCCGTGGGGCCCGGAGAAGATCACCGAGGACGGCCGCGAGCAGCTGCGCGCCCTCGGCTTCCGGGTCTGACCCGCAGCACCCCCCGACGAGCGGGCCTCCCGTGGCGATCACCGCCGCGGGTGGCCCGCTCGTGGCATGAGCGGGCTCAGCCGAGGTGGGCGGTGCGGATCCGCTGCTCCAGTCCGGCGACCCCCGAGGTGTCGATGCCGAACTCGGCCTCCAGCACCCGGATCACCTCGGCCGATGTGGTGAGCTCCCGCTCCTCGGTGCGGCCGTCCGTCCGGCGCAGCGTGTAGCGGGTCCCGGCCAGCGTGGCGCGCCGGTCGGCGCCGGAGTACGCGGCGACCAGCCCGGTCCGGAAGTGCGACCCCGGATGGTGGGTCAGGTACCAGGAGCCCATCGCGTAGTCGATGTCCGGTACCGGGGTCAGGTCGAAGGTGTACTGGGTGAGCCACTCCCCGCCGCCGCGCCGCTGCTGGGTCCAGGTGCCCGCGCCGTCGGTCCGGAAGCGGTGCTCGGCGTGCGCCGTCGGCTGGGCGGTGCCGCTGACCAGTCGCAGCGGCTCCGAGGGAACGGTGCCGCCGAAACCGACGTCGGCGACGAAGGTGCCCCCTGTGTCTCCTGCGGTCGCTGTGATCTCGATCAGGGTGAGCCGGTGCGTGCGCATCGTCGGCGGTGCGCCGTCGGGCAGGCCCAGCCGGACCCGGCCGACCAGCGGGGTGACCCGGTACCCGAGGTCGCCGAGCACGTCGTGCAGCAGCCGGTTGTGCTCGAAGCACCAGCCGCCGCGGCGGCCGTGCACCAGCTTCGCGACGATGCCGGCCCGCTCGACCGGCGGCTCGGTGCCGGTGAACGGATCGAGGTTCTCGAACGGGATCGTCGCGACGTGGGCCCGGACGATCCGGCTCAGCAGTGCGACGTCGGGCGGGCCCGGTGCGACACCGATCCGGTCCAGGTACGCGACCACGTCCGGGGGCAGCTCGTCGGCAGGCGGGCCGTCAGGTGCGCGCGCCGGGCTCGTCGTGGATGTGCCGGATGCGGCCGGCCGGACCGCCGGGGTGCTGGTCATACCGGCGACCCTGTCTGCTGAACCGGGGTTGAGGTCAACTGCGGTCCCCGACGGGTGACCTCAGCGCTCCCGGGCACCGCGCAGCGCCCAGGCGCGCAGGTGGGTGTAGCCGCGGGTGTGCAGGGTGGCGATCCGCCGCAGGTCGAAGCGGGGATCGTCGCGCAGGGACTCGTGCATCTCCCGGTCCACCAGCACGGTGTCCGGGCGGGCCTCGGAGGTCAGCCGGGCGGCGACGTTGACGACCTCGCCGTAGACGTCGCCGTAGCGGGCCAGCACCATCCCGTGCGCGATCCCGATCCGCAGCAACGGCAGCGACGGCTCGGTCCGCACCCGGTCGCGCAGCCCGAGCGCGATCGCCGCGGCGTCGGCGGGATGCTCGGTCGCGAACAGCACCTCGTCGCCGACGGTCTTGATGATCCGGCCGCGGCCGTTCGCGATGACCTCGTTGGTGACGGCGCCGAACCGCTCGATCATCTCGCCGAGCTCGGCCATCGACCGGCGGCGGGTGGTGCGGGTGAAGCCGACCATGTCGGCGAACCCGACCGACAGCGGCCAGGTGTCGGCGGAGATAAGCTCGGTGTCGGAGCGCTGGGCGCCCGCCGTCCACCGGACCGCGGTCGCCGCGAGGTGCCGCCGCCAGACGTAGGACTGCAGGCTCTCCAGCTCGGGGAGGACCTCGGCGGCGAGCCGGGCGGCGTCGCGTGGGGTCAGCTCGCCGACGTGCGCGGCGGCCACCTGCGCGAGCATCCCGACCTGCCACTCCGCGAGCCGGGACAGCGACTGGGCGATCGCCCGGGCGACGGCCTCCCGGGGGCCGTGCTCGGGCAGCCACTCGCGGGTCAGGTCGACGACCTTGCGCGCCGCCTCCAGGTCGACCCGGGTGAACACGCGGTCGTCCGGGTCCGGATCGGGGAAGCCGAGCGCCCGCCACAGCCGGCCGGACTCCTCCGGGTCGAGCCCGGTGGCCTCGACGAGCTCGTCCCGGGTGAACTCGCGCGGGGCGCCGAGGATGAACTCGTCGAGGACGGGTGCCTCGATCTCGCTCCAGTCGATCTGCGCGGGATCGGGCAGCGGCCTGCGCTCGGGGGGACGCTCGTCGGACACGGATCAGGTGGTGTGCACGACGAGCACGTCCACCCCGGCGCGCCGGGTGGCGTCGGCGGGGACGGACCCGAGCAGCCGCCCGGAGAACGTGTTGAGCCCGCGGTTGCCGACCACCAGCAGGTCCGCGTGGTGGTCCTTGACGGCCTTGCGGAGCACGTCGACCGGGGCGCCGTCCTCGGCGTGCGTGGTCACGTTCCGGGCGCCGGCCGCGGCCGCCCGGTCGGCGGCCTCGCGCAGCGCCTCCTCGGCCGGTGTCCAGCCGGTGACCAGGTACGCCTCGTCCTTCAGCGCGTCCTCGGCGGCGGCGGTGTCCTCCCGGCTGGCCGGGGTGTAGGCGGAGACGATGACCAGGGTGGCGCCGCTGTCGGCGGCGACCCCGGCCGCACGCTCGACGGCCGCGAACGAGGTCGACGAGCCGTCGGTCCCGACGACGATGGTCTTGTATGCGGGCATGGGCAGCCTCCGATGGGGAGCGGGACCGCACCCGCCCGGTGCGGGCGGCCCCTCGACGCTGAGTACCCCGATGTTACTACCGGTACCCCGCTCAACCGATCGGCACGGCCGCCGGTCATCACCCGACCGGGTGAAACCGTACGGCCGAACGAAGCATGTGTCCCTTGACCGGCGCGGGCGCGGCCCGGAACACGCCCGCCATCCCGGCCAGCGTCCCGCCGAGGTCGTCGCGGCCGGTGAGGAACGCGCGGCCGCTGCGCCCGGCGAAGAACGCGTCGAAGAAGCCGGGCACCAGCCGGGCGGGCAGGTCGAGCACGGTCCGCAGGCCGTGCCGGCGCAGCCGGTGCACCATCCGCGCCGACGGTGACCACAGCAGCGCCGCGACGGCGGCCGCCGCCGCGTCCGGGCCGTCCGGCAGCCGGCGGGCCAGCACCGCGGCCACCGCGGGGGCCAGCTGCAGCGCCGGGGCGACGCTGAACCCGGTCGCCGGGTGCACCAGCGGGGTCGCCGCGCCGAACGGCACCGGATGCGCCGCGGCCCGCGGCGAGTCGACCGGGAACCGGACCCGCTCCACCGGGGCGTCGCCGGGGACCGGGACGCCGAGCCCGGCCAGCCGGGCGGCCAGCCGTTCGCGCAGCTCGGCGAGCGGGAGGCCGGGCCGGCGGGCGAGCGAGGTCTCCTCCAGCAGGACCGTCCCGTCGCCGTAGGGCACGGCGTAGAGGAACGTCGGCCAGTCGGTCCAGCCGGGTGCGGGTGCGGGGGCGGGGGAGCGCCAGTCCATGAACACCGCCTCGCCCGGTGCGACGACCGGCCGGGCGGCGTCCTCGCCGACGACGACGCCGTAGGCGGTCTGCTCGGTCGCCGGGCCGGGCGGGGGGCGCAGCCGGGACGGGGCGCCGGTCGCGTCGACGACCAGTGCGGCATCGACGACGGGCGCCGCCGCGCCCGCGCTGCCGGTGGCCGCTGCACCGCCGCTGCCGGTACCCGCCGGGTCCGCGCTGCCGCTGCCGGTGCCCGCCGCGCTGCCGCTGCCGGCGCCCGCCGGGCCCGCGTTTCCCCTGCCGCCGCCCGCCGGGCCACCGGACCCGCCGCCCGCCGACCGGAGCGCGATCCGGTACCGGTCGCCGGTGCGGCGCACGTCCCCGGCGTCGGCCCGCCCGGTCAGCACGGTGACCGCGCCGAGCCGGGAGTCCAGGTGGTCGCGCAGGCCGGCGGTGTCGAGCACGGCGTAGGCGCCCAGGTCGCGCGCGGTGCCACCGGGCAGCACCGCGCGGGCCCGCGGCCGGGCCGCCACCGCCGATCCGGGCAGGTCGGCGGGCAGCTCCTCGGGCCAGGCGCAGTAGGTGGCGTCCCACGGCCGGTCCGGTGCGGGATCGGCGAGCGCGGTCCGCAGGCCGTGCCCGGCACACGCCCCGGCGAGCGCCCGCCCGGCCGGCCCGCCGCCCAGCACGAGCACGTCGAGAACCGGGCCGGTCCCGGCCCCGTCACCCGCCTCGGTGCGCACCCCGAACCCTCCCGTCAGACGTGCCGTCCGGAGACCAGGCTGCCACCGTCGATCCGCAGTGTCTCGCCGGTGATCCAGGACGCGGCGTCGGAGACCAGGAAGGCGACGGCCTCGGCGACGTCGGCGGGCACCCCGAGCCGCTTCATCGGGTAGCCGGCGGCGAGGCCCTCCTCGTCGTGCGCGTAGAGCGCCTCGGCGAAGCGGGTCTTCACCACCGCCGGGGCGACCGCGTTCACCCGGATCCCGGGCCCGAGCTGCCCGGCCAGCTCCTCGGTCAGCGTGATCAGCGCGGCCTTGGACGCGCCGTAGGCGCCGATCACGCCGGTCGGCCGCAGCCCGCCGACCGAGGCCACGTTGACCACCGACCCGCCGTGCCCGCCCATCCAGGCCCGGTGCGCCTGCTGCACGAAGCCCAGCGCGGCCACCACGTTCACCTCGAAGATCTTCCGCACCGCGGCCAGGTCGGCGTCGACCAGCGGGCCGTACTGCGGGTTGATCCCGGCGTTGTTGACCAGGATGTCGAGCGACCCGAACGTCGCGACGGTCCGGTCGGCGACCTCGGCGCGGTGGTCCTCGTCGCCGGCGTTGCCCGGCACGGCGAGCACCCGCGACCGGTCGCCGCCGATCCCGTCGGCGAGCGCCGCGGCGGCCGCGTCCAGCTCGGGCTCGCGCCGGCCGGTGATCGTCACCGACGCGCCGCGGGCCAGCAGGCCCGCCGCGATGCCGTACCCGATGCCGCGCGAGCCGCCGGTGACCAGGGCGGTCCGCCCGGACAAGGTGAGATCGGTCATGGGAGCCGACCCTACGTGGGGAAACGGGTCGCCCGGGCCGGTAGCCTGGCGGAGTGGTCCTGATCGAGTAGCCGGTGTCGCCGGGCACCCGTGTGCCCGCCCCGTCGCTCCCGAACTCTCAGCGCCCACCCCGACGACTCCGTCTGGAGCCCTTCCACGTGATCACCGCGAACGCCCTCGAACTCCGCGCCGGATCGCGGATCCTGCTCTCCGGGGCGGATCTGCGGGTCCAGCCCGGCGACCGGATCGGCTTGGTCGGCCGCAACGGCGCCGGGAAGACGACCTCGATGCGGGTGCTGGCGGGGGAGGGCGAGCCCTACTCCGGCGACGTCCGCTCCAACTCGCCGATCGGCTACCTGCCGCAGGACCCGCGCGAGGGCGACCTGTCGATCACCGCGAAGGACCGGGTGCTGTCCGCCCGCGGCCTGGACACGCTGCTGGCGAAGATGGAGAAGGCCCAGACGGCGATGGCCGAGCTGGTCGACGGCCCGGAGAACGAGAAGGCGGTCCGCGAGTACGGGCGGCTGGAGGAGCGGTTCTCGGCGCTCGGCGGGTACGCCGCGGAGTCGGAGGCCGCCCGGATCTGCACCCACCTCGGCCTGCCGGACCGGGTGCTCGCCCAGCCGATGCGGACGCTGTCCGGCGGGCAGCGGCGCCGGGTGGAGCTGTCCCGCATCCTGTTCGCCGCCTCCGACGGCGGCTCGCAGTCGGCGACCACGCTGCTGCTCGACGAGCCGACCAACCACCTCGACGCCGACTCGATCACCTGGCTGCGCTCGTTCCTGCAGAACCACGAGGGCGGCCTGGTGGTGATCAGCCACGACACCGACCTGCTGGCCGCGGTCGTCAACAAGGTGTGGTTCCTCGACGCCACCCGCGGCGAGGCCGACCAGTACAACATGGACTGGAAGCGCTACCTGGAGGCCCGCTCGACCGACGAGAAGCGCCGCCGCCGGGAGCGCGCCAACGCGGAGAAGAAGGCGTCGGCGCTGCACGCGCAGGCCGCGAAGATGGGCGCGAAGGCCACCAAGGCGGTCGCCGCGAAGAACATGGCGCGGCGCGCCGACCAGCTGCTCGCCGGGCTGGACGACGAGCGCCAGGCCGACCGGGTGGCGAGGATCCGGTTCCCCACCCCGGCCCCGTGCGGCCGGACCCCGCTCACCGCGGAGGGGCTGACCAAGGCGTACGGCTCGCTGGAGGTGTTCACCGGCGTCGACCTGGCGGTGGACCGCGGCACCAAGGTGGTCGTGCTCGGCCTCAACGGCGCGGGCAAGACGACCCTGCTGCGGCTGCTCGCGGGCACCGAGGCGGCCGACTCCGGCGAGGTCGTGCCCGGGCACGGGCTGCGGACCGGCTACTTCGCCCAGGAGCACGACACCCTCGACATGGACGCGTCGGTCTGGGACAACATCCGGCACGCCTCGCCGGACTCGCCCGAGCAGCAGCTGCGCACCCTGCTCGGCTCGTTCATGTTCTCCGGCGAGCAGCTCGACCAGCCGGCGGGCACGCTGTCCGGTGGCGAGCGGACCCGGCTCGCGCTGGCCGGGCTGGTGTCGTCGGCGGCGAACGTGCTGCTGCTCGACGAGCCCACGAACAACCTGGACCCGGCGAGCCGCGAGCAGGTGCTCGACGCGCTGCGCCGGTTCGAGGGCGCCGTCGTGCTGGTGACGCACGACCCGGGCGCGGTGGAGGCGCTGGAGCCGGACCGGGTGATCGTGCTGCCGGACGGGACCGAGGACCACTGGTCGGCCGACTACCTGGAGCTCGTCCAGCTCGCCTGAACCGGCGCGTCGGCCGACCGGTCGTCGCACGGGCCCGTGATCACCCGTCCGGAGCACCAAGATCGTCGATCTTGATGAGGCTCCGTGACCGGCAACGGCCGGAATGGTGCGAGATGGATTCCAACGGGTGACACCATTCTGCTGGTGGGTGGACGAACTCCCGACTGGTCACCGAAGCGTGTGCGCCATTCGGGGTAACCGCTCACCGATCGCGTTTTCCGCGTTCTGGCCAGAAATCATCATCTGGATCATCATGGCCTGATCGTCGCGCCGGATGCGGCGGTCCGCGGGGGCATCCGCGGTGGGGATGAGGAGGGCCCATGGCCGAGCTGAAGAAGGGCGCCCGGATCACCGGGACGCAGCGGGGGAAACTCGCGGCCGATCTGAAGAAGAAGTACGAGAAGGGCGCCAGTATCCGGTCGCTCGCCGAGCAGACCGGCCGGTCCTACGGATTCGTGCACCGCGTCCTCTCCGAGACCGGGGTGACCCTGCGCGGTCGCGGCGGGGCCACCCGCACCAAGAAGAAGTAGCCGTCCACCGGTCCGTCGAGCAGCGGGCGGACCGTACGGACGCACACGACCACCGGCGACGCCGACCGGGCCCGACACGGCCCCGGTACGGCGTCGTCGCACGCCGGGACCCGGCCCGACGGCCGGACCGGGCACAGCCGGCGCGCCGGCGGATCATCCCCGTCGTAACGTGAACCCTCGCCGTCCACCACCGGCGAAGGGGAACATCGTTGGATCGCCCGCTCACCCTGATGCGCGGGGTCATCCGGGGAGCGGACTCACAGTCCATCCGCCGCGGCTCCATCGCGCAGGGCACCTGGCCCCGCATCTGGGGTTTCGTCCGGCCCTACCGGCGCTGGCTGGCCGGCTACCTGGCCCTGACCACGGTCACCGCGGTGATCGGCGTGCTCACCCCGCTGCTGGCCGGGCGGGTGGTCAACACGATCGTCGCCGCCAACGACATCCCGGACGCCGCCCGGGTGATCATCGTGATCGCCGGTGCGATCGCCGGGATGGCGGTCCTGGAGGCGGTGGTCGGGCTCGCCGGCCGCTGGTTCTCGGCCCGGCTCGGCGAGAGCCTGATCGCCGACCTGCGGGTCGCGGTGTTCCGGCACGTGCAGGCGATGCCGCTGGCGTTCTTCGCGCGCACCCGCACCGGGGCGCTGGTCAGCCGGCTCAACAACGACGTCATCGGCGCCCAGACGGCGATCACCAGCACCCTGTCCACGGTGCTGGCCAACACCATCCAGCTGGTGCTGGCGATCGCCGTGATGCTCGGCCTGGCCTGGCAGGTCACGCTGCTCGCGATGCTGCTGCTGCCGGTGTTCGTGCTGCCCGCCCGCCGGATGGGCATCTGGCTGGCCGAGCTGCGCCGGGAGGCGGCCGAGCTCAACGCCACCATGGGCAACCAGATGACCGAGCGGTTCTCCGCCCCCGGCGCGACGCTGGTGAAGCTGTTCGGCGACCCGGCCGAGGAGGCGGGGGTGTTCCGCGGGCAGGTCGCCCGGGTCCGCGAGATCGGCGTCCGGTCGGCGATGGTGTCCCGGCTGTTCGTGACCGCGCTGCAGCTGGTGTCCGCGCTGGCCCAGGCGCTGATCTACGGGCTCGGCGGCTACCTGGCGGTGACCGGGCAGATCCCGGCCGGCACGGTCGTCGCGCTCGGGCTGCTGCTCACCCGGCTCTACACGCCGATGACGGCGCTGGCGAACGCCCGGGTGGACGTGATGACCGCGCTCGTCGCGTTCGAGCGGGTCTTCGAGGTGCTCGACCTGGTCCCGTCGATCACCGAGCCGCAGCGCCCGCGGACCCTGCCGGACGGGCCGGTGGACGTACGGCTGCGCGACGTCCGGTTCACCTACCCGAACGCCGCCGACGTGTCCCTGGCGTCGCTGGAGGAGGTCGCGGTCCTCGACCGGCGGATCAACACCGAGGTGCTGCACGGCATCGACCTGCACGTGCACGGCGGCGGGCTGCTCGCACTGGTCGGGACCTCCGGGGCGGGCAAGTCCACGCTGGCCGGCCTGGTCCCGCGGCTCTACGACGTCGACTCCGGCGCCGTCGAGCTGTCCGGTGTCGACGTCCGGGACCTCGGCTTCGCGACGCTGCGCCGCACCGTCGGGATGGTGACCCAGGACGGGCACCTGTTCCACGACACGATCGGCGGGAACCTGCGCTACGCCGCCCCGGAGGCCACCGACGAGGAGATGCTCGACGCGCTGCGCAGGGCCCGGCTCGGTGACCTGATGGCCGCGCTGCCGGACGGCCTGGACACCGTCGTCGGCGAGCGGGGCTACCGGCTCTCCGGCGGCGAGCGCCAGCGGCTGACGATCGCCCGGCTGCTGCTGGCCCGGCCGCGGGTGGTGATCCTCGACGAGGCCACCGCGCACCTGGACTCGGAGTCCGAGGTCGCCGTGCAGGAGGCGCTCGCCGAGGCGCTCGTCGGGCGGACCGCGATCGTGATCGCGCACCGGCTGTCCACCGTCCGGGCCGCCGACCGGATCGCGGTGCTGGAGGCCGGCCGGGTCGTCGAGACCGGCACCCACGACGAGCTGCTGGCCGCGGGCGGCCGGTACGCCACCCTGCACCGGACCCAGTTCGCGCCGGAGACGGCGCCGACGACCCGCTGACCCGGGCCCGGGCCTCAGACGCCGTCCAGCGGGTTCGGCGCCGCCGCGTCCGGCTCGGCGACCGTCGCGACCGCCCAGAACAGCAGGGCCACCCCGACCGCGCCCGGATCCGGCCTGCCCCGCGCCCGCTCACCCAGGTACGACGCCCGGCCGTGCCGCGCGGTCAGGTCGGCGGTCCGCTCGGCGCCCTCCCGGGCCGCCGTCGCCGCGGCAGCGTAGCCGTGACCGAGCGCGCTCACCGCGGGCGCGAGCGCGTCGACCAGCGTCCGGTCCCCCTCGCGGGCCTCGCCGACCCGCTGGATCGCGGTCAGCCCGTCCCGGGCGCCGGAGGTCAGCGCGGCGAGATCGCCGCCGGCCGACTGCACGGTCCCCAGCGCCCGCGCGATCTCGGTGAACAGCAGCCCGAGCAGTGGCCCGCTGGTGCCGCCGACCTCGTCGAGGAACACCTCGCCGAGCGCGGCGAACCCGCGCCGGCGGCCCTCGGCGAGCCGCACCGCCTGCCGTACCCCGGCCCGCAGGTTGTCGCCGAAGTCGCCGTCGCCGGAGTGCTGGTCGAGATCGGTGAGCGCGGCGTGGCCGTCCTCGACGGCGCGGGCGAAACGGTCGAGGACGGCGTCCTGGTCGAGTCGGCTCACTGGTCCTCCGTGGTGGCGCGCGGGAAGGCGGGGGTCTCGGCGGGGGCGGCCCAGAGCGGGATCCAGTCCGGCCGCAGGCGGGTCACGGTCAGCGAGAACCCGGCCATGTCCAGGGCCGGGACGAAGGTGCCGACCAGCAGCCCGGCCGGCTCCAGCCCGCGTTCGGCCAGGCCGGCCGACGCCAGCTCGGCCAGCACGTACAGCTCCAGCAGGGAGGTCCCGCCCATCCCGTTGACGACCAGCACCGCGGCCGGGTCCCCGTCCGGCAGGCCGCCGACGATCTCGTCCAGCATCCGGCCGACGAGCTCCTCGGTCGGCGGCCGCGGGATCGACCGCCGGGCCCGCTCGCCGTGGATGCCCACGCCGTAGTCGAGCTCGCCGTCGAGCGCGAACGCCGGCTCGCCGGTGCGGGCCGAGCTCTGCGCGCGGGAGGCGACGGCCAGGCTGCGCGACGCGGCCACCACGGCGGTACCCAGCTCGGCGAGCGGGTCCAGGCCGGTGCCGGTGTCGGCGGCCGCGCCGAGGATCTTCTCCACGACGACGGTGGCGCCGGTCCCGCGACGGCCGGTGGCGGTGTCCAGCCCGTCGGTGGCGAGATCGTCGTCGACCAGCACCCGGCGGACGTCGATGCCCTCCATCCGCAGCCGCTCGGCGGCGATCCCGAAGTTGATCCGGTCCCCGGTGTAGTTCTTGACCACGTGCACCACGCCGTCGGGGCCGGCGGCCGCCCGGGAGGCGTGCAGCACCGCCTTGTTGTGCGGGGAGGTGAACACGGCGCCGGGGGCGACGGCGTCGAGCATGCCGCGGCCGAGGAACCCGGCGTGCAGCGGCTCGTGCCCGGAACCGCCGCCGGACACCAGCCCGACCCGGCGCTGCGGGGACCGCCTGCGGGCGACCAGGTGGACGGGATCGGTGTGCAGCTCGACCAGGTCGGGATGTGCCCTGGCGAAGCCGCGGACGGCGGCCGGGACCGGGTCGTCGCCGGCGGGATGGAACGGGAACGGCATGCACCCGATCATGCTGGCGGTGCCGCCGGGCCGCATCAGGGAGTGCGGGTGACCGCCCGGACCCCGTTCTCGACGACGTCCAGGACGGCGTCGAGGTCGTCGGTGGGCAGGCCCATCGCCAGGTGCGACACCAGCCCCTCCAGGACCAGCTCCAGGTACTGCGCGAGCACCGGGACCGGCACGTCGTCGCGCAGCGCGCCGGCGGCGGCCTGCCGTTCCAGCCGGGCCCGGGTGGCCGCGGTGAGCGCCACCGAGTGCTCCTGCCAGCGGGCCCGGAACTCCGGCTCGGTGCGCAGCCGCCGGGAGACCTCGAGCCGGGTGCCGAGCCAGCTGCGGTCGGAGTCGGCGTCGAGCAGGTCGCGCATGACCTGCACCAGGCCCTGCTCGGCAACGACGTCGGCCATCCGGGTGGCGTCCTGCTCGGCGAGCGCCAGGAACAGCGCCTCCTTGTCCCGGAAGTAGTGGAAGATCGCTCCGCGGGACAGCCGGGTGTACTGCTCCAGACGGCGGACGGTGGCGCCCTCGTAGCCGTGGTCGGCGAAACAGGTCCGGGCACCGTCCAGGATCTGCCTGCGCCGGGCGGCGAGCTGGTCCGTGCTGACGCGGGGCATGACCCCAGTATTCCGTACGCTTGTCCGGCTTGCCGGGGAGTGACGCGACGTGGCGTCGCTTACCCTCTCGGCGACCTGCGACCGTCACCCGGCGGGGGTAGCGTCGTCGTGGTGACAGCGGACGACGAGAGCGTCGCACGGGGGGACGGCCGGCTCCGCAGCAGAGCCGCGGCCGAGGCCTACGTGGCATCGGTGTGCTTCAAGCACGGGCCCCCGGCCCTGGTCGGAGTCGAGATCGAGTGGATGCTCCACCACCCGGACCGGCCCGGTGAGCCGGTCGACCTGGACCTCCTGCGCGCGGCGCTCGGCGCGCACACCCCACCCGCCCTGAACCCGTCCTCGCACGGCAGGCCGCTGCCGGCCGGGGGCATCGTCACCGTCGAGCCCGGTGGCCAGATCGAGATCTCCAGCCCGCCGTCGGACGGGCTGTTCCCGCTGGTGGGAGACGTCACCGCGGACGCGGCGCACCTCCATCACCTGCTCGCCCGGCACGGACTGGCGCCGCACGACCGCGCCGCCGATCCGGTCCGCCCGGCGCAGCGCCTGCTCGATCTCCCGCGGTACGCCGCGATGGAGTCGGTGTTCGACCGGGTCGGCCCGCACGGCCGCAGCGGCATGTGCTCGACCGCCGCGGTCCAGGTCTGCCTGGACGCCGGTCCCGCCGACCGGATCGCGCAGCGCTGGGCGGTGCTGCACGAGCTCGGCCCGGTGCTGGTCGCGGCGTTCGCGAACTCGCCGGTCCAGCACGGCAGGCGCACCGGCTGGAAGTCGTCCCGGCAGGCGTGCTGGCTGAGCCTCGATCCGGGCCGCACCGCGCCGCCGCCGGTGACCGACCCGGATCCGGCCGCGACCTGGGCGCGGCGGGTGCTGGACACCCCGCTGCTGTGCGTGCGCGGCACTGGCACCTGGGCGGTCCCGTCCGGGGTCACGTTCGCCGACTGGGTGTCCGGCCGGGTCGCCGAGGGTGTCCTGGAGCGGCCGCCGACCGAGGCCGATCTCGATTACCACATCTCGACGCTGTTCCCGCCGGTCCGGCCGCACGGGCATCTGGAGGTGCGCTACGTCGACGGCCAGCCCGGCGACGACTGGGCGCTGCCGACCGCCGTGCTGCTGGCGCTGACCTCGTCGGACGCTGTGGTCGACCGGGTGCGGGAGATCTGCGCGCCGGTCCGGGACGCGTGGGTGCCCGCCGCCCGCGACGCGCTCGCCGATCCGGCGCTGGGCGCCGCCGCGGCGGCGCTGTTCCCGCTCGCCCACGACGTGCTCTCGGCCGGCGGGCATCCGCTGGTCGACGCCCCCGGGCCGCTGCTGTCGCGGCTGCGCGAGGTGACCGAGCACCGGGTGCTGCGCGGCCGCTGCCCGGCCGACGACATCTACCCGCTGGAGAACACGATCGACGGCGCGGCGACCACCGCCGTGCCGTTCCCCCCGGGGCTGTACCTGGGCGACGTCCCACCGGACGCGTCCGGCGACCCGGCCCGGAATCCCGCACGCATCCAGGAAGGTGTGAGGTGACCCAGTCCGACGTGACCCGCACGGAAACCGCCCGGCCGGACCCGGCACCGCCGGAGCGGGCCCGGCCCGCACACGTCACCGGTCCCGCCGGGCCGGGGGAGACCCCCGAACTGCTCCGCGAGCGGGTGGCCGCGCTGCTGGACCGGTCCCGTGAGCGCAGCACCCGGCTCACCGATCTCGACGACGGTGAGCTGCAGGCACAGCACTCCCCGCTGATGTCGCCGCTGGTCTGGGACCTCGCGCACATCGGCTCCCAGGAGGAGCTCTGGCTGGTCCGCGACGTCGGCGGCCGGGAACCGCTGCGCCCCGAGATCGACGGCCTCTACGACGCCTTCCAGCACTCCCGCTCGTCCCGGGTGGAACTGCCGCTGCTGACCCCGGCCGAGGCCCGCCGGTACGTCGGCGAGGTCCGGGACAAGGCGCTCGACGCGCTGCACCGCAGCCCGCTGCGCGGCCGGCCGCTGGAACACGACGGCTTCGCCTTCGGGATGATCGTCGCGCACGAGCAGCAGCACGACGAGACGATGCTCGCCACCCACCAGCTCCGGGCCGGCGCCCCGGTGCTCGACGCCCCGCCGCCGCCGCGCCCGGCCGCGCCGGTCGACGACACCGCCGAGGTGGCCGTCCCGGCAGGCCCGTTCGAGATGGGCACCTCGGCCGAGCCGTGGGCGCTGGACAACGAGCGGCCGGCGCACACCGTCGACCTGCCCGCCTTCGTGATCGACGCCTATCCGGTCACCAACGGCCGCTACACCGCGTTCGTCGACGCCGGCGGCTACGACGACCCGCGCTGGTGGACCGACGCCGGCTGGGCGCACCGGATCGCCGAGGACCTCACCGCGCCCCGGTTCTGGTCCCGGGACGCCGACGGCACGTGGTGGCGGCGCCGGTTCGGCGTCGTCGAGCCGGTCCCGGCCGACGAGCCGGTCGTGCACGTGACCTTCCACGAGGCGCAGGCGTTCGCCCGGTGGGCCGGGAAGCGGCTGCCGACCGAGGCCGAGTGGGAGAAGGCCGCCCGGTACGACCCGGCGACCGGCCGGTCGCGGCGCTTCCCGTGGGGCGACGACGGGCCGACCGACGCGCACGCCAACCTGGGCCAGCGGCACCTGCGGCCGGCCCCGGCCGGGGCGTACCCGGCGGGCGCCTCGGCGCTGGGCGTGCACCAGCTGCTCGGCGACGTCTGGGAGTGGTGCGACTCGGGCTGGCACCCGTACCCCGGGTTCCGGATGTTCCCGTACCCGGAGTACTCCGAGGTGTTCTTCGGCGGCGACTACGCGGTGCTGCGCGGCGGCTCGTTCGGCACCGATCCGTCCGCGATCCGGGCCACCTTCCGCAACTGGGACCACCCGGTGCGCCGCCAGATCTTCTCCGGGTTCCGGCTCGCCCGCGACGCCGGCCCCGATCTCTGACGGTGTGCAGGCACCTGGCGTACCTGGGCCCGCCGCGCACCCTGGCAGAGATCCTGCTGGAACCCGAGCACGGGCTGCTCCGGCAGTCCTACGCGCCGGCCGACATGCGCGGCGGCGGCACGATCAACGCCGACGGCTTCGGCGCGGGCTGGTACCCGGCGGGTTCCGCCGCACCGGCCCGGGTCCGGTCCGCCCGCCCGCTGTGGGGGGACACCTCGTTCGCCGCGCTGGCCGGGGCGACCAGCACCGGTGCCGCGCTGGCCGCGATCCGCTCGGCCACCGTCGGCATGCCGGTGGTGGAGACGGCCGCCGCGCCGTTCACCGACGGGCGCTGGCTGTTCAGCCACAACGGCGTCGTCCGGGACTGGCCGGGTTCGCTGGCCGGTGCCGCCGCCCGGCTGCCGGTGACCGACCTGATGACCCTGGACGCGCCCACCGACTCGGCGGTGCTGTGGGCGCTGGTCCGGGCCCGGCTGCGGGCCGGGGACGATCCGGCCGACGTGCTCGCCGGCACCTGCGCGGCCGTCGACCGGGACGCGCCGGGTTCGCGGCTGAACCTGCTGCTCACCGACGGCGCGACGATCTGGGCGACGGCCTGGCGGCACGCGCTGGCCGTGCGCGGCCACGACGGCGCGACCACGGTCGCGTCCGAGCCCACCCACGAGTTCCCCGACTGGACGCAGGTGCCCGACCGGCACCTGGTGGTGGCCCGGCCCGGGCACCACGACCTGTACCCGCTGACCGGGCCACGAGCCCGCGGGTGACCGACAAGAGGAGCAGTGTGTCCACTCCCGGACTGATCCAGCTCGACGTCCACCTCACCGATGCCGACGCCGACGCCGCGCTGCGCGCCGACGTGGCCCGCGGCCTGACCGCGCGGCCCAAGGAGCTGCCGCCGAAGTGGTTCTACGACGCCCGCGGCTCCGAGCTGTTCGAGAAGATCACCGAGCTGCCGGAGTACTACCCGTTCCGCACCGAACGGGCGCTGCTCACCGACTCGGTCGCCGACATCGCCCGCTCCTCGGGGGCGGACACCGTCGTCGAGCTCGGATCGGGGTCCTCGACGAAGACCCGGTTGCTGCTCGACGCGTTCGCCGCGGCCGGGACGCTGCGCCGCTACGTGCCGCAGGACGTCAGCGAGTCGGCGCTGCGCGGCGCCGTCGACGAGCTGCACCGGGACTACCCGTCGCTGGCGCTGCACGGCGTCGTCGGGGACTTCACCCGCGACCTCGATCGGCTGCCCGGCGCCGATCCCGGCGGCAAGCGCATGATCGCGTTCCTGGGCGGGACCATCGGGAACCTGCTGCCCGGGCCGCGGCACGAGTTCCTGACCCACGTGCGCGGCGTCCTGGCGCCCGGCGAGCAGCTGCTGCTCGGCACCGGCCTGGCCACCGACCCGGCGGTGATGGTGCCCGCCTACGACGACGCGGCCGGGATCACCGCCGAGTTCAACCGCAACGTGCTCTACGTGCTGAACCGCGAGCTGGGCGCGAACTTCGAGGTGGACGCGTTCGAGCACGTCGCGCTGTGGGACGCCGCCAACGAGTGGATCGAGATGCGGCTGCGCGCCTCCCGGGACATGCACGTCCGGGTGCGGGCGCTGGACCTGGACGTGCGCTTCCTGGCGGGGGAGGAGATGGCCACCGAGATCTCCGCCAAGTTCCGCACCGAGGTGGTCGACGAGTTCGTCACG
This sequence comes from Pseudonocardia kongjuensis, assembly GCF_039526905.1. Lineage (NCBI taxonomy): Bacteria > Bacillati > Actinomycetota > Actinomycetes > Pseudonocardiales > Pseudonocardiaceae > Pseudonocardia > Pseudonocardia kongjuensis. The sequence continues at coordinate 28,407 of NZ_BAAAJK010000059.1, read as the reverse complement.
GCGGCCGGCTTCGAGCCGACCCGGCGCTGGATCGACCCGGACCGGCGGTTCGCGCTGAGCCTGCTCACCGCCATCTGACTTGGCTCAGACGTAATTACGGAATAACGTAGGGGCATGGTCGCCGCCGGTCCTCCGTCCCCGCCCGCCGTCCGCCCCCGGCGGGCGCTCGCCGCCGCGGCGGCCGGAGCACTGGTCGCCGGGCTGCTCGGCTGGCTGCTCGCACCGGCGCCGAGCACGCCCGGCCCGCAGACCACCGGCGATCCGGCGCTGGCCGAGCGGCTGCGGGCCGAGGCGGGGGCCGGCCGGCACGGGCTGGTCGCCGCCGTCGTCCGGGACGGGCGGGTCACCGTCGCCGGGATCGGCGACGACGGCCGCGGCGAGCCGGTCGGCGCGGCCACCCCGTTCGAGATCGGCTCGGTGACCAAGACCGTCACCGGGGCGGTGCTCGCCGAGCTGGAGCGGCGCGGTGAGCTGCGGTCCGACGAGCGGGTCCGGGACGTGCTGCCCGGCCACCCGTGGCGGCCCGGCGGCGCGGGCGACGTCACGCTCGCCGAGCTCGCGACCCACCACGCCGGGCTGCCGCGGACCCCGGGCGGGCTCGCCGAGTTCGCCCGCGGCGCCGTCGGCGCGAACCCCTACGGCAACGACGTCGCGGACATCCTGGCCGCCGCCGACCGGGCCGAGCTGTCCGGGCGCGGCGAGCACCACTACTCCAACCTGGGCAGCGCGCTGCTCGGTCACGCGCTCGCCGAACGCGCCGGGACGCCGTACCCGCAGCTGGTCGACGAGATCGTCGCCGGCCCGCTCGGCATGACCGGGACCGCGGTGCTCGACGCGCCGCCGCCCGGTGCGGCCCGCTCGCACGATCTCGCCGGCCGCCCGCAGCCGGTCTGGCTCGGCGCGGGCGACGCGCCCGCCGGCATCGGCGTCTGGTCCACCGTCGACGACCTGGTCCGCTACGCCGCCGCGACCGGCGACCCGTCGTCACCGGTGGCGCTCGCCGCGCAGCCGCGCGCCGACTCCGATCTCGGCCGGATCGGCTACGGCTGGGAGGTGCTCGACGCCGGCGGGCGCACCCTGCTGTGGAAGAACGGCGGCGTCTCCGGCACCTGGACGACCGTGCTCGCCGAGCCGGCCACCGGCGACGCGGTCGTGGTGTTCGGCAACTCCGGGCGCCCGGTGGACGCGCTCGCCGTGCGGCTGCTCGAGGCTCCCTCGCCGTTCCCCGGCTCCGGCGGCGGCACGGCGGGGCTCGTCCGGGACGGGCTCCCGATCGTCGTCGGCACGCTGCTCCCGCTGCTCGGCGGCCTGACCACGCTGTTCGGTGCGCTCGGCGGCCGGCCCGGGCACCGGCGCCGGGTGAACCGGGTCGAGTTCGCCGGCACCGCGGGGAGCGGGCTGTTCTTCCTGGCCATCGCCTTCATGAGCGGCGGGGTGTCCTGGTGGCTGGTCGTGCCCTGGATGCTCGGCTGCCTGGCCTTCGGCGCGGGCCTCGGGGTGGCGATGGCGCACTGGCGCGGGTGGGACGACGCCGGTGGCGCCGCCCGCCGGGCGAACGCGGTGATCGGGCTGGTCCTGGGCCTGGGCGCGGCGGGCACGCTCGCCGCGGTCGGGCTGGGCGCGATCTGACGCGATCCCGCCCGGCCCGCCCGCCTCACCGCCGGATGCGCAGCGGCATCGACTCCCAGGCCCGCAGGGTGTTGTTGTGGTGGCGCACGGTCGGGCCGGCGAGCTCGATGCCGCGCACCCGCGACGCCAGCGCGGTGAGCAGCGCCTCCGCCTCCAGCCGGGCGACGTGCTGCCCGACGCACTGGTGCAGACCCATCCCGAACCCGACGTGCCCGGACGGATCCCGGGACAGGTCGAAGACGTCCGGGTCGGTCCAGCGGCGCGGGTCCCGGTTGGCGGACCCGAGGAACATCAGGATCTTCCTGCCCTCCGGGATCACGTGGTCGCCGACCCGGACGTCGGTGGTCGCGGTCCGGAAGAAGGTCTGCACCGGCGACTCCCAGCGGATCGCCTCGTCGAAGGCGACCCGGGCGAGCGAGGGCCGCTCGCGCAGCCGCTCCCACTGCCCGGGGGAGGTGGCGAACGCGTAGAGCACCGCGGACAGCGCGTGCACGGTGGTGTCGACGCCCGCCGAGAGCAGCGAGCGGACCACCAGCGGGGCCTGCTCGTGGGTGATCTCGCCGCGATCGGCGGCGGCCCAGATCCGGGCGCCGAAGCCGTCGTCGCTCAGCGCGTCCCGGGCGCACTGGGCGTTCACCCAGGCCGCGAGCTCGCCCGCCCGCGGCGCGCCGGCGGCGACCAGGTCGTTGTGCGGGCCGAAGGCGTTGAACAGGAAGTCGCCGTAGGGCAGCAGGTTCTCCCGGCCGTCCTTCCCGATCCCGACGGCGTCCGGGAACACCCGCAGCGGGAACGCCTCGGCGAGCGAGCGGACGCCGTCGAACTCGTCGCCGCCGGCCAGCACCTCGTCGAGCAGCGCCTCGGCGTCGGCGAGCCAGCCCGCGCGCAGCCGGCGCAGCTCGCGCGGGCCGAGCACGGCGCCGAGCACCCGGCGGGGCGCGTCGTGCCGCGGCGGGTCCGCCTCCAGCAGCAGGCTCGGCGGCCGCCACGGCTTCTCGTAGCGGAAGTTGGACAGGCCGACCCCGGCCGCCGACTGGAAGCCCTGCCAGTCGACGAGCGCGGCGTGCACCTGCTCGTAGCGGGCGAACGCGTACACGTCGTGCCGGGTCAGGTGCACCACCGGGCCGGCGTCGCGCAGCGCGGTGTGCAGCGGGATCGGGTCCTCCAGCACCTCGTGCGAGAACGGGTCGGTGTCGTCGGTGGGCGGCACGGCGCCCCCGGCCACGGCGGACGCGCCGGCCGGTGTGCCGGTCGGTGTGCTGGTCTTTGTGGTGGTCTTGGTGGTGGTCACGATGGTGCCTCCGCGGGTCGGGAGATCAGAGATCGAGCACGAGCCGGTCGCTGCGGGAGCGGGACACGCAGATGAACATGCAGTCGCCCGCCTGCCGCTCGTGATCGGTGAGCAGGGCGTCGCGGTGGTCCGGCTCGCCGGCCAGGACCTCGGTCTCGCAGGTGCCGCAGACCCCGCGGCGGCAGGACGACAGCACGTCCACCCCGGCCTCGGCGACCGCGTCGAGCACCGTCCGCTCCGGGGTGACCTGCACGGTCACGCCGGTGCGGGCCAGCTCGATCTCGAACGGTGTGCGGCGGGCCGGTGCGGCCGGCTCCGCGGCGACGAACCGCTCGGTGCGCAGGGTGTGCTCCGGCCAGTCCGCGCAGGCCGCCTCGGTCGCGGCGAGCAGCGGCGCCGGCCCGCAGGCGTACACCCGGACGCCGGGCCGCGGCCGGCCGAGGAACCCGGGCAGGTCGAGCAGCCCGGTCTCGTCCTGCGGGGCGACGACGACCCGGTCGCCGTAGCCGGCCAGCTCGTCCAGGAACGCCATCGAGCTGCGGCTCCGGCCGCCGTAGAGCAGCCGCCAGTCGGCGTCGAGCAGATCGGCCTGCACGACCATCGGCAGCAGCGGGGTGATCCCGATCCCGCCGGCCACGAACAGGTACTGCTCCGAGGGCACCAGCGGGAAGTTGTTCCGCGGCCCGCCGACGCCGATCTCGTCGCCCACCGCGAGCTCGTCGTGCACGGCGGCCGAACCGCCGCGGCCGTCCGGCTCGCGCAGCACCGCCACCCGGTAGCGGTGCGGGTCCCAGCGGTCCCCGCACAGCGAGTACTGGCGGGTCATGCCGTTCGGCAGCTGCAGGTCGATGTGCGCGCCGGGCGCCCAGTCCCGCAACCGCCGTCCGGCGGGCGGGACCAGCTCCAGCTCCACCACGCCGTCGGCCCGCGGACGCTTCGCCGCGACCCGCAGGGTGGTGGCCTCCGCGTCGCTCCGCGCCGCCGGCCCGGCCGATCCGGTCTCGAACACCTGGGTATCGCTCACCCGACCTCCTCGTCGTCGTCATCAGGTTCCGCCGACGACCGGCCGCCGGAGTAGCAACTTCTCAATGGACGAGAGAGCTGGCAGGATCGCGTCGTGTCCAGAGCCGCCACCGGGGAGTCGTCGCTGGCCCGCGCGGTGCGGGTGATCGCGGCCTTCACCCCCGACGAGCCGGAGCTGCGGGTCTCCGAGATCGCCCGCCGCAGCGGGCTGCACGTGGCGACCGCGTCCCGGCTGGTCGCCGAGCTGGTCACGCACGGCCTGCTGGAGCGTGGGCCGCACCGCGAGGTGCGGGTCGGCGTCCGGCTGTGGGAGCTGGCGGCCCGCGCGTCGCCGACCATGTCGCTGCGCGACGCCGCCCTGCCCTACCTGGAGGACGTGCACGCCGTCGTCGGCCAGCACACCCAGCTGGGCGTGCTGGACGGCACCGACGTGCTGTTCGTCGAACGGCTCTCGGCGCGGGACGCGATCATCAACTACAGCCGGATCGCCGGCCGGATCCCGCTGCACCTGTCGTCGTCCGGGCAGGTGCTGCTCGCGCACGCGCCGCGCGAGCTGCAGGCCCGGATCCTGGCCGGGCCGCTGGAGCGCTACACGCCGCACAGCGTCGGCACCCCGGAGGCGCTGCGCGAGGCGCTGGCCGCGGTCCGGCGGACCGGCTACGCGGTGCTGCCCGGCCACCTGCACCCGGACGCGGCCGGCGTCGCCGTGCCGGTCCGGGGTGCGCTGAACGAGGTGGTCGCGGCCCTGTCGGTGATCGTCCCGAACGACGGCCGGGCGCACGGGCACGTGCCGGTGCTGCTCGCCGCCGCCCGGGGGATCGGCCGCACGCTGAGCGCCGGGCGCGCGCCCGCGGACCGGGATCAGTGATCCTCGAACGAGTGCGCGAGCACCCAGCTGGGGAACGCGGTGATCTTCGCGTCGAGCACCAGCGGGCGGTCCCGCGGGCCGGCCAGCCAACCGGTCACGGCCGCGGTCACGTCCGGCACCGAGCGCACCACGGCGGCGTCGCAGCCGAAGCCGCGGGCGATCGCCGCGAGATCGGTGTCCGGGAACTCGACCAGGTCCGTCGGGTGCCCGGACGGGCCGAAGTGCTGGACCTCCGCGCCGTAGGCGGCGTCGTCGTAGACCAGGACGACCAGCGGCAACCGGGCGCGGACGGCGGTGTCCAGCTCGACCAGGCTCATCATGAAGCCGCCGTCGCCGACCGCGGCGACGGTCACCCGGTCCGGCCGCGCGACGGCGGCGCCGATCCCGGCGGCCAGCCCGAGGCCGATCGACTGGAAGGCCAGCGGCATGACGAAGCCGTCCTGCCCGACGTCGAGGAACATGCTCGGGTAGCCGACGAAGTTGCCGCCGTCCACGGCGAGCGTCCGGTCGGCCGGCAACAGGTCGTCCAGCGCGATCGTCACGGTCCGCGGGTCGATCAGGGTGTCCGTCCCCGTGTCGGGGTAGGGCACGTCGCGCCAGCGGCCGCCGGCGATCCGGGCCTTCAGCTCGGGGGTGCGCTGCGCCGACGGTGGGCCGCCGCGCCGGGCCAGCTCGGTGAGCAGCGCGCGGGCGGTGCGCCCGGTGTCGCCGACCACCCCGAGCTCGACGCCGCGGTGCACGCCGATCGCCGCCGGGTCCCGGTCGACCTGGACGACGGTCGTCCCCGGCCCGGGCAGCGAGCCGCCCCGGGTGGTCCACTGGTTCAGCGAGGCGCCGAACGACACCAGCAGATCGGCCCCGCCGAGCAGCTCGGCCGCGGTCGGCGTGGCGAACCCGCCGGACACGTCGACGCTCCACGGGTTGCCCGCGAACAGCCCGCGGGCCACCGCCGAGGTGGCGAGCAGCGCACCGGTCGCGTCGGCCAGCTCCTCGATCGGGCCGCGCGCGTTCCGCGCGCCGCGCCCGCCGAGCAGCACCGGCCGCCGGGCACCGGCGAGCAGATCGGCGAGCCGGGTGACCGCCTCGGCCGAGGGCTCCGACTCGACCAGCACCTCGGGCGGCCCGGGCGCGGCCGCGGCCGGCGGGCACGGCGCGTCCTGCACGTCCAGCGGGAGCTGGAGCACCACCGTGTTCCCGTCCCGGGCCCGCCGGTAGGCGCGCACCGCCTCCTGCACCGCGGTGGCCGGCGTCGTGGCCGTCTCCACGACGGCGCCCGCCGCGCGCAGCAGGGCGGTCTGGTCCAGCACGAAGTTGCTCGTGACGTCGGGCAGCGCGGTCGCGCCGGTGAGCACCAGCAGCGGGGTCCGGCTCTTCGCCGCCTCGACGATCCCGGTGACCGCGTTGGTCAGCCCGGGGCCCTGGTGCACCGAGACCACGGCCGGCCTGCCGGTGACCCGCGAGTGCGCGTCGGCCATCACCGTCGCGCCGGCCTCGTGCCGCGCGGCCACGAAGCTCGCACCCCCGGCGACCAGCGCGTTCGTCACGTGGAAGTTGCCGCTCCCGACCACCCCGAACACGTCGGTCACGCCGAGTTCCGCCAGCCTGCGCCCGATCGCCCCGGCCACCTGCTCGTCCGATCCCACCTGGTCACTCCCCGCCTCGTCGACCGTTCGCCGTTCCCCGGCGATGGTGCGTGGCGGGCCACCGGCCCGAACAGCGGAGTTTCATTCGACGGGAATGCCCGTGTCAGAATCCCGGCGTGTCACGCACTCCGACGGGGGAGTCGGTGCTCGCCCGCGCCGTCCGGATCTTCGAGGCCTTCTCGCCGGGCGAGACGACGCTGAGCGTCTCGGAGATCTCCCGGCGGGCCGGGCTGCACATCTCGACGACGTCCCGGCTGGTCGCCGAGCTGACCGGGCACGGCCTGCTCTCCCGTGGCCCGGGGCGGACCGTGCAGATCGGCCTGCGGCTGTGGGAGCTGGGCCTGCGGGCGTCGCCGACGCTGACCCTGCGCCAGGTCGCGCTGCCGTTCCTCAAGGACCTCACGAACCTGGTCGGCCATCACGCGCAGCTCAGCGTGCTGGAGGGGATGGACATCCTGTTCCTGGAGCGGCTCTCCGCCCCGGGCGCGGTGGTCAACCTGTCCCGGGTGGCCGGCCGGATGCCCGCCACCGCGACCGCCCCCGGCGTCCTGCTGCTCGCGCACGCCGATCCGGAACGCCAGGAGGAGGCGCTCGCCGGGCCGCTGCCGACCTACACCCGCCGGACGATCGGCGATCCGGACCGGCTGCGGTCCGCGCTGGCCGAGGCCCGCCGCAACGGCTTCGTCACCTCGCCCGGCTGGGTCGAGCACGTCGCCTGCGGTCTCGCCGTGCCGGTGCGCGAGGCCGACGGCTCACCGGTCGCCGCGCTGTCGGTGATCGTGCCCAACGACGACCGGGTCTTCGGCTTCCTCCCCGCGTTGCGCGCCGTCGCGATGGAGATCGGGCTCGTCCTGCGGCGCGCGCACGCCGAAACCGACACGTGAGACAACTCAGTATCAATCTCATTGATTGAAAGTTCTGTGTCGACCGCGGAGCCGAGTCGACCATGCTCCCCGGCACCACCACGGACGGCCGGGCGCACTCCGCCGGCGCCGTCCCGACGACGACGTCGAAAAGGGGACACGACCTTGCTTCACCGTCTCTCACGCCGCGGTCTTGGCGCCCTCGCGCTCACCGCGGCCACCGCGCTCGCGGTCTCCGCCTGCGGCACCGGAGGTTCCGGGACGGGCGGTGCCGACGACCCGGTCCGGATCGGCTACTTCCCGCTCGTGCACACCGCATCGGTCGTCCACGCCGAGCAGAGCGGCGCCTTCGACGCCGAGGGCATGCAGGTCGAGCTGATGCAGACCGCCGGTGGCGCGCAGGCCATCCCGTCGCTGATGGCGGGGGAGTACGACATCACCTACGGCAACTACACCTCGGCGATCCTCGCCGCCCAGCAGGGCCTCCCGGTCCGGTTCGTGGCGGGCAACGACATCGGCAACACCGACCACGGCATCATGGTCGCGCAGGACTCGCCGATGCAGGAGGCGGCCGACCTGGCCGGCGGCTCGGTCGCGGTGAACAACCTGGAGAACATCGGCACCGTCGGCGTGCAGACCCACCTGGAGGGCGTCGGCGTCGATCCGGCGAGCATCCGGTTCGTCGAGCTGCCGCTGCCGGACATGCAGGCCGCCCTGGACCGCGGCGACGTCGACGCGATCTGGCAGGTCGAGCCGTTCCGGGCGAGCGCGCTGGCCGGCGGCGCCCGCGAGCTGTTCCCGCTGTTCTCCGGCGCGTCCGCGGACATGCCGGTGGCCGGCTGGCTGACCACCGAGCAGTACGCCCAGGAGAACCCGGAGGCGATCGCGAGCTTCCGCCGGGCCCTGACCGCGTCCGCCGAGGCGCTGCAGGACGACCGGGACACCCTGGTCGAGCTCGTCCCGACCTACACCCAGGTGCCCGCCGAGGTCGTCGCCGAGATCGAGATGCCCCGCTTCGAGATCGAGCTCGACACCGACCAGGTGCAGCGGATCGCCGATCTGATGCACCGCTTCCAGATCATCGACGCGCCGTTCGACGCGGCCTCGATGGTCCTGCCGCAGTCGTGACCAGCTCGGTCACCGGCCTCCCGCCACCCGGCACCGGGACGGCCGCGCCCGCGCCACGGCCCCGCCGGGGCCTGCGGATCGATCCGCTGCTCGGCCTCGTCGGCATCGCCGGTCTGGTCGCGGTGGCCGAGCTGCTCCCGCGCACCGGGCTGGTCGACTCCCGCTACCTGCCGCCGATCAGCGCGATGCTGGCCGAGCTCGGCAGGCAGGCGGCCGAGCCCGCGTTCTGGTCGGCGCTCGGATCGACCCTGCTCGGCTGGGGCACCGGCCTGGCCATCGCGCTGCTCGCCGGGACCGCCGTCGGCATCGTCATCGGGACCACCCCGGTGCTGCGGGCGGTGACCGGCTCGACCATCGAGTTCCTGCGCCCGATCCCCTCGGTCGCGCTGATCCCGCTGGCCGTGCTGCTGTTCGGCACCGACATGCGGTCCACCCTGCTGCTCGTGGTGTACGCCGCGTTCTGGCAGGTGCTCGTCCAGGTGCTCTACGGCGTCGCCGACGTCGACCCGGTCGCCCGGGAGACCGCTCGGTCCTACCGGTTCCGGCCCTGGACCCGGGTCCGCACCGTGGTCTGGCCGACCGCCCTGCCCTACGTGATGACCGGCTTCCGGCTGGCGGCCGCGGTCGCCCTGATCCTGGAGGTCACCGGCGAGCTGATCATCGGCTCGCCCGGGCTGGGCCGCGAGATCGCGGTGGCGCAGAGCTCCGGCGCGGTCGAGGTCATGTACGCGCTGGTGCTGGTCACCGGCGCGATCGGGGTGCTGGTCAATCTCGGCGCCCGGCTCGTCGAGCGGCGCGCGCTGCGCTGGCACCCGTCCGTCCGGCGGGAGGTGGCGGCATGACCGGCGCACTGCGCTCCACGCTGCGGGTGCTCGGCCTCCCGCTCGTCCTGGTCGCGATCTGGTGGATCGCGACCGCGAACAGCAGCAGCTTCTACTGGCCCTCGCTGCAGTCCATCCTCACCGCGTTCCCCGGCACCTGGTTCGACGGCCGGTTCGCCCAGGACGTGCTGCCCAGCCTGGGCCGGCTCGCCGTCGGCTACGCGCTCGCCCTGGTGATCGGCATCGGCGCCGGGATCGCGATCGGCTCGTTCCGGCGGCTGCGGCTGCTGCTCGAACCGGCCCTGGAGTTCTTCCGCGCCCTGCCGCCGCCGATCCTGGTGCCGATCATCATCCTGTTCGCCGGCATCGGCGACGGGATGAAGATCGTCGTCATCGTGTCCGGTGCGCTCTGGCCGGTGCTGCTGAACACCGTCGAGGGCGTGCGCGGGGTGGACGAGGTGCAGCGCGACACGGCCCGGGTCTACCGGCTGCGGCCGCTGACCCGGCTGCGCCGGCTGATCCTGCCCGCGGCGAGCCCGCAGATCGCGGCCGGCGCGCGGCAGTCGCTGTCGATCGCCATCATCCTGATGGTCATCTCCGAGATGTTCGCGGCCAGCAACGGCCTCGGCTTCACTATCGTGCAGTTCCAGCGGCAGTTCGCGATCCCCGAGATGTGGAGCGGGATCATCCTGCTCGGCCTGATCGGGGTGCTGCTGTCGATGATCTTCCGTCTCGTCGAGTCCCGCGCGCTCGCGTGGTACGACGGGGCGCGCCGGGCCGACCGGGAGAAGGGCTGAGCATGACCTCCACGACCTCCGCAGCACAGCTGACCGAGCCGATCCTGGCCGTGCACGGGCTGCGCAAGATCTACTACGGGGCCGGCCGGGAGACCGAGGCGATCCGGGACCTGACCTTCGACATCGCACCGGGGGAGCTGCTCTGCATCGTCGGGCCCTCCGGCGCGGGCAAGACGACGCTGCTCAAGTGCATCGCCGGGCTGCTCGGCGCCACCTCCGGCGACGTCCTGCTGGAGGGCACCCGGGTCACCGAGCCGCCGCCCGGGATGGCCGTGGTGTTCCAGGAGTACGGGCGCAGCCTGTTCCCCTGGCTGACCGTCCGGCAGAACGTGGACCTCCCGCTCCGCGAGAAGGGTCTGCCGAAGGCGGAGCGGACCCGGCTGGTCGACACCTCGCTGGAGGCCGTCGGGCTCGGCGCGGCGGGGGAGAAGCACCCCTACGAGCTGTCCGGCGGCATGCAGCAGCGGGTCGCGATCGCCCGCGCGATCGCCTACGAGCCGCGACTGCTGATCATGGACGAGCCGTTCGCCGCGGTCGACGCGCAGACCCGGGCCGAGCTGGAGGACCTGGTCCGTGACCTCTGGAAGCGGCTCGGCGTCACCGTGCTGTTCGTGACCCACGACATCGACGAGGCCGTCTACCTCGGCCAGCGGGTGCTGGTGCTCTCGCACGCGCCGACCGTGGTGCTGGCCGACGTGCCGGTCGACCTGCCCGCCGAGCGCGACCAGCTCACCACCCGGGGTGCGGCACGCTTCGCCGAGCTGCGCGGGCAGGTGTACGAGCTGGTGCAGCAGGCGAAACAGGGCCGCCGCTGAGCGGCCCCGGGCAGCCGCGGACGGCCCGCCGCGCCTCAGAGGTACGGGCTGGTGATCATCTCCAGGAAGTGCCCGGCCGGGTCGCGGAAGTAGACCCCGCGCCCGCCGTGCCCGTGGTTGATCTCGCCGGTCCGCTGCATCTGCGGGTCGGCCCAGTGCTCGACGCCGTCGGCGACCAGCCGGGCGTACGCCCGGTCGAACAGCGCGTCGTCGACCAGGAAGGCGTAGTGCTGCGGCTGGATCTGCGGGAACGCGTCGGCCGGCAGATCGGCGAACTGGATCAGCACGCCGCCGTCCAGCGCGAGATTGGTGAACGGCCCCCAGGACGGGGCGTCCGCCGCCTCGAACACGCGACGGAAGAAGGCCGCCGACTCCGCGCGGTCCCGGGCGGCGACGATGGTGTGGTTGAACGTGCAGGGCATGGCTCTCCTCACGAGGTGGGTGCGGGCACCACGGGGGAGACGTGAAGGAGCGCTGCGCCCGCGGGCCCGTGCGGGTGGCCGACGCGTGGCGTCGGCGGGGTTCGTGCTCCTTCCGCTGGGCCCATCGGGGGCGCACCCGGCACGCTAGCAGCGGCTCAGGCCGGTGACGAACGCGTTCCGTGCGCGAACCCGGCCCCGTCGGCGCCGCGCACCGGCGCGGACTGGCGGCGCAGCCGCTCCAGCGCCCGCTCCAGGTCGTCGAGCAGCAGCCCGGCCAGGTCGTGGCTGAACCCGTTGCGCACCACGATCCGCAGCGCGGCGAGATCCTGCCGGTCGGCCGGGAAGGTGTAGGCGGGGACCAGCCAGCCGCTCTCGCGCAGCGCCGCCGATACGTCGAACACCGAGAACGGCTCGCCGTCGGCGACGGTGAAGGCGAACACCGGCAGCTGCGAGCCGTCGGTGAGCAGCCGGAACGCGCCGGTCTCCTCGATCCGGCGGGCCAACCCGGTCGCGATCTCCCGGCAGGTGCCCTGCACCCGGGCGTAGCCGTCCCGGCCCAGCCGCAGGAACTGGTAGTACTGCGCGATCACCTGGCCGCCCGGGCGGGAGAAGTTCAGCGCGAAGGTCGGCATGTCCCCGCCCAGGTAGTTCACCCGGAACACCAGGTCCTCGGGCAGCGCGTCGGTGTCCCGCCAGACCGCCCAGCCGACGCCGGGATGCACCAGGCCGTACTTGTGCCCGGAGGTGTTGACCGACGCCACCCGGGGCAACCGGAAGTCCCACACCAGGTCCGGATCGCAGAACGGGGCGACCATCGCGCCGGAGGCGCCGTCGACGTGCACCGGGACGTCGAGCCCGGTCCGGGCCTGCAGGTCGTCGAGTGCGGCGCACAGCTCCTCGACCGGCTCGTAGCTGCCGTCGAAGGTGGACCCGAGGACGGCGACCACGCCGATCGTGTTCTCGTCGCAGCGGGCCAGCGCCTCGTCGGCGCCCAGGTGCAGCCGGTCGCCGGACATCGGCACCAGGCGCGGCTCGACCTCGAAGTAGTTCGCGAACTTGTCCCAGCAGATCTGGACGTCGATCCCCATCACGATGTTCGGCCGGTCCGCGGGCAGCCCGGCCGCACGGCGGCGGTGCTGCCAGCGCCGCTTGAGCGCCAGCCCGCCGAGCATGCACGCCTCCGACGACCCGGTGGTCGAGCAGCCGACCGCACGACCGGGATCGGGCGCGTGCCAGAGATCGGCGAGCATCCGCACACACCGCTGCTCCAGGTCGGCGGTGCGCGGGTACTCGTCCTTGTCGATCATGTTCTTGTCCAGCGACTCGGCCATCAGCCGCTCCGCCTGCGGCTCGGCCCAGGTGGTGACGAAGGTGGCCAGGTTGAGCCGCGCGTTGCCGTCGAGCATCAGCTCGTCGTGCACCACCTGGTAGGCGATCTCGGGATCGAGGCCGCCGTCGGGGATCGTGAACCGCGGGATGTCGACCGGCTCCGCGGCGAAGACCGGGTTGACCCCGATCCCGCGGTCGTGGCCACGATCCTCCGAGGGCGAGTGCGCACCGGGCATGGCGCGAAAGCTAGACCCTGCAGTGCCGCGCGGCGAGCAGGGACCGCCGGCCCGGTGCACCACCGGTTTCCGGCACGGGCCGATCCGGAGCATGCTGGGCCCGCCCAGGCCCGACGACGACCGGCGCGCCGCCCGCCGGCCCGAGAGGAACCGCCACGATGGACTTCACGCTCCCCGACACCGCGCAGGCCGTGCAGGAGGGGGTGCGCGCGATCGGCGCGCGCTACGACCACACCTACTGGTCCCGGCTGGAGGAGGAGCACCGGTTCCCCTGGGAGGCGTGGCGCGATCTCGCCGACGGCGGCTGGCTGGGCCTGACCGTGCCCGAGGAGTACGGCGGCGGCGGGCAGGGGATGCTGGAGCTGGCCGTCGCCTGCGAGACGCTGGCCGCCTCGGGCGGCACCGGCGGGATCTTCCTCTACATCCTGACCCCCGGCTTCGGCGCGACCACGCTGACCCGGCACGGCACCGAGGAGCAGAAGCGGGCGCTGCTGCCCGGGCTGGCGGCCGGCGAGGTGCAGTTCTGCCTCGGTCTCACCGAGCCCGACGCCGGCAGCGACGCGCTGTCGATCCGCACCCGGGCCGTCCGCGACGGCGACGACTTCGTGCTCGACGGGCAGAAGATCTGGATCTCCGGCCTGGAGAACGCGGACTGGATGATCGCGGTGACCCGGACCGTGCCGGCCGGGGAGGCGACGCCGCGCACCGCCGGTTTCACCCTGTTCCTGGTCGACGTGCGGCAGGCCGCCGAGGCCGGCACGCTGCGCTGGACACCGATCCCGAAGATGGGCTCGAACGTGGTGACCTCCAGCCAGGTCTTCCTCGACGGCGTCCGGGTGCCCGCCGCGAACGTGATCGGCGAGATCGACCACGGCTTCGCCGTGCTGTGGGACGTGCTCAACCCGGAGCGGATCCTGGCCGCGGCCGGCGGGGTGGGCACCGCGGACGCCGCGCTGGACGTCGCCGTCCGGTACGCGAAGGAGCGGGTGGTGTTCGGCCGCCCGATCGGCGCCAACCAGGCCATCCAGTTCCCGCTGGCGCAGATCAGGGCGAAGGCCGAGCTGGGCAGGCTGATGACCTACAAGGCGGCCTGGCTGTTCGACAACGACCTGCCCTGCCACGCCGAGACCAACATCGCCAAGCTGACCGGCGCGCAGGTCGGCTGGGAGGCCGCGGAGCGGGCGTTCCAGACCTTCGGCGGGATGGCGTACTCGAAGGAGTACCCGGTGGAGCGGCTGTTCCGGGACGCCCGGATCGCCCGCAACATCCCGGTGGCCGAGGAGCTGGTGCTCGCCCACATCGGCACCCAGGTCCTCGGCCTCCCGCGCAGCTACTGAGCCGGCACCGCACTCATCCGCCCAGCAGCTTCTTCTGCACCTTGCCCATCGGGTTGCGCGGCAGCGCCTCGACGAACACCACCTCGCGCGGGCGCTTGTGCCAGGACAGCTGGGAGGCGACGTGGTCGATCAGCGCCTGGCCAGGACCCTCGCCGACGACGTAGGCGACGATCTTCTGCCCGAGGTCCGGATCGGCCGCCCCGACGACCGCGCACTCGGCGACGGCCGGGTGGTCCATCAGCACCGCCTCGATCTCGCCGGAGCCGATCCGGTAGCCGCCGGACTTGATCAGGTCGGTGGACTCCCGGCCGACGATCCGGTGGAACCCGCCCGCGTCGCGGACGGCGAGATCGCCGGTGCGGAACCAGCCGTCGCCGGCGCTGGTCTCGGCGTTCGCGTCCGGCCGGTTCAGGTAGCCGGAGAACAGCATCGGCCCGCGGACCTCGAGGCGGCCGACGGTCTCGCCGTCGTCCGGGACGGTGCTGCCCGCGTCGTCGTCGGCGGGCCGCAGCCGGGTCTCGGCGCCGGGGACCGGCAGGCCCACCCAGCCGGCCCGGCGCTCGCCGGCGGCGTGTGCGCTGAGCGTGATCATGGTCTCGGTCATGCCGTAGCGCTCGACCGGTGCCTGCCCGGTGAGCCCAGCGATCCGCTCGAACAGCGACGCCGGCAGCGGCGCGCTGCCCGACACCAGCAGCCGGGCGCCGCCGAGCGCCCGCGCCGACGCCGGGTCCTCGACGATCCGGTTCCACACGGTCGGCACGCCGAAGTACATCGACGCGTCCGCCGCGGCGTACCGGGCGGGCTGCGGCTTCACCGTGTGCACCACCCGCGAGCCCAGCCGCAGCGAGCCGAGCACGCCGAGGATCAGCCCGTGCACGTGGAACAGCGGCAGGCCGTGCGCGACGGTGTCGTCCGGGGTCCAGTCCCAGACCTCGATCAGTCCGTCCAGCCCGGCCGCGATCGCCCGGCCGGAGAGCTGCGCGCCCTTCGGCGCACCCGTCGTCCCGGAGGTGTAGAGCAGCATCGCGGTCGCCTCGGGATCGGTCTCGCGCGGCGGCACAGCGCCGCCGCCCGGGACGACCACCGGGAGATCGACCCCGTCCGGCCGCGCGCCCGACCAGGACGTGGCGCCCGAGTCGCGCAGCACGTGCCGCAGCTCGGCGGGCCCGGAGTCCGGCGGGACCGGCACCACCGGCACCCCGGCGAGCAGGCAGCCGGTGATCGCGACGACGGTGTCCGCCGACGCCGTCGCGTGCACCGCGACCGGGCCGTCGTCCGGGATGCCGGCGGCGAACCGGCCGGCCCGGTCGACCAGCTCGGCCCGGGACAGCGTCTCCTCGCCGACGGTGACGGCGCGCTCGAGGTCCTCGGCGGCGGTGAGTGAGGTGAGCAGCAACGATCTCTCCGGTTCCGTACGGTCTGGGTAGGTCACTGGAAGGCCCTGTTACCGGCAGGCCCTGGCACTGGCAGGCCCTGTCACTGGAACGCCATCGCGGGCAGCACCAGCGTGCCGACCAGCACGACCGGGCCGATCACGACCATGGACAGGCCCCAGCGGGTGAGCAGGGCGGTCATCCGCGGCCGCTGGTCGGGATCGACGGTGGTCGCCACCAGGGTCGCACCCACCGTGGAGAACGGCGAGACGTCCACGATGGACGAGCACACGCCGAGCGCACAGATCAGCGCCCAGCCCGCGACGCCGCCCTGCTCGATCAGCGGGATGGCCAGCGGGACGAGCGCGGCGAGGATGCCGGTGGTGGACGCGAACGCCGAGACCAGCCCGCCCACCGCGCAGATGACCAGGGCGGCGAGCAGCGGGACGGTCATCATCGCGGCGAGGTCGCCGAGCAGGTCGACCGCGCCGATCTCCTGCAGCACGCCGACGTAGGTGATGATGCCGCCGACCAGCAGCACGGTCGACCAGTCGATCTCCTTGAGCGCCTTGCGCCCGTTGTCCGGGTCGATCAGGGTGAGCGCGGCGCCGAAGGCGAAGGCGAGCACGCCGACGTCCGGGTTGTTGCCGACGATCGCGAGCACGACGACGGCCGCGATCAGGCCGAGCATGGCGACCACGGTGACCAGGTGGATGGTCTCGAACGGCTCACGGGCGGGCCGCTCCTCGCCGGCCTCCGGCTCGTCCTCGCCGCCGGTGGCGACAGCACCCCCGGCGGCGGTGCTCACGGTGGTGCGGGCGCGGCTGCGCGAGCCGAACATCAGGTAGGCCGCGGCCAGCAGGACCAGGTTCACGATCACCGCGACCGCGAACAGGGTGAGCGGGTTCAGTGCGATCCCGGCGGTGTTGGCGGTGCCCCAGGTGACGATGCCGAACAGCGAGGTCGGTGCGAACGCCCCGGCCGAGAGCCCGGTGCCGATCGCCAGGCCCATCAGCATCGGGTCGATCCGGCGCCGGTGCGCCACGGACATGCCGATCGGGGCCATGACCAGGCCGCCCAGCGGGGAGCCCATCGCCGACACCGCCGCGGTGAGCAGGAAGAACGTCAGCGGCAGGGCGGCGGTGTTGCTGCCGACGAGGACCAGCGCCCGGTCGACGAGCCGGCCGATGGTGCCGTTGGCCTTGGCGATCCCGAAGAAGTAGGTCACGCCGACCAGCAGGATCAGGATGTCGATCGGGAAGCCGGCGACGATGTCGTCGAGCGCCAGCCCGGCGACGAGCAGGCCCATCCCGGCCGCCGCCGCGAACATGACGATGCCGATGTGCGAGCGCCGCAGCTCCGCGATGACGAACACCGCCACGAACGTCAGCAGCGCGATGATCTGCACCGCCATGGGGTTACCTCCGTTGGTAGCCTTGTCGATCGGTCCACCAGGTGGCACAGTGGTCTGCACAGTGGACCGTTGAGCCAGGACGGTATGTCGCTCGTTCGAGGGGGTCAAGGGATGGCGGCGACCAACAGCGTGGTCTCGGCGATCCGGGTGCTGGAGGCGGTGGGGGAGCAGCAACCGGTCGGATTGTCCGAGCTCGCACGGGGAGTGGGTCTCCCCAAGAGCACCGTGCAGCGCACCCTGCTGACCCTGGCGGAGGTCGGCTGGTGCCGGGCCGACGAGACCTCGCGCTGGTCGCTGACCTACCGCGCGTTCGCCGTCGGGAACCAGGCCCGCGACTCGGGCGAGCTGCGCGAACGCGCGCTCCCGGTGCTGCACGAGCTGCAGCTGACCTCGGGGGAGACGGTGCACCTGGCCGCGCCCGACGGCCGCGAGCTGGTGCTGGTCGAGCGCCTGGACACCGCACACCGGCTGCGCGCGTTCCTGCCGCTCGGGCACCGGATCCCGCTCAACGCCTCGGCCACCGGCCAGGCCTATCTCGCGGCGTGCACCGACGCCGTCGTCGAGGCGTACCTGTCCGGCGGCGAGCTGGCGCCGAGCACGCCGTGGACGGTCACCGACGCCGGCACCCTGCGGGCCCGGATCGCCGAGATCCGGGCCCGGGGCTGGTCGGTCAATCCGGAGGGGCTCAGCGAGGGGATCGCGGCGGTCGGCGCCGCGATCCTCGGTGCCGACGGCCGCCCGGCCGGGGCGCTGTCGGTGTCCGGGCCGACCGTCCGGATGACCGAGGCGGTGTTCGACGACCACGGCCGGGCCGCCGTCGACGCCGCCCGCCGGATCTCCCGCGAGCTGGGCGCCCGGATCTGAGCGACCCGGCGCCGGCGGGTCCGGCGTCAGCCCGCGCGTTCGGCGGGTCCGGCGTGGCCCGGCGTCAGCCCGCGCGTTCGGCGGGTCCGGCGTGGCCCGGCGTCAGCCCGCGCGCTCGGCGGTCCACTGCACGTCGATCCCTGCGGCGCGGGCCCCGGCGGCGTCGAGGAACCGGACGTAGCTGTTCTTCAGGGTGGCCCCGTCGTCGGCGAACACGCCGGTCCGGTGCGGGTAGAAGCCGACCGTCGGCTCCGTCCCGGGCGCGCAGGTGCGGATCGCGTTGTGCAGGTCGGCGTTGGACCGGCGCAGCGCGCGGACCACCCGGCGGGCGGCGCCGGTCCGGTCGGCGAGCTCGCGGCCGGGCGCGAGCTGCAGGGCCAGGTGCAGCCGCCGGTCGCCCGCGTCGTCCTCGTAGGACACCAGCCGGTGGTTCTCGATCGCGTCCAGGAGCTCCGGATCGGCGCTGACCGCGTCGCGCAGCCCGTCCGGCGGGACCACCGCGCCGTTGAAGTCCACCGAGGAGTCGCTGCGGCCGTACTGGAACAGCAGCGGCAGGTCGAGCAGCCGGGCGTCGAGCACCTCACGCAGGCCGTGCCGGCGGAGCACCGGCAGCACGTCCCGCATCCGCGCCACGTGCCCGCGGTCGTGGATGTTGTAGCGGATCCGCGGGCTGAGGTTCTGCGGCCGGGTGAGGGTGATCAGCAGCTCGCCGTCGTCGCTGGTCTCGATCAGGTAGGCGTAGGGGTTGTACTGGAAGATGTTCGGGAGCACGCCGTACTCGTCCTGGCGGGTCAGCTCCGCCGACAGCGCCGGATCGGCGGCGATCGCCCGGCGCAGCGCGATCGTGAACCCGGTCTCGGTGGCGATCGAGATCTCCAGGTCGCTCGCCCCGTAGGCGCCGATCACCGAGTGCGCGGTGCGCAGGATGCGGTCCCGCATGCCCTCGCTGATGCCCTCGCCGCCGAACGCGCAGACGATGTCGTAGGCGGACCAGTCGAGCCGGTCGTCGTCGAACAGTCCCTTCAGGAACGGCGGGTACCCGGTGATCACGTAGGTGAAGTCCGGGCCGAACTCGCGCATCGTGTTGATGATCTTGTCGGGGTCCGGCCCGACCGACTTGACGACGGCGACGCCGGTCAGCGCCGCGGACACGTTCATCCCGGTCGCCCAGGCGCCCAGGGAGAAGGCGTTGATCACGAACGGCGGCGTGCGCAGCCCGGCGGCGGTGCGCTGGAACCCGACCCGCAGCAGCTCCCGGGAGGCGCGCCGCTCCACCGGGCCGCGCACCCAGCTGGTCGGCACCCCCGACGAACCCGACGACTCGTCGACGACGACGCCCCGGCGCGGGATCCGGCCGCGCACGCAGCGGTCCGCGATGGAGTAGGGCCGGATGTAGGAGTCCTTGTCCGTCACCGGCAGTGCGGCGAACGCCGCGGCCGCCCGGCGCCGGTCCCGGGGGAGCCGGCGCGGCGCGCCGTGTGCGGCCAGGAAGCTCCGGTAGGCCGGGACCAGCCGGGCGCTGCGCTCGAAGGTGCGGTACGCCCGGCGCTCGCCGAGCCGCCTGCGCAGCGGCTCGAACCCCGGTGCCAGCAGCAGCCGGTGCGTGCCCGGCCGGCGGGCCAGCAGGTCGACGACGGTCTC
The DNA here is from genome assembly GCF_039526905.1 of Pseudonocardia kongjuensis. Taxonomy (NCBI): domain Bacteria; kingdom Bacillati; phylum Actinomycetota; class Actinomycetes; order Pseudonocardiales; family Pseudonocardiaceae; genus Pseudonocardia; species Pseudonocardia kongjuensis. The sequence goes on along the minus strand of NZ_BAAAJK010000059.1, from coordinate 8,916 downwards.
CTGCAGCCAGGTCAGCGGTCCCACGACGTGCTCCCGTCCCGGTCGAGGAGCATCTCGGGCAGCTCGCGGCGCAGCGCCCGCGGTGGTTCCGCGCTGTGCCCGTAGCGGAAGAGCATCCAGGCCAGGTGCTCGCCGCCGGCCCCGTCCTCGACGATCCCGGCGGCGTCGGTGAAGGCGGCGTGCGAGCGCGGGTTGGTGATCACCGTGCCGAACGGGTGCAGGTACACGTCCGCCCTGGTGAACGCGAGCCAGATCCGCAGGAACAGCCGGCCGGCCGCGACGTGGTCGAGCGGGGAGCCGAACGGGCCGGTGAGCCAGCCGAGCTCGCGCACCCCGCGCATCGTGTTCAGGTAGATCCGGCGCAGCAGCGGCCCGGCCAGCGGCAGGTCCCACATCCCGCGGTGCCGCATCGCGAAGCCGAGCAGCGGGCCGGGCAGCAGCAGGGTGCGCGCGGACAGTCCGTCGCGGGTCGCCTCGGCGCTGCGGTCCGAGGTGCGGATCCAGGCCAGGATCTCGGCGTGCACGGCGTCGTTGCGCAGGTCGTCGAACAGGGTCTCCTGGTTGATCCGGACCAGCCGGTCCACCAGCCCCCGCTGCGCGGTGTGCCCGAAGTCGTGGCCGGCGGCCGCGGCGAGCGCGCCGGCCTCGGCGAGCACCGCCGGATCGACCGGCAGGTCCTGGTAGGGCCGGCGCGAGGTGCGCCGCCGCCGGAACGCGGCCAGGTCGGCCTCCGCCCGTGGGGTGATCGCGGCCCGACCCAGCTCCAGGGTGCCGAGCGGCTGATGGCGGGCGGCGGCGTCGAAGTCGAGCCCGTCGTCGCGCAGCTCGGCGGCCACCGACCAGCCGTGCCCGGCGGCGACGGTCGCCAGCGACTCGACGTAGACGCCGGCGCACACCTGGCCGAACGGGATCCCGAAGTTCTCCGCGGGCAGCCCGCGTTCCAGGTCGTAGAGGAGCTCGGCGCGGCCGGCGTCGAGCACCCGGACGACGATCGGCTGGGAGTTGTGCGGCGACGGGTAGGCGCGGGCCTCGTCGAGGAGGCGCCGCCACGGACCCGGGAGCGAGGTGGACATGCCGGGAAGGGTCGTCCGTCGGCGGATCGTCCGGATCCGTAGCGCTACCGGACGCACTGCCGGATGCACGGAGCCCGCCGCCCCACGGGGGACGACGGGCTCCGCGGTGGTGGTCGAGCGCGTCAGCTCTTCAGCATGCCCCGCAGGACGTACTGCAGGATGCCGCCGTTGCGGTAGTAGTCCGCCTCACCGGGGGTGTCGATGCGCACCTTGGCGTCGAACACCACGGTCTCGCCGGACTCCTTCGTCGCGGTCACCTGCACCGTCTTCGGGGTCTTCCCGTCGTTCAGCTCGGTGATGCCGGCGATGTCGAAGGTCTCGGTGCCGTCCAGGCCCAGGCTCGAGGCGGACTCGCCCTCGGGGAACTGCAGCGGGACGACGCCCATGCCGATCAGGTTCGACCGGTGGATCCGCTCGAACGACTCGACGATGACGGCCTTCACGCCGAGCAGCGCGGTGCCCTTGGCCGCCCAGTCGCGCGACGAGCCGGAGCCGTACTCCTTGCCGCCCAGCACGACCAGCGGGGTGCCCTGCGCGGCGTAGTTCTGCGCGGCGTCGTAGATGAACGCCTGCGGGCCGCCGTCCTGGGTGAAGTCCCGGGTGTAGCCGCCGCTGACCCCGCCGTCGACGATCGCGTCCAGCAGCTGGTTGCGCAGCCGGATGTTCGCGAACGTGCCGCGGATCATCACCTCGTGGTTGCCGCGCCGGGAGCCGAAGGAGTTGTAGTCCTTCTTCTCGACGCCGTTCTCGTCCAGGTAGACCGCGGCCGGGGTGCCCGGCTTGATCGCACCGGCCGGCGAGATGTGGTCGGTGGTGACCGAGTCGCCGAGCAGGGCGAGCACCCGGGCGCCGGAGATGTCGGTGACCGGCTCCGGATCGGTCGTCATGCCCTCGAAGTACGGGGGCTTGCGCACGTAGGTGGACTGCTGGTCCCACTCGAAGGTCCGGCCCTCGGGGGTGGGCAGCGCCCGCCAGCGGTCGTCGCCGCGGAACACGTCGGAGTAGCTCTTGGTGAACATCTCCGAGGTGATCGAGGAGTCGACGACCGCGTTGATGTCGTCGGTGGAGGGCCAGATGTCGCGCAGGAAGACGTCGTTGCCCTCGGAGTCCCGGCCGAGCGGCTGGGCCTCGAAGTCGAAGTCCATCGTCCCGGCCAGCGCGTAGGCGATGACCAGCGGCGGAGACGCCAGGTAGTTCATCTTGACGTCCGGGTTGATCCGGCCCTCGAAGTTCCGGTTGCCCGACAGCACCGACGCGACGGTCAGGTCGTTCTCGTTGACCGCGGCCGACACCTCCTCCGGCAGCGGGCCGGAGTTGCCGATGCAGGTGGTGCAGCCGTAGCCGACCAGGTTGTAGCCGAGCTTGTCGAGGTAGGGCCAGAGGCCGGCCTTCTCGTAGTAGTCGGTGACGACCTGCGAGCCGGGCGCCATCGAGGTCTTCACCCACGGCTTGACGGCCAGGCCCTTCTCCACCGCGTTCTTCGCCAGCAGCGCGGCGCCCAGCATCACGCTCGGGTTCGACGTGTTGGTGCAGGAGGTGATCGAGGCGATCACCACGGCGCCGTGGTCGAGCACGAACTCGCCGCGGGTCTCCGAGCGGACGGTGACCGGCTTGGACGGACGGCCCTCACAGCCGGTCGCGGCGGACTGGACGACCGGGGCGGGCTCGCCGTCGGCGAAGGTGTGCGCCGGCGCGTCGCTGGCCGGGAACGACTCGTCGCTGGACTCGTCGACGCCGGTCAGCGGCGCGACGTCGTCGTTGGTGTAGTCCTGCACGGCCTTGCGGAACGCCGGCTTCGCGGCGGACAGCTCGATCCGGTCCTGCGGGCGCTTCGGGCCGGCGATCGAGGGGACCACCGTGGACAGGTCCAGCTCCATCGTCTCGGAGTAGACCGGCTCGTGGTCCGGGTCGTGCCAGAGGCCCTGCTCCTTGGCGTAGGCCTCGACCAGGGCGATCTGCTCCTCGGAGCGACCGGTCAGCTTGAGGTAGCGGACGGTCTCGTCGTCGATCGGGAAGATCGCGGCGGTGGAGCCGAACTCCGGGCTCATGTTGCCGATGGTGGCGCGGTTGGCCAGCGGCACGGCGCCGACGCCGGCGCCGTAGAACTCGACGAACTTGCCGACGACGCCCTGGCGGCGCAGCATCTCGGTGATCGTCAGCACCACGTCGGTGGCGGTCACGCCGGTCGGGATCTCGCCGGTCAGCTTGAAGCCCAGCACCTTCGGAATCAGCATGGAGACCGGCTGGCCGAGCATCGCGGCCTCGGCCTCGATGCCGCCGACGCCCCAGCCGAGCACGCCGATGCCGTTGACCATCGTGGTGTGCGAGTCGGTGCCGACCAGGGTGTCCGGGTAGGCCTGGCCGTTGCGCGGCATGACGACGCGGGCCAGGTTCTCGATGTTGACCTGGTGCACGATGCCGGTGCCGGGCGGGACGACCTTGAACTCGTCGAAGGCGCCCTGGCCCCAGCGCAGGAACTGGTAGCGCTCCTTGTTGCGGCCGTACTCGAACTCGATGTTCTTCTCGAAGGCGTCGGCGGTGCCGAAGAAGTCGATCATCACCGAGTGGTCGATGACCAGCTCGGCGGGGGCGAGCGGGTTGACCTTGGCGGGGTCGCCGCCCATCTCGGTCACCGCCTCGCGCATGGTCGCCAGGTCGACGACGCAGGGGACGCCGGTGAAGTCCTGCATGATCACCCGGGCCGGGGTGAACTGGATCTCGGTGTCCGGCTCGGCCTGCGGGTCCCAGTTCGCCAGGGCGTTGATGTGGTCCGCCGTGACGTTCGCGCCGTCCTCGGTGCGGAGCAGGTTCTCGAGCAGGACCTTGAGGCTGAACGGCAGGCGCTTCGAGCCCTCCACCGCGGAGAGCCGGAAGATCTCGTAACCGGTGCCGCCGACGTCGAGCTGTCCTCTGGCGCCGAAGCTGTCGGTGCTGGCCACTTGATGGTCCTCCCGTGGTGGTGGGCGTTCTGCGTCCGGTGCGGTGAGCGTCGGCCCGCTCGCAGGTCGGGGGGCTCACCGGCGTGTGTCCGAGTCTCGCGCACCGCCTCGTCCGCGGCAGCGTGGACCCTGCTGTCCCAAATAGTACGCCTGTCCTATAAAGAGCGCGAGGCGGGTGTGGTCGTCGTCCCTCCCGGGGCCCGGGGTCCCCCGGGAGGCGGACCGTCGGGTGCGGGTCCGGTGTGTCGCACGGTGTTCGCGTGACGGGAGTGGCAGGCTTCCGCCGACCGCACCGCTCCCCGCCGGGCGCGGCACCCGCTCCCCGGGAGGACGAACCGTGACGCGCGAGCCGTCGGTGCTCCGGCCCGCCCGCGGGCCCCGTCGCCGGACCCCGCTCGCCGCCGGTGTGCTGGTGCTGCTGACCGCACTGCTGCTGGGAACCCCGGCGGTCGGCGCCGCGGCCGTGGCGCCCACGGCGGGCGGGGCCGCCGGCGCCGGGTCGCTGCCCGCGCAGCCGCCCCCGCCGCCGCCGAACCCCGACGACGACGAGCTCGAACGCAGCCGGCAGAGCGTGCAGGACCGGTCCGCCGAGGTCGGACGGCTGACCGCGCGGCTCGCCGAGCTCGACGCGCAGCTCGACGAGCTGCAGATCGAGGTCGCCGCGCGCGGGCAGGAGGCCCTCGAGGCGCGCGACACCGCCGACGCCGCCGGCCGGGAGGCCGACGCGGCCGCCGCCCGCGCGCTGGAGGCCCGGGCGGCGACCGAGGAGGCCGGTCGGGCCGTCGACGACGCCCGCACCCGGCTCGACGAGTTCGTCGGCGACGTCTACACGCACGGTCTCGATCTCGGCCCGCTCGGCCTGCTGTCCCGGGCGACCGACCCGCAGGACCTGATGGACCGGGCGCGGCTGACCGATGCGCTGAGCGAGGACCAGGCGTCGGTGCTGGAGCAACTGCAGCAGGCCCGGATCGCGCAGGCCAACGCCGACTCGCTGGCCCGCGCCGCCCAGGAGGAGGCCGACCGCCGCCGGGCCGCCGCCGAGGAGGCGTCCGCCGCCGCCGACCAGGCGCTGGTGTCCGCCGCGGCCGCCGCGGACGAGCAGCAGGGCAGGCTGGACGCGGTCCGCGCCGAGCGTGCCGACGTGCAGGCCCGGCTGGACGAGGCGGCGAACTCCGACGCCGGTCTGCGCGCCCAGCGCCAGCGGTACCTGGCCTGGCAGGCCGAGCAGGAACGGCTGCGGGCCGAGGCCGAGCAGCGGGCCCGCGACGAGGCCCGCGCCCGGGTCGCCCAGGAGGAGGAGTCCCGCCGCGCGCAGACCGCACCCGACCGGGGCCCGTCGGCCGGCCCGGCGCCCGGGCCGCGATCGGGCTCGGCGGCGATCGAGACCGTGATCGACCGGGCGACGTCGCGGATCGGCACCATCTACGCCTGGGGCGGCGGCAACGCGCGCGGCCCGACGCGTGGCATCCGGGACGGCGGCGTCGCCGACTCGCACGGCGACTTCCGCAAGGTCGGCTTCGACTGCTCGGGTCTGATGCTCTACGCCTTCGCCGGGGTCGGCATCGACCTGCCCCGCTACAGCGGGAACCAGGCCAACGCCGGGCGGCTCGTCCCGATCTCGGACATGCGCCGCGGGGACATGCTGTCCTGGGCGCGCAACGGCCGCACCCACCACATCGCGATGTACCTGGGTGACGGGATGATGATCGAGGCGCCGTACTCGGGCGCGTCGGTCCGGATCACGCCGGTCCGCTACAACGGCCTGAACAAGGTGACCCGGCTGCTCTGAGCGCGTGCGGACCGCTCGCGCCGGCCTGCTGGGACCCGTCCCGGCGGTACCCGGCCCGGGCCCGGCCTGCCGGGGTTCGGCCCGGGCCCGGCCTGCTCGGACCCGGCCTGCCGGGGTTCGGCCCGGGCTCGGATTGCTCGGACCCGGCCTGCCGGGGTTCGGCTCGGGCTCGGATTGCTCGGACCCGGCCTGCCGGGGTTCGGCCCGGACGTACCCGGCCCGGGCCCGGCTTGCTCGGGCTCGGCCGGCTGGGACTCAGCCCGCGCGGGCCCGGACCGCGTCGGCCTCGGCGGCCAGCTCGTCGAGCACCAGCCGGACGGCCGGACGTTCGACGGCGTCGGCACGGGCGACCGCGTGCACCAGCCGGGCCGCCCGCACCCCGGCCAGCGGGCGCAGGGCCAGCCGGGTGCCGTCCCGGTGGTCGGTCGAGTAGCGGGGGAGCAGCGCGACGCCGTGCCCGTCGGCGACCAGCTCCTCGGTGACCGAGAAGTCGTTGATCCGCTGCACCACCTGCGGGGTGGTGCCGGTGACCAGCCCGACCGAGCGCAGCACGTCGTCGACCGGCCAGCCCACGCCGACCCCGATCCAGCCCTCGTCGACCAGGTCGTCCAGGCCGACCTCGGCCCGGGCGGCCAGCGGATGCCGGATCGGCAGCGCGACGTCCAGCGGCTCGCGCAGCAGCGGCCGGACCCGCAGCCGCCCGCCGGTGAACGGATCGAGCCGCTCGTCGTGGTGGGTCACGACCACGTCGACGCCGGCTGCGGCGGCCGGCACCTCCTCCGGGCGCAGGTCGAGATCGCGGCAGGACAGCGACAGGCCCTCGTGCGCGGCGGCGCGGCGGAGCAGGCCGGGCAGCAGCAGCCGGGCGGCGGACGGGAACAGCACGACCCGGACCGTCCCGAGCGGGCGCTCGCGGAGCCCGGCCAGGGTCTCGTCGAGGCGGCCGAGCGCGGCCAGGACGTCCTCGGCGCCGGCGACCACGGCCGTGCCCGCCTCGGTGAGCCGCAGCCCGCGCCCGTCCGGCACGGTCAGGGCGATCCCGGCCTCCCGGGACAGCACCTTGAGCTGCTGGGAGACCGCGGACGGGGTGTAGTTCAGGGCCGCCGCGACGGCGGTGACCGAGCCCCGGTCGGCGAGCTCGCGCAGGATCCGCAGGCGCCGGACGTCCATGAAGCAATGCTACAAGGTCATTTCATATTTCGGCGTTGGACTGCACGGTCGCCGGTGACGGAGGGTCGAGGGCATGACCGTCCGGGACCGTGGCCTCGCCGTCGTCGTCGCCGTGCTGTGGGGTGCGAACTTCATCGCCATCCACGTCGGCCTCGAGCACTTCCCGCCGGTCTTCCTCGCGGGTCTGCGGATGCTCGTGCTCGCCGTGCCCGCGGTGCTGCTGATCCCGCGGCCCGCGGTGCCGCTGCGCTGGCTGATCGGTTACGGGCTCGGCTTCGGCACCCTGCAGTTCCTGTTCCTGTTCCTCGGGATGTACGCCGGGATGCCGGCCGGGCTCGCCTCGCTGGTGCTGCAGGCGTCCGGGCCGTTCACCCTGGTACTGGGCGCGGTGCTGCTGCGGGAGCGGGTCCGGCGGCGGCAGTGGATCGGGATCGGCGTCGCGGTCGCCGGACTGGCGACGATCGCGCTGCTGCGGGCACAGACGGCCGCGCTGCTCCCGGTCGCGCTCACCCTGCTCGGCGCGCTCGGCTGGGCCGCCGGGAACCTGTGCAACCGGCTGGCCCAGCGCGACGGCGAGGCGGTCGATCCGCTGCATTTGACCCTGTGGATGACGGTGGTCCCGCCGATCCCGCTGCTCGCCGCGTCGGCGGTGGTCGAGGGTCCGGCGACCGGCTGGCTGGCGACGGCCGAGGTGTTCACCCGGGACGGGCTGCCCGGCCTGGTCGCGCTGCTGTACCTCTCGGTGGTCGCGACGGTCGTCGGGAGCGGGATCTGGACGGTCCTGATGCGCCGCTACCCGGCAGGCGTCGTGGCGCCGCACTCGCTGCTGGTGCCGGTCGTCGGGATGGGGCTCGCCGTCCTGCTGCTGGGGGAGCGGCCGTCGTTGCCGGAGCTGGTCGCCGGGGTGGTGGTCGTCGTGGGGGTGCTGGCCGCGTCGGCGCCCGGTCGTCGGGGGGTGGGGGTCGAGCCGCCGGTGGCCCGGGTGTGACCGCGGGGTGGTCCGGGGCTCCGGTCGGGTCGCGTCGGTCCGGCTGTTCCGGGCCGTCGGCGGGTCTGCTCCGCTGGCTCGGGTGGGGTCTGCTCCGCTGGCTCCGGGGGTTCAGCTCCGCTGCCTCCGGTGGTGGGTCGGTGGTCCGGGTGGTGGTCCGGCGGCCCGGTGGAGGGTCGGTGGCGGCGCGGTGACCCGCCGGCGCGTCGGGCGGCGGCGTAGTGCCCGGTGCCGGGTCGGGCGGTGGCGGGGTGCCCCGGCTACCCCGCTTCGTGCCCCTCGGCGCGGATGCCGTCCGGTCGTCATCGGGTGTGCGCACGCGGTGGGTCCGCGGTCCGGGCGGCGGCATCCCGGCGGCGCGGCGGAGGAGTCACCGGCGCCGGTCCGGCCTCCTCGTCGTGCCATCGCCGGGATCCACTTCGGAGCTGCCTTCCGATGAGGTCCACGGATGCCGTCCTGAGTGGATTTTTCTCGGACTTTCTTCTAGAGAACAACCAGCCCAACCCGATAGAATCGAACACATGGTCGATATCGACGGTGCGCTGCTCAGCCCCGAGGCGGTCGCCGCCGATCCCTGCCCGCACGGCATGACCCGCGACCTGTGCGCCCTGCTGTGCGGAGACGAGAACAGCGAGCCGGTCGTGGTGGTGGATCCGACCCTGCCGGTGGGGTTCGCACTGGCACTGGACTGCCAACTCGCCGGCGACAGCCCTGAGCTGTTGAGTGACGCCCAGGTGCTCGACGTCGTCGAGGGCGCCGAACGGATCGAGCGATGGGCCTCGGCGTTGCGGACCCGGATGCTGGCAGCGTTCGCCGACCGGCACCCACCCGGCAGCAGCGCCGCACCACCGGGCGCCGACCCCCGGGCGGTCACACCGGTGGGCCGCTGGCTACCCGACCAGGTCGCGTTGACCTTACGGGTGTCGCTGGAAGAGGCCCGCTGCCTGCTGGCCGGCG
>NZ_BAAAJK010000058.1:0-774 GCF_039526905.1 Pseudonocardia kongjuensis | reverse complement strand
CCACGGACATCTGTGTACTCCTCAACTCAAGAGGATCTTGTTACACAGACCATCTGACAGGCTCCCGGTCGGCGATCCGCCCGGTCGCCGGCCGCCGGCCCCGGTCGTCGAGCCGCGCCGCGCATCCGCTACCGGGCCGGCCGCGGGACGACCCGGGTGAGCCCCCAGGGCCGCGAACCCGCGCCCACCCTCACTCACCCACCACCGACCCGGACCCACCGCGAACGGGAGAGCCCGCCACACCCCGCCACCCGACACGACAACCACCCTGTCCTGAGTGGATTTTCCCTCGACTTCCTTCTAGAGAACAACCAGTCCAACCCGATAGAATCGAACACATGGTCGATATCGATGGTGCGCTGCTCAGCCCCGAGGCGGTCGCCGCCGATCCCTGCCCACACGGATCGACCCGCGAGCTGTGCGCCCTGCTGTGCGCAGACGATGAGGGAGAGCCGGTCGTGGTGGTGGACCCGACCCGGCCGGTGGGGTTCGCACTGGCACTGGACTGCCAACTCGCCGGCGACAGCCCCGAGCTGCTGAGCGACGCCCAACTCCTCGACGTGGTCGAAGGCGCCGAACGGATCGAACGATGGGCCTCGGCGTTGCGGACCCGGATGCTGGCAGCGTTCGCCGACCGGCACCCACCCGGCAGCACCGCCGCACCACCGGGCGCCGACCCCCGGGCGGTCACACCGGTGGGCCGTTGGCTGCCCGACCAGGTCGCGTTGACCTTACGGGTGTCGCTGGAAGAGGCCCGCTGCCTGCTGGCCGGCG